>CBZS010000427.1 GCA_000613065.1 Richelia intracellularis | reverse complement strand
CCCTCCTACGCCATATTCGCCAAGGTGGAGTTTACTCGTTCTCTCAAGGATGTTGGCAAGAAGTACCATTGTTAACAGGTAGCAGTTTATCAGGGGTGGTGGAAGGAAAAAACAAAAAGGCCATCGCCAAAGAATTTTTGAATTCCTAGAGTGTCGATTAGTAATCTGTGATTGGTAGCTGGTTATTTTATCTCCCCTTTAAATCATCAGTAATTTTGGCATTACTTAATCGGGAATCTAGCGTTCATATTGTCAGTATAGCTTTCAATTTTTCTGTATCTATTGATCTTTATTTCACCCTTTACTTCTAATAATTTGATGAATACAATCACAAATTTCATCAACGGTAGCAGGATTACGAAACGATTCTAATCTTGCAGGATATGCAGCAAATTTTTCCAGACATCCCAACGATTGTAAATTAGCAGTTTGCTGATTCACAGGAGTTAAACAACATCTATTTTTGGCGTTGCATAAGTGCGGGATGATTTCACTAAATTTTCAAGGATTTATCAATGGTTTCAAACGCTAATTCATCCCGCACTTATGCAACGCCCTATTTTTTTATCTCTTCCGAAACTTTTTCTGAAGGCTTAACTTCCTCATAGTCTTTGGCAAATTGGTCGTTGAAAAAGCACATTATGCAATTTTATATCTTGGTTGGTAAATTGTGAATTGCCCTTGATTAGCAGTTTTTCAAATGCAGAGAAAATTTATCAGACTAGGAGTGATAAAATCGATCCCAGCAAATTGTAGGTAAAATTCAGGTCAAAACCTTGTTAGCAGCCTTACTTCACGGTCAAGAGGATTTACGTTTAGAACAGGTAGCCGATCCAACTCCTGCACCAGGAGAAGTAGTCATCCAAGTTGGTGCAGCGACAACTTGCGGTACAGATTTAAAGGTATGGCACGGGGGGGGGCATGCGAAAATGCTCACACCACCGACTCTATTCGGTCATGAGGCTGCTGGTAGCATTGTGGCAATGGGTGAGGG
>CBZS010000426.1 GCA_000613065.1 Richelia intracellularis | reverse complement strand
TACACCTTTAAGAACTTGGGGATCTTTGAGGGAAATAATCTTACTATTCTCCTGGAGTGCCGATCGCATAACTTGGGCGATCGCTAAATCATGGGATGGTTGAAATGGCAATAAAATGATAAAAGTACCCGTGATTTGTTGAAATTCCACCAAGGCTTGGACTAAATTATTTAAGCGGTCGCGTGTAAGTAGGAGATGACTGCGTAGAGTTATAGCTACCCTGGGTGTAGGTAAATTTTCTAGTTCAGTCACAGGCTTACTAGCTAAAGCCCAAACCGGATCGGGAGCGAAAATGTGGGGAACCTGCCATTCTGATAGTAAAGCAGACGAAACGCGATCGCGAACACTCACTTGACTACATCCAGCAAAACATTTCTTAGCTAGCCAACGGGTAGAACTACGCTGCAAAGGACCAATTCCCTGTCCCCAAGCAATGGTTTTTAATCCCATTTTCTGAGCCGTTGCCATCATCGTTCCATAGTAGAATGGACTTACAGCACTAGTTGCATCTTGAATTAAACTCCCTCCACCCCAGATAAAAGCATCACAGGAGCGTAAAGCTTGGAACACAGGCAAAAACTCCATTCGCTCGACCGACTCCACACCATAACTTTGTTCAGTCATCTTGCGATCGGCGGAAAGCACCACAGGGGTTACAGATGGTGTTAGCATTTGCAAAAGAGTTGCCAATAAAGCCTCATCACCACCATTTCCTTTGCCGTAATATCCAGACAATAACGCCCGCATAGCCATTTTTAGATTATTAACCTGTTGAACATAATATCTAGTATTTATAGATATATCGAGCATAAATCTTAATATTGCTCCAGAATCATATCTCGCAACCGACAACTGTCAACTGATAACTGAACTTATGCACGCTCTTTCAATTCCCACCTGGATTATTCATGTCTCTAGTGTTATTGAGTGGATTGTCGCCATTTGGTTAATTTGGGATTATGGGGAAGTTACAAACAACCATAACTGGTCCGCATTATCTTTTGCTATGTTACCAGCACTCATTAGTGCTATGTGTGCTTGTACCTGGCATTATTTTGATAATCCCACATCTCTAAAATGGCTAGTTACTCTCCAAGCTTCCACCACCTTATTTGGTAACTTTACTCTGTGGGGAGCAGCTTTTTGGATTTGGCGTTCCAGTCGACCAGAAACTACAGATAAGCCAGTTTCCCAAGCACAAATTAAATCACCAACTCTGGAGAAAACACACAATGAAACCTGAAAATTGTTTCCCCCTTCCCCTTTAACCTTTTTCCCTCTTCACAATAATGATTTCTAAAGATACCCTATTTGCCCTTTCTCTATTTCCTTACCTAGGTTTTCTGTGGTTTATTAGTCGAGTTCCTCAAATGCCACGTCTGGCACTCTATGGATTTTACGGCACTCTCGTATTTGTAGGGGTTACCATTCCTGCAGGAATTTATGCCAAAATCAACTACGGTGAATCCTTGGCAAATATAGATTGGCTCCATGGAGGAGCAGAAGTTTTTTTAACCCTTGCTAATATCCTGATTGTTTTAGGTTTCCGTCAAGCGGTAAGACAATTAAAGAGTAAAGGTTAAGAAAATCTCTAGAATTGAAACTACCAGGTAAGAACCAATAATTTGTAGGGGCGTAATGTTTGCCATTGGTATTAACTTTATCTAAACTCCTTTTTTAATTCCGTTTCCATTCTCCGGCTGGAAATGCTTATTTGGAGGTTATAACCTCCTATCGCTGTCTGGAGGCTGGAGCCAGCCTCCCACATATTGCTCTTACACAAAACATGGGAACAAGATGGGGTTAGAATTTTACTTTAAGTTGACATGTATGAGTGTTTGGGCCCTAGCCATTGGTAAAATGATTTTCAGAAAACAGTAAAAGGGTAAAAGATTTTAAATCGTTACTTGGTACCCATTTCTTATTTCCCTTTTTCAATAAAAAATAAGGATTATTTAAATGGAAGTAATTCCAGCCATTGATTTACTTGAAGGTCGTTGTGTGCGACTTTACCAGGGTGACTACGAACAATCACAAGTTTTTAATGAAAATCCCATAGAAGTTGCTCAACAGTGGGAAGCACAGGGTGCTACTAGACTGCACGTAGTAGATTTAGATGGAGCCAAAGCTGGTAAGGTTATTAACCTAGAAGCAATAGCTGCCATTGTTGAAGCCATATCTATACCCGTAGAGGTAGGTGGTGGATTGCGATCGCAAGATAGCGTACAACAATTATTAAATTTAGGGGTACGGTGGGCAATTTTGGGTACTGTTGCCGTTGAACAACCCCAATTAGTACAGGAACTCTGTCAGCGATTCCCCCGACAAATTATGATTGGAATTGATGCTCGTAATGGTAAAGTTGCTACCCGTGGCTGGTTGGAAACATCGGAGGTACTAGCTACCCAATTAGCTGTACAAATGCAGAAATTGGGAGCCGCAGCAGTTATTTATACTGACATTCACCGTGATGGAACCCTTTCTGGCCCGAATTTAGATGCTTTGCGGGAAATGGCTGAAGCGATTAACATTCCCGTAATTGCTTCTGGTGGTATGAGTTCTGTTACTGATTTACTCAGCCTACTAGCCTTAGAGCCCCAGGGAGTAACAGGAGCGATCATTGGTCGTGCCTTATACACTAGTGATATTGACCTTGCAGAAGCTTTAAAAGCCGTGGGACCAGGACGTATCCAAGATATCCCCCCAGATTTAGATTTTTCTTCTTTCGCCTAATATTTAACAAAAGTGTAAGGAGAAAAATTAAAGTAGCTCAAAATACTTAACCTGCAAACTATAACCGACTCAATGTTGGTTTTTTTATGACTTTTTTATTGTGTTTTTCCGGATTAATCCCACATTCCGTAAGTTAGTTAGCAAAGAAGATAATATTTACGACAGACAGCACCAAAAAACTGTAGAATCGAGCACCGCTGTTCACTGAGGTTGGAAATCTGTTTCAAAGAAGCCAACGTTAATAAATGAATTGACATGAAACATTGAAACACCCAACCTAAAGTAGGAGTGGCAGTTGGTTTACCTAACTGATTTTGAATTGTTTGAGAGCCTCGTTTTAGAGATTGGCGTAATGCCCTCTGGCCTAGGCTGTAAACTAGCAAACACAAACCCATAACCATTGCCAAAGCCGCCACTCTTTTCCTTGAATTTAGAAACACAGTGGAAGTAAAAAACAATGGGTCTTTAAGAAACCGAAAACCACGTTCTGTAGATTGCTGTGCCTTATATTCAGGTAAAACATCTTCGTTGCTAAGTTTCTCGGCATCAGGAACATTGGTGGCAAGAATAAACCTGCCACTAATGTTCTGTGGCAATGGTAATTGCAGTTTCTTTGGGTACAATTTCGGCTTGAATATGGGAAATTAGGGTAGGTTGAGAATCCTTGCGAGGTCTACCATGTCACGGGTGTTGCCCATATTCAATAACTTCAATATTTGCAAGTTCATGAAATGGCAACTGACTCTCAAGTAATTTGGCTGGGTTGAATGCATCTTCGGCACATGCAAATTCCTGTTGACACAATTTTCGTAGTTGGGATTGTGCCTGGGTATATTTTTTGGTCAGACGTTTTTCCAGTTGTTTTAAGTCAGATTCTTTACGGGGTTCACTTTCTATCACTAGCCACCGTTGTCGCACACCACCATAATCATTACAACAGGGGGCAATACGATATCCTGGAATTTTACTTGGTACAAATGCATCAATACTTTTCTTTTCTAATAGTTATTTTGCGGCAGTTAGGGTGGCAGGAACTCGAGATACCCATCTGAATGAGACTATCATCTGCAAATTGTCTTCAATCTAAAGGGCTGCATCCGCAACAAATAAAGCATGAATTTGCCATTGTTTGTGGAAATCTGCCATAAGTGTTCGAAACATGGCAGAATCGACTTTATTACCATGTGCAACTCTTAAATATAAAGGAATATCTCCATCACCACTCCACATCAAGTCAAGGATAAATTGTTTCAAATCTGGTCGGTGCTCTCTAGAATAACCATATGTAATTGTAATTAATCCTGATTGTGCTGATGGTTCATCATCAGTACCAGTTCCATAATCCCCATGTACATGAAATCAACTTTAATCGAAGTGGAAGCTGTCCATTTTCACTCAAAATCTATCTGCTGCTGATAGTGGGACTCGGATAAAAATTTCCGTTAATCCTGCATCATATAGTTTGTCTAAGACTCTGCCTAAGGGTTCATCGTTCAAATGTTCTGGTTGTATTCCCTCTCCCAATAAATGTTCCGTTGCAATCGCTTAAAAGAACTTCTCAAATAAATATAGTGGTGCACAGATAAAGCCTAAGCCATTGAGAATCATTCCTTTGACCACTTGGCCTGCGCTGATTATTTCTTGGGAATGAGTTCCAAGCAGTTGGTTGATTTGTTCAACCAAACTCATTTCATCAATAATCCCTCCCACTATGCCTAAGTGAGCGATATATTGTACTTTGATTTGTGATTCGGAAAAACTCATACTTCAAAAATACAACATTTTGCGAGCGGACCTGCCGAATGTGGGTTAATTACATCACAATATCTATTAAAAGTGGTATTAAATCAAATTTGCACCAGGTAAGTAACTATGAAATGCAAAAGACCTAGAACTAATGATAGACGGATTTATACTGAGTCTGTTAGTACTAGGGCTACTGGTAGTAATACCCAGGAAAGCGATTTAACTAACTCCAAACCAAATGAGTTCTCAAAGTTCGTAATAAATGGCAATTAATTACCATTTATTAGTGAATTAAATTTCCATTTCAAACAACATAAAGTTTATATTTACTCTCTATATTCAAAAAGAATGGGTTTACTCTATAAGATAAGTATACAGTATAACTCATCTCTTTTGTTCTTTGTTCTGTCTCTTTTCTTTCTTTTGGAAATTTAATTTAACCATAATGTATATATGAATATCACTGCTTATCTAATTAGGATATATTAATATGAACAGAAGACGTTATGTACCACCTGTTGGCAAAGCAAACAAAACAGAAACTTATTTTAGCTATTTTATTCATACATATAAATATATACATAGATAAATTGCTAATTTTACAAGTCGCATAAGACTATCCATGTCACTAGGAAAACCATATACAACATAAGGTGCTTGAACTGCATAAACTTAACTATAAATCAGGATTTAGTGTTCAATATATTTTGAAAGTTAAAATTCCATAATGTCTGAAAAAATATTCAAAATCTGTTGTAAAATCTATAAGTAACTATTATAAATTATTGCTTTTATAAACCTCAGATGAGATTTGAACTAATAATCCAACTATCTCGCAATCTAATAAACATCTTGACTAAAGATACACACATGTGCTAAATAAATTAAAATTTATAGTGTGCTTCTCTAACATACATCAAGTAACAAAAAATACCCGTAATTATTTCCCTAAGAGTTTGTCGGGTTGAGGAATACTAATTTCGAGACCTTATTGAGGTTTGTAAAATCTTGTACTTTGAAAATCAACACTATCAGTTATCATATGAACGTATGTGCAAGTTCAGCCCAATAAATGATATAGTCATAAACAGTGAAAATTTGTTGATTGTTCAACTCTAAGGCTGATTATTCATAAACCAAAGGTGGCCTGACTCTTTTTTGCATTTGTACCATGTCCATCCTGTTGGCTGAACTAAGCGTGTTTCGTTGAGACTGAATGTGAACCCATGACTATTTACATTGGAAACCTCTCCTACCAAGCTACTGAGGATGATTTGAGAACTGTATTCACAGATTATGGAGAGGTTAAAAGAGTGGTTTTACCCACAGATAGGGAAACTGGACGTATGCGAGGTTTTGCTTTTGTGGAAATGCTAGAAGATGACCAAGAAGAGGCTGCTATTCAAGCATTAGATGGTGCGGAATGGATGGGTCGTGCAATTCGGGTTAATAAGGCCAAACCACGAGAAAATAATAGACAAAGGTAATTTGGGTAGTAAAAACAATCTTATTAAAGTTTTGGCTTCGTATATTTTGTCGGAATAATGTATGGTTCTTTCACATCCGAAAGGATTACATTCGTTTAACATTGAGCAGAGTCTAAATGTTAGAAACTTGAAGAATACCATAAGAGTTTGCCATTTTCTATTTATATTCAGTTTTGATGCTTGAATGTAATTAGAAAAACTATCTCCATCATTGAACTTAATATTCCGTTTGCCGATAAATGGTGACTCCAAATATTTTATTAACGTCACTACTTGTCGGTTTTTTTAGTATTTTTTGAAACCTATATTGACTCATACTGTTTGTAACGAGTTCTCTTATTTTCATGGAGTTTTATGAGAGGGCTGCCCTTGGAAAATATAAGCAAAAAATGGCGTTGCATAAGAGAGGGATGAATTGAAGTGTTCTAGTGTGCATTGTCCATACTGCAAGTCTACGAGGATTAGAAAAAATGGGAAAAGTCGAGGTAAACAAAATCACATTTGTGTAAATTGCGAACGCCAATTTACAGATATCTATAATCAACCAAAAGGATACTCAAATGAGATCAAACAAGAATGCTTAAAAGCATAGGTTAATGGCTCGGGATTTAGGGCTATTGAACGCCAAAAAGGAGTGCATCACACAACCATAATTAGTTGGGTAAAACAAGTTGGTGAAAAATTGCCAGATGCACCATCAATAGAGGATATCCCAGAAGTTGCAGAACTGGACCAATTAGAAACTTTCGTCGGTAAAAAAAAACAAAATTTGCTTGTGGACAGCAGTAGACGATTTCCGCCAAGGAATTTTAGCTTGGGTACTGGGAGACCATAGTGCAGAAACCTTTCAATTTTTGTGGGATATTGTCTACCTCTGGAAGTGCTATTTTTATGTCACAGATGTATGGAAATTGTACGCCAGTTTTGTTGAACCAGGAGACCATATTATTAGCAAAACATATATGACCAGAGTAGAAGGGGAAAACACACGTTTACGTCATTATCTCCCAGGTCTACATCGAAAAACATTATGCTACTCTAAATCCGTAGATATGCTTCAGCACTCTATTCGATTGTTACTTCATTACTTTCAGTATAGAGAAATACCTGTATTTGGTTGATTCATCCCGCAAATATGCAACGCCAAAAAAATTACCCCCTATTGGGGGTAGGATAGTTGTTGTTCAATTTTGACACGACAGAATATAGTAAATTTAGTTTCTGGGCGTTGCATAAGTGCGGGATGAATTAGCCTTTGAAACCATTGAGAAATCGTTGAAAATTTAGTGAAATCATGCCCTGATTCAGCAACGTCAGTTTCTGTATATAATTTCTGTATATGTGCCCATACTAGCAACCAGCAAATTCTGTTACAAGTACAACTAACGTAACTTTAAAAACTTTTTATTTATTCTTCATTGAGTATTTTAGGCACCTTGAAGAAGTCTCCCTCCTGCTCTGGTGAGCTCTGGAGGATGGCTTCTCTTTCTGAATAAGGTTGAAGTATATCAGGGCGTGTGATATTGCTAACATCGATCGCCCTAGTTGTTGGGGCAATATCATTAACGTCTAATTCGCTGAGTTGCTGGACATAGTCTAAAATATTTCCTAACTGGGTTGTAAATTGTTCTTCTTCTGCTGGAGTTAGTTCTAAACGAGCCAGATGGGCTACCTTACGTACTTGTTCTTTATGAATCATAAGCTTATTTTTTTGATGCAGTTAATGTTAATGCCAAATAAAAAAGTGTTTACAACAAATATAGTTAATAGGAATAAAGTTTCCCTACTCCTATGGCTAATATTGTGTTATATCATTTTTTGCAGTTGGCACAACAACTAGGTCTGATAATTATTAAGCACCATTCTTTCTAGCTGAATATTAAGATTAATCCAAAATGCTGGATTCGTAGTTATATATCAGCCATTAGAATAAGAATTATTTACTTTGAACAGCCTTTAAAAGAATACATCGATTTCCATTCTACCTGTGGTTTTCAACCAATTTTGTGCTTCTATATAGTTGTTGGGAGCCATACGAATAGCCCTTACCCAATAATCAGCAGCTTTATCAAACAATGCTTCCCCTCCATCTTGGTCCCCTGCTTCTTTGGCTTTTTCTCCTTGGTAATGGAAGATGACGGCAATGTTATTAAGTGCTTGGGGCAAACGGGGATTATATTCGATAGCTTGATGATATAGCTCTAATGCCTTATCACGATCACCATTACTAGCGTAAATTAAACCCATATTGTAAAGAATGTAGCCGCGATCGTTGGAGTCTTCCTCTAATTTTAAAGCTTCTTCATAATTTTCTAGGGCTTCTGCATATTCACCCTCTGTTTGTGCGGACATTCCGTCCCGATAATAAACGAAAGCTTCTTTTGCTTTTTTGTTCGCTGGCAGAAGTTTTAGGATCAAATCTGCCATGACGGTAAAGGATTTATCTATAAAGTTATCGTTTTTCTGAGTTCTTGGCATATCTGCTTTGATGATGTTTGGCTTGGTAGTGTGTATGATGCTCCTTTGGGTAAGGAGCAACTGACTTAAGGCTTACCTAGTTAATTTAACGTGATTTCGCCAGAGATTTACCAATCTGGTTTAGGGGCATATTACCGCGTCACAGATTGTTTGTGTAGTTATTGGTTGTACTAACCAGACAATGAGTTGTAATAGCTGGGACTAAAGGCAGAACACCATTAATGATGCAGATTGTAGTATGCAGAAAATGTAAAAGTAAATTCAGTATATGGATTAAAACAGTATATTTTGCCTATTGGGGAAATGTAACAAATTTCGAAGCAAGTTTTTTATTTTTATAAAATCGCTAACGCTCCATTCAATATTGTGTTTTATTTCGAGGCTGGAAGTTTATTTTCATAGGAATTTTGATGATGCTATACCTACTGTCTAAATTTCATGAGGTTGAGATTATAAAGTTTTATAGTGGATAAAAGGAAAAGCGAATATATATAATAACAAAACATAATAAAAATTAAAATGTTTGCATCAATATTAATAATTAAAATGTTGACATATTTTTATGATGTGGTATTTGAGAAAAATGTCAACCGAATAGATGTTGCTACTAATGTTCAAGAGACAGAAGAGATTGAGAACATTAAAAAATTAATGATAATTACGAATTCAAAACAAATTTTTCAACAAATAACAAGCCAAATGCTAGGTAGTATGAAAAAACATTTTTCTCAAGTCCCTGAAAAAGTATGCAACTCATTGCACAAAGAAATAAATTATGATGAAATCATTGGAGAAATAATTTGGGTGGGACTCTGTTGGTAGTACAGAGTATGATGTAAGAATAATAAATGAGAAGTCAACCAGAGTAGTATTGACAGCCAAAAATATACTTGGGCACCTCGATTAATCAAGTTTTAGGTAATCTGAGGGGGTTCGAAGAACTACAAGAAAGTTAAGTTGGGCAAAAAATAGCTCAACCGGAATGATTTCTAGTTTCAATCTGGCTCAATAGAGCCAATTTAGACCCAATTATCTCACAGCTTTAGGATTTTTATTCTCCCAAAATCCATAACGTTTGAAGTTGTAGACTAAATTCTTCACTCCAATAGTCGCCTTGAGTGACTGCTTACCAATGGAACCCATTAACTTGCCTCCCATTTCATTAACCCAGTGACCAAAAACCTGTTCGACCTTAGCTCTGAGTTGAGAACGCTCTCCATCATCTTCTTTGTGTTTTCCAGTCAATGGATGATTGCCGTAGGCTCGTTCATGAATGTGACTGAGGAATTGTAAAATCTGTAGAATCCATTCAATAGATTCACTACCATAGGCACTATCTGCCCAAACCTCTTGCCCCTGGTTTTGCTCATCCAACAGTGCCCCTAACACTTGGGAATCATGCACGGAGGTATCCGTGACTTGATAGCGACGAATAAAACCGTACTCTACATCGATACTGATGTGGTTTTTATAACCAAAGGAACTCTGACCATTCTTTTTTCTCCAGGGAGCATGGGTATCCTTCTGGGACAAGCTATGAGGCTTTTGCTGCCAACTTTCGGGAATTTTTCCTAGGGCAAGTTTTTGCTTATCTTCCTTAGTCTTATGGTGCTTGGGAACTGGAATCAGTGTGGCATCTACTATTTGACCACCCTTAGCTTGGTTGCCTTTGTCTCTGAGCTCGCTATCAAATTGCTCAAAAAGTTCTTCAATAAGACCCTGCTGTTTCAACTGCTGCCGAAATAACCAAACTGTAGTTGCATCTGGTACTGGTTCTGCTAGCCCCAAGCCCAAAAATGTCATGAACGATAGTCGGTCATTGACCTGGTACTCCAGTTCTTCATCACTGATGTTATGTTGTACAGTTGTTGCAGCACAAGCATTTTGAACATGACTATTGCATCTATGGGATTTCGCTCAGCATTATTTTTTTGGGACTTCTCATGCACTTGTTCTAAAATCGGACGAAATTATGACCACGGCACCGTCTCGTCTAACTTCATCAACAGGGTCTTCTTGCTTTTTCACTTCTGGTATCGCTGTTCAAGTTCCCCGACTTTTTTTTATTCCATGGCGATTCGACCCCAGCTTCTGCTCTCCCTATACTCTCATCTCGCGAGCTACTTGCTCAATTTTTCGAGCTGCCCACTTGATGACATTGGCTTGTAAAAAGTGAAAAAACAGGAACAGTTCTACACCCTATCGAAGCATCTACATCAAATCAAGGTATGTTTTGGTCACAAGCACGAGAACTATTTGAACAGATAGTTAGTTGGTTAGATTCAGACAGCATTTGTCGGTTAGAACACTCCCAGATAGAGAGTAAGTTACTTGAGAATGGATAGGAACTATTGAGACGTTTGTTACAAACAAAGATATTTTGATAAACCCACTCAAGATGAAATGGAGGGAGAGTGTGCAGCCACAGACTAAGTAAACAAAACACACAAGAAAAAATTGTCGCGGAAATTGACCACATTCTTTAGCACAGTAATCGCCAATAGAATCTGTTATGGAGGAAGAAAGATAAATACGCTATTTCCTTTGGATGGGGAGTTTAATCTACCAGCACAGCAATATTCTCTCTCATGGACTAAGACAGGGATATTATCCATGTGATTGAGTATTTGTGGAAAGTTGCATTTGTCTTTTATTCTCAGACTTCAACACAGGCAGAAGCTTGGCAGAGCAAACGTTTACAGCTTATGCTTGAAGGTAAATCAAATTCAGTTGCCCCAGGTATGCGCCGGAGTGCGACTTTACCCAAACTCACCTCCCAAGAACGTAAACCCGTGGATACCTGTGCTAGATATTTACTTAACAATGCCAAATACCTCAAATCTGACGATTACTTGAAAGCTGGATTCCCCATTGCCACGGGGGTCATTGAGGGAGCTTGTCGCCACCTGATTAAACACAGGATGGATATCACTGGGGCTAGATGGACCATGAGGGGTGGTGAGGCTATTTTACGCCTGGGTTCTTTATACATCAGTGGCAATTGGGATGAGTATTGGCAGTTTCATCTACAACAAGAACATAAACGCAATCACCTGGCTTTGTACTCTATTGGTATTCCTTTAATCAAGCAAGTTCTCAAACCTAGTTGTTTTACTACCCCTCCACCTCTTACAGTACCTGTCTAAGTTCCACTCCCCGTCTTACTAAAAAAGTCGCACCCAAATGATTTATCTTTACAGCACGGTAAGCGCATTTAATTTTGTAGTGAAAGTTACAGATTGTTGTACAGAATTGTCAAGTATGTCTTGATTGTCAAGTGCGAACGCCAACGACGGGCAGTTCCTGCGAAAGGGCAGGCTACGCCAACGCCTTTTGGGGGGGTACTGGAGGGGCATCGCCAAAAAAAGTTGACGCAACTGGGGAACACTGGTGGGGCACAAAAATGGAGATTTAAGTATTAAAGAAGTTAAGTCCTATGCTAAGGACGCAAAGGGTCTATCTGAACTGAACGGGTTAGTGTAATGCTATCTCTGACAAGAAGGCTTGCGCATACGGGTTTCAAATGTTAGAAACCAAAGATTAAAAGCTCAAAAAATTTGAGTCTAGCCAATGCCACTGCATTGACAGAAAAAATGTCATTAGTTTTTAGTGATATAGAAGATCCACCTGTAGAAAGAACCCGTCTCCATTTCTTAACAGATATTTTAATCATTGGAATACTATCAGTAATTGCAAGAGGTAAGGAATGGGAGGACATGGAAAATTATAGATTGAGTAAATACGACTGGTTGGAGCAGTTTTTACCTTTACCAGAGGGTA
>CBZS010000425.1 GCA_000613065.1 Richelia intracellularis | reverse complement strand
TTTAGTGAAATCATCCCCTGATTCAGCAACGCCCTTTTTCTCTTTTTTCAGCAAACCCTAATTAGGAGTTTGGGCTCGTAGCTATAAAAAGTATTGCAGTTGAATATCAAGATCAGTATTCGG
Source organism: Richelia intracellularis (assembly GCA_000613065.1). Taxonomy (GTDB): domain Bacteria; phylum Cyanobacteriota; class Cyanobacteriia; order Cyanobacteriales; family Nostocaceae; genus Richelia; species Richelia intracellularis_B. The sequence continues at coordinate 1,203 of CBZS010000425.1, read as the reverse complement.
ACCAACAACAATAACCGCAGAGTCTCCAAATTTTGGTGGACCAGTGACAATTTTTGGATTGCGGGAGAATCCAATTCCCTCTTTCGGAATGCCAAGAAGATTACTGTTGAGGGCTCCATCTCCGTTAATATCATGAATCACAGCAACGGCATAACTACCTGGCTTCAATTCACCCAAATTAGCTTTAACAGTTTTGTCTACAGCTTTGACACACCCTGATTTAATCGCATTTTTCTCATTAGCTGGAAATCCCCGACTACTGGAGAAAATACTAAAGCACACCTGCCCCTTCAGGTTTTTTATCCCATCAATTTTTATACTGAGATTAGTATTTTCATAAGCCTGTGTGCTAGATGAAAATACTAAATTGCCCAAAGCAGTGATCGCTAAAATAGCAACTTGAAGTCGTTGCATAATTAACTTCTCCAATGTGGAATATAAATAAACAAGCTGTTTTCAGCGATTAATTTTCGCTGTCTCATTATATAGACATTACTGAAACTACCTAGTTCCATAAAAAACAAACATTCGGTTGCTGAGTAGGAATGTTGATGTATTTTTATTTACTTGTATACTAGGCAGCACTAGCAATATTTATTGTGCCGCAGTGCTGAAAGCTCTAATCTGTTCAAACTCTTGGGCTCGTTTTTGGATTTGAATACTGATGCGATTGCAAACGAGTTCACAGACATCAAATACAATGGGATCGCAAATGGAGTAATAGACACTGACTCCCTGGGGTTGACGAGATACTAAACCAACTTGAGTTAGTACTTTCAAATGTTTGGAGAGATTCGCCTGACCTAAGCCAGTTGCTTCACCAATCTTCGTGACATTTAAAGGTCCTGTTTGCAAACATCGCAAAATTTGCAGCCGACTGACTTCTGACAAAACTTTAAAATACTCTGCAACTGGTGCTAAAACTTCTGGAGATGCGCCTTGAGAATAATTCTTCATACTACTAACTAAATGATTATACCAAGCTCAATCAATAATGATGATTGCTTAAACTAGTCTTTTATTAAAATCAGGGTAGATATATGGGAAGGTATAAATAAACCAACTATTTCATCGGCATCCTTGTTTTGTCATATTTTGTTAAGGTATTCCGCATCAGAATATCACATGATATAAAGATTTCTGTACTTCTTTACCCGGATTTCTCACCAAGATTGAAAATAGAGGGGTCTAAAACTGCCAAAA
>CBZS010000424.1 GCA_000613065.1 Richelia intracellularis | reverse complement strand
CAAGCTACCACCGAATACAGCCGCTACACCTAACTGGTGGAAGGGATGCATTAAGATGTTGTGCTCTGCTTGGAATACCAACATGAAGTTGAAGGTTCCAGAGATACCCAAAGGCATACCATCAGAGAAAGAACCTTGTCCTAAAGGATAGATTAGGAATACTGCGGTTGCTGCTGCTACAGGTGCAGAGAAAGCTACACAAATCCAAGGACGCATACCCAAGCGGTAAGACAATTCCCACTCACGACCGAGATAACAGAATACACCGATCAAGAAGTGGAAGATTACCAATTGATAAGGACCACCGTTGTACAACCACTCATCTAAGGAAGCTGCTTCCCAGATGGGGTAGAAGTGTAAGCCAATTGCGTTGGAGGAAGGAACAACTGCACCAGAGATGATGTTGTTTCCATACATTAAGGAACCAGCCACAGGCTCGCGGATACCATCGATGTCTACGGGAGGTGCAGCGATGAAGGCGATGATGAAGCAGGTGGTTGCAGCTAGTAAGCAAGGAATCATGAGCACACCAAACCAACCGATGTATAGACGGTTGTCGGTACTGGTTATCCAGCCACAGAACTGTTCCCACAGATTGGCGCTTTCGCGTCTCTGTAAGGTTGTAGTCATTGTATTTATGATTGCTGTTATATTTTTCCGTAGGTCTGTTTGCCTACTGAAATCTAATATACATACTTTATTTACTTTTGTAAACCTTTTTTATTTTTTTCTAATTTTGTTTGGATGTGAGAATCATTCTTTATGTGTTTTTGGCTTCCAAATACTAGTGATGGCACAAATATATATAGTCACAAAAGCCTTTCAAAAGCCTTTCAGGTAAGGACTTATTGGTTTATTTATACCACACTAAGCTTTTGATAGATATTGATTAAGGTATGGTTGAGATTTGTCAGATATAGCTATATAAGATAATGAATGTAATTGATATCACCAATATTACGAAAGATTAAAATAATCATATTTGTCGCCAGAGATGGTTGAAGGTTAAACATTTAATATCAGTGAAAGGATAATAAAATATCCATACATGGGCATACTTACCTTAATTCATCTAGAAAATGCACATTATTAGCTTGTAAAGATTGGATTATCAGGGGTTAGCTT
>CBZS010000423.1 GCA_000613065.1 Richelia intracellularis | reverse complement strand
CCCATGTGCAACTCTTAAATATAAAGGAATATCTCCATCACCACTCCACATCAAGTCAAAGATAAATTGTTTCAAATCTGGTCGGTGGTCTCTAGAATAACCATATGTAATTGTAATTAATCCTGATTGTGCTGATGCTTCATCATCAGTACCAGTACCAGTTCCATAATCCCCATGTACATGAAATCG
>CBZS010000422.1 GCA_000613065.1 Richelia intracellularis | reverse complement strand
ACATTAACTATACACAGGGTCAGACAGAAAAACCAGTGGACACAGAAATTGAACACTTACGTTTCTTTGCCAGAACAGCCCAAGAACTTGGGTTAAGATTGGAAATCTTGACGGATGCAAAAAGTAGAGAAGACTTTGAGGAGGAACTGGCAAAAAGCGAATATGAAAGTCTGAATTACACTGTTACAGAAAGCCATAAACCTGTGTCAAAGTGGGCAGAAGATAGTGTGGAATACCTGGATAATGGGCAGGTGGCTGTACTTAATCAATTCGATGATCAACTACTTGCATGGGCAATGACAACAGGTAGAAGGCATCGATGGCAAGGGAAAATAGCTCCAGAATACTTAGAAGAAGCATTACAAGAAGACCACCTGTGGATTCTTCTGGGGATAAGAGTTAATGCACTCGAAATGGGAATGGAGCGTGAACGTGTAGCGCAATCAAAAGGACAACAGGTAAGTCACATCAGAGCATATATAGAAGGTGGAAATGCGATCGCGGGAGAAGATGCCACGGGTAAACCAGTGATTATAGTTGGCAAAGATGCGATCGCAGCAACTGCCCATATCTACCAACTTCATGAGAATGAAGTGAGAAAAGTTATATGTGAAGATTTTGGTCTGGAAAACATGGAGCAGGTTATCTGCGTAGAACAACCAGGACAGTTTCATTTGGACATGGGCATACTGTTTCTGGGAAATGGTGTGGTTGTTGTAAATGATAGTGGTGAGGCACTTAAAGGAGCTACAGAAATGGCAGAAATGGTTCCTTGCATGACTACAGAGAAAATGGCAGCAAAGTTGAAATTGCAATATGAACTAGAGTCAGAAGCTGCGAAAGACTTGGATACAGCAGGTATGGAGGTGAAACGGGAGAAACTCGAAAACGATACAATTTACAACTTCTTCAATGGCGAATTCGTAGACGGAAAAGATGGATTTAATTACTACATCACAAACGGGGGACCCAAAGAACAAGAAGAAAGATTTGAGTCTTTAATGGTAAAAGAGTGGAATGTTGTGAAAAAAGTAATTTTCAGCCCTGAAAATGCAGCAAAAAGAAGTCTTCAAGAAAGAGGAGGAGTAGGATGCCGAATCAAAGGTTCTCCCAATAACTAATTAACAACATTGACTCAAGTCTTTACAAAAATCAACACTAAAAAAGTTTGCCAGAGAGCAACGCAATCTGAGAAGATCCTCATATATGGGCATTTTTGGATATTGTCCAAGTTGACAATAAATAATAGATAGCATTTAAGGAAAAAAATATGGCTGAATCTTCAGAAGCAACCACAACAGAACAAGCAACTCCCCAAGAATTAGCAGAGGTAATTGCTGAATTTGAGCAATATCGGGAACGCTTGGTGAATGACACAATGGAAGCAGGCAAGAAAGCTAAGTTGACCAAATCAGCTGTAATGGCTCAACTAGAACCAGAACTTAATAAAATTGATGGTATCATCACACAACTGCGTCAACAGCAAGCTAGTCAATAGTTAGGAATTAGGTAGTTACCGTTTCTAATCAAGTCCAATCAATCAATTCTCCTACCAGTATCTTTAAATAGTTAATGGTTGACAATTGACAGGTAATTGCAATGTTTGTATAATTTATCTTCTAAATAATTATGGGGTGTTCTTTGTTCTCGGTTGTTGAATCAAAATACTAATAATTGTTAGCACAATTCCGACACAGGAGGCTAAGTGAAATAACTGCTAGCTCCTGAATTTTTATCTAACTACTCTCACAATTTTTAGTCTAAGGTGATAGGTAATTCATAATGAGTAATACACTCAACTCCAAAACCCAAGCCGGTGATGATGCAACCTTACGGGCACAAGCGAAGACAGATGCTTTAATTCAAACAGTCACCGAACAAATCACCCTACACACCTTTGACCCTGATAATGATGAGTTGATGCGGCAAATGGTAGAGAGCTTTGGCGATTCTCGAGGGATGATAAGGTTGAGAATTGCGGAAACATTGGGAGAAATCGGTGAACCTGCAACTCCTGTTTTGACAGAGGCTTTGACAAATCACCCCAATCCAGTTGTGAGGCGAGCCTGTGCCAAAACATTAACCTTGATTGCCGACCCAACGGCTATTCCTACCTTAGTGCGTGCTTTTATTAACGATGAAGATACGGTAGTTCAAGGTTCTTCTGTAGGTGCATTGGCAAGAACTGGAGAACCCGCAGTACCAGAATTACTCAAAATTATAGAGTCTCCAAAACATCCAGAAAGTATTAAAGGACACGCTGCTTGGGCATTGGCATTTATCGGTGCAGAAGCGAAAGAACACTTGTATCGGGCACTATCTTCAGATTCTGAGGGGGTAAGGGCTGCGGTAGTAGCTGCGATCGCAAAAGTTGCTCAAGAAGACCCGAAAGCGGGAGCTTTTGATATTTTGATTAATGCCCTTGGCGATACATCGGAAACCGTAAGGTGTGAAGCTGCGGCAGTTTTAGGTAATTTAACTCACAAACCAGCCGTCCCTACACTTGTAGAATTACTGAAGCATCCGGAGTCAGAAAGTCGTAAATCTGCCGCTTTATCGTTGATGAAAATCCGGGATAATTCTGCTGTGGAACCGTTGCAATTGGCTTTGAGTAAAGAAGAGGAAGCGGCGGTGCAGTCAGTAATAAAATTAGCTATTTCTCAGTTGGAGAAGCAGTTATAAGAAGATGATTGGGATTAATTCTCGCTATTTCTTATCAGAGGGATGCTGTTGGAGGCGCAGCCAAGCTCTATGATATCTTTCAATACGAGAAATATCCTTTGATTTGAGGCTGGGGAGTCTGAGCAGATTCATGTTTTCGGTTAAATCTGGTAATTTGACTTCCCTGGCAAGGTTATTAGTACTGATACGATCAATGTAAGCTGTATATTCTTCGCCTTCTCTGTGGGTGAGACAATCAATTGCTTGAATTACAGACTCTGAGAATCTCTCAGCACGTAAATAATCTAGCTGCCAATTGGTATCTTCAATTACATCATGTAATACTGCTGCCATTTTCGCTTCCACCCCAAATGCCGCAGGTGCGATCGCAAAATGTTGTATTTTTGAAGTATAAGTTTTTCAGAATCACAAATCAAAGTACAAGATATCGAGCACTTAGGCATAGTGGCAGGGATTATTGATGAAATGAGTTTGGTTGATTTGTTCAACCAACTGCTTGCAACTCATCCCCAAGAAATAATCAGGGCAGGCCAAGTGGTCAAAGCAATGATTCTCAATGGCTTAGGCTTTATCAGTGCACCACTATATTTATTTGAGAAGTTCTTTTAAGGGATTCCAACGGAACATTTATTGGCAGAGGGAATACAACCAGAACATTTGAACGATGAACCCTTGGGCAGAGTCTTAGACAAACTATATTATCCAGGATTAACGGAAATTTTTATCCGAGTCCCACTATCAGCAGCAGATAGATTTGGAGTGAAAATGGACAGCTTCCACTTGGATTCAAGTTGATTTCATGTACATGGGGATTATGGAACTGGTACTGATGATGAACCATCAGCACAATCAGGATTAATTACAATTACATATGGTTATTCTAGAGACCACCGACCAGATTTGAAACAATTTATCCTTGACTTGATGTGGAGTGGTGATGGAGATATTCCTTTATATTTAAGAGTTGCACATGGTAATGAAGTCGATTCTGCCATGTTTGGAACACTTATGGCAGATTTCCACAAACAATGGCAAATTGATGCTTTATTTGTTGCGGATGCACCCCTTTACACTGAAGACAATTTGCAGATGATAGTCTCATTCACATGGGTATCTCGAGTTCCTGCAACCCTAACCGCAAAAGAACTATTAGAAAAGAACAGTATTGATGCATTTGTACCAAGTAAAATCCCAGGATATGGTATTGCCCCCTGTTGTAATGATTCTGGTGGTGTGCGACAACGGTGGCTAGTGATAGAAAGTGAAGCCCGTAAAGAATCTGACTTAAAACAACTGGAAAAACAAACGTCTGACCAAAAAATATACCCAGGCACAATCACAACTACGAAAATTGTGTCAATAGGAATTTGCATGTGGCGAAGATGCATTCAACCCAGCCAAATTACTTGAGAGTCAGTTGCCATTTGATCAACTTGCAAATATTGAAGTTATTGAATATAGCCAACACCGGGGACGTGGTAGACCTCGCAAGGATTCTCAACCTACCCTAATTTCCCATATTCAAGCCGAAATTGTACCCAAAGAAACTGCAATTACCATTGCCACAGAACAGGCTGGCAGGTTTATTCTTGCCACCAATGTTCTTGATGCCGACAAACTTAGCAACGAAGATGTTTTACCTGAATATAAGGCACAACAATCTACAGAACGTGGTTTTCGGTTTCTCAAAGACCCATTGTTTTTTACTTCCACTGTGTTTCTAAATTCAAGGAAAAGAGTGGCGGCTTTAGCAATGGTTATGGGTTTGTGTTTGCTAGTTTACAGCCTAGGCCACAGGGCATTACGGCAATCTCTAAAACAAGGCTCCCAAACAATTCAAAATCAGTTAGGTAAACTAACTGCCACTCCTACTTTAGGTTGGGTGTTTCAATGTTTCATGTCAATTCATTTGGGTGCGACTCTTTTAGTAAGACGGGGAGTAGAACTTAGACAGCTATTGGAAGAGGTGGAGGGGTAGTAGAACAACGAGCTTTGAGAACTTGCTTGAGCAAAGGAATACCACTAGAGTACAAAGCCAGGTGATTGCGTTTATGTTCTTGTTGTAGATGAAACTGCCAATACTCATCCCAATCGCCACTGATGTATAAAGAACCCAGGGGTAAAACAGCCTCAGCACCCCTCATGGTCCATCTAGCCCCAGTGATATCCATCCTGTCTTTAATCAGGTGGCGACAAGGACCCTCAATCACCTCCGTGGCGATGGGGAATCCAGCTTTTAAGTAATCGTCATATTTGAGGTATTTGGCATTGTTAAGTAAATATCTAGCACAGGTATCCACGGGTTTACGTTCTTGGGGGGTGAGTTTGGGTAAAGTCGCACTCCGGGGCATACCTGGGGCAACTGAACTTGATTTACCTTCAAGGATAAGCTGTAAACGTTTGCTCTCCCTAGCTTCTGCCTGTGTTGAAGTCTGAGAATAAAAGCAAATGCAGCTTTCCACAAATACTCAATCACATGGATAATATCCCTGTCTTAGTCCATGAGAATATTGCTGTGCTGGTAGATTAAACTCCCCATCCAAAGGAAATAGCGTATTTATCTTTCTTCCTCCATAATCGATTCTATTGGCGATTACTGTGCCAAATAATGTGGTCAATTTGCGGGACAATTTTTTCTTGTGTGTTCTGTTTACTGAGTCTGTGCCTGCACACTCTGCCTCTATTTCATCTTGACTGCGTTTATGAAAATCTCTTTGTTTGTAACAACCGTCTCAATAGTTCCTATCCATTCTCAAGTAACTTACTCTCTATCTGGGAGTGTTCTAACCCACAAATGCTGTCTGAGTCTAAGCAACTAACTATCTGTTCAAATAGTTCTCGTGCTTGTGAGCAAAATATACGTTGATTTGATGTAGATGCTTGGATAGGGAGTGGAACTGTTCCTGTTTTTTCACTTTTTACAAGCCAATTCCATCAAGTACATTTTTGGCTGTCAATACTACTGTGGTTGACTTGTCATTTATTATTCTTATATCGTACTCCGTACGACCAAAAGAGTCGCACCCAATTCATTTATTAACGTTCGCTTCTTTGAAACAGATTTCCAACCTCAGTGAACAGCGGTGCTGGATTCTACAGTTTTTTGGTGCTCCCTGTCGTAAATATTATCTTCTTTGCTAACTAACCTGCGGAATGTGGGTTCCACAGAAGCACCACCCATGATTAAAGTTAAAGGGTGTAACACATAGGGCAATCCATTTCTTTGTAATTGCCCTTTATGTGCTGCAACTGCTATTTCGATCGCTTGTTGAAGATCCGCCATTACTTAGGGCTAACTTTTGGGTTGATTTTTCATCACCAATTCTAGCCGAGACAGGGCACTAGTTGCTGTTTCCCTAACATAAGTATGAAGGCATTCATTACTAACCATCTGTGTCAGTACCTCTCTTGCTTGTTCATTGCCGATAGATGCAAGAGCATTAGCGAGCGCAACAGCTAAAGCTATATTATCTGTAGTGTTGAATGCTTCTACCAAGATATCTAGAGCTGCATTACCAACTTCACCTAAAGCCATGGCAGATGCAATATGCACTACAGGGTTGGGGTCATGCAGAGATTTTTTTAATCCTTCCAAACCTTCCACAGGAAAAGGTTCTTCTCGATAGTTAACAGCAATTTGAGCTAAAGCTTTTGCACAACTGCCCCGAACAGTTACATTATCACTGTTAAGCAAAGACTCTACCACTAGGGGAGCCGTATCTGCTCCAATGGCTCCTAGGGCTTTAACTGCTGCGCGACGATAAACTACGTCTTCATCGCCTAATACTCCCATTAATCGAGGGATAGTAGTTTCATCACGAACATCAACTAGTTCCCATATAGCGCGTTCCCGTAAGTTGGGGTTGGGGTGTTTTAGCTGTTGAAAAAGTGCGTCCTGAGTCATGAAATTTTAGATTTTGGATTTTGGATTTTGGATTTTAAATTGTTAATTAAATGGCAATAAGGTAATGCTATGTAGAAGCAAGCTACAGGTAAGCCTAAAATTTAGAATTTAGGCAAGTTGGATTCCTCCTAGGAGCGTGAAAGGGTAAGGAGGTAGATTATTCGATTCCAAGCCCCTAAGTATCAATTTTTTCCCCTGCTCTCTTGCTCCTTTGCTTCTCACTCTTTGTCCTAATGATCCAATCTTGGTCATTCTCGGCAATTTCCCAAATGCTGTCATCTCCTAGTTTCTCCAACGCAAGTAAAGCAGCATATTTTAAATCCCAAATTTTAGTTTCGATACAACTTTTCAACTCAGGAATCGCCCGTTTTTCGCCTAATTCACCCAAAGCGATCGCTGCTGCTGTGCGTGATTTTTGAAATTGGGGTTCGCGGTTATACAAGGCTTCTATCAGCACATCATAGGCAGGGGCATACTTCAACCATCCCAACAACTTCACCACATGGTAATGTGCCCCATAGTCGTTGTAGGCTTCCTGGCGATAGGTTGCCATTAAAGCGTCTCCGGCAATATCACCATACTGCTCTAATATTGTCTGTGTCGCTAGGTAACACCGCCCAAAATCTGTCTCATAAAGTTCGCGGATAGCAAACTCTAAGCTTGGGGTGATGTCATACTCATGCACTAAAGTCAATTCTTGGGGGTGATCGCAAATAACTTTATCTAAGTACGGTTCAACATCTGTAAAAGCGATCGCACCATCTGGCATCCCCGCCTCTGCCAACATCCTTATTCCCCGCAGACGAAATACTAGGGATACAGGGCATTCTGTAATCTTGGGGATGGCATCGTAATAACGAACATCAATTAAATCTTGAATGCATAATCTACGGGCATATACGTTAGGGTGCTGTAAAAAATCAGTCACCTGACCCATAGATGAATTGTCACCCGTGAAACGATAAATAGTAGCGATTGCAGCACTGGCAATGGTTTTATCATCATCCTCTATAAACCGACGAATCCGCTCCAACGCAAGTTTATACCCTAACTTTGCCAGAGTATGAATAATTACCCGATAAGTCTGTTCTGGTTTGTCTAATAATTGAGCAATTTCTTCCAAGATATCTGCATCCTGAGTCCCAATTTCCCCTATTGCCCACACAGCATTTTCCACTGTATAGCAGTCATCATCTCCCAGACAACCGCGAATTACTGGTAATGCTTGGGTAGCTTCTAAACGTCCCAGAGATTCGATGGATTTTCGCCGTACAATCCGGTTCTCTAATGAAGATTCAGTATTTTGTACTGCCCGAATTAAAGCATTAATAGAAGCTTCTGTAGGAAAATTAATCAAGTGGGAAGCAGCGACGTAGCGAGAGTCATCTTCTCTCAACTGATCTAGAGGTGTCTCTAATAGGGCTATAGCCTCTTCTTCGGTGAGATTAAATAGCTTAAAAAAGCGTTTATCCATAAAACTTAGCCGTCAATCTTGAAGTTCCTTAGCCAATTACTTACACAACAGAAGTAATGATTAATACATAAAATAGTGGCTTTAACATAACCTCAAAGATCTTAAAAAGAATGAGGCTGAATACATTAGATGTAAAAATATTTTATCACGAAGGCAAATCCCGAAACCGTCATTTCAATTATCAGTTATTAGTTGTCAGTTTCTCCTAACAACTAACAACCATCAACCAAAACAAACCTGGGAAGCCTCAGAATAATACTCAACCTAAACCAGAAAAGTAATATTCTAAAAATTCCCAGGTAATAATACCCTAATTTTATTTACATATTCGCAACCACAAAATCAACTATGATAGGGAGTTGATAGCGTAGTCTAAGAGAGCATTGTACTCGGTTAATGCTTGAGCAGACATATCACGAGGAGCACAACCACGGTTACGAGCAAAGCTTAAAGCTTCAACGTAGGGAGCGGTAGGTAGGCTTAAAGCACGATATACTTCACGACCACCAGCAATACCCCATTCGTCTAAAGGACCAGTACCACCAACAACTAAGCAGTATTGGATTAGACGCATGTAGTGCTTGATGTCACGAGCACACTTAGCCTTGAAGGTATCGGTGGAGTTAGGTTCACCAGCATTGTTCAAGTAAGGGTACTTCTTGATGCAAGCATCATAAGCTTCTTTAGCTACTGTATCAATATTAGTACCTAGCTTCTCAGCAGCTTCTAAACGAGCAGCAGAGCGCTGGATAGAACCTTGTACTGATTCTAAGTCGGAGGTGGAAGGGAAACGACCTGCTGCGTCAGCAGAGGCAATAACCGTGGTAACAACTGATTTCATTATTTTTATCTCCAGATTGGATCTCGATCGGGTGTTAATTTCAGGTCACTTGGCTACTAGCAAATACACTATTAGCCCATAGCTATTCGCGATTAGCTTAAAGCGGAAATAACGCGATCAAAATAGCTGGAAGCTTCAGCAACCAAGCTAGCGCAACGGTCTTCAGTTACGGTGCTACCCATTTTGCGTAGTTTAGCACCTGCACGAGCTTCGCTGGGTTCATCTTTGATGTGAGCAGCAGCTTGAGCTTTCATTATTTGCACTGCACGTACGGTGGAAGTAGAGGGTACACCTAGAGCAGCGTAGGTTTCTTTTAAACCGTTTAAACAACGATCATCTAATACGGAAGCATCACCAGCTAATAAAGCGTAGGTTACATAGCGAAGGACGATTTCACCATCACGTAGGCAAGCAGCCATACGACGGTTAGGATAGCAGTTACCACCAGCTTGAATTAAACCTTGGTTTTCGCAAATCATACCAGCGATAGCGTCGGAAACCATGCAGCTAGCATTACTAGCTATTGCGTTTACTGCATCAAGTCTTCTGTTAGCAGCAGATAAGTAACCACGTAATTCGCCGATTTTACCGCTATCGATGCAAGAGGTGCTTGCATCTGCTGATACTACCGCTCTAGAAAAAGCGTCAAGCATTGAGCTCTCCTTAGTAAATAACAGACTACATTGCTTGTCGTTTAACAATGTCAATTTTCAACATAGAAGATGATCGTTACCTCAGTCTCGATAATAAAAAACAAAGCAATAATCTGTAATATTTAATATTTACCTACATTGCTTTAACTTAAATTTTAAGTTTTAGACTTTATCGCATTACGGTTAAATGTTCGGGCAAATTGAGAATCAAAAAA
>CBZS010000421.1 GCA_000613065.1 Richelia intracellularis | reverse complement strand
AAATCCCGAGGCATTAACCTATGCTTTTAAGCATTCTTGTTTGATCTCACTTGTTTGATCTCATTTGAGTATCCTTTTGGTGGATTATAGATATCTATAAATTGGCGATTGTAATTTACACAAATGTGATTTCGTTTACCTCGACGTTTCCCATTTTTTCTAATCTTCGTAGACTTCTAGTATGGACAATGCACAGTAGAACATCTCAATTCATCCCTCTATCATGCAACGCCGAAAAAACCAGCCTACCACAGCTGGTTATGTTAAAAATTATTCTTTGCGTTGTCTTCTCAATCCTTGCAAACCTGAATTCGCGTTCCCAAAACGCCACAGGTAAAAATTATTAATAATATTGTAACAGCCAACACAGAAGTTTTAAAATTTTTTACCAAAAAAAGATATTGGCAATAAAAATTACGGCGTTGCTGAATCAGGAGATGATTTCACTAAATTTTCAAGGATTTCTCAATGGTTTCAAACGCTAATTCATCCCGCACTTATGCAACGCCAAAATTATATACCGATTTCAAACAGGAGAAATGTGCAATCACTATCTTATATCGATAACTGATGCTGCACTTTTTGGAACTGAAGGTTAAAATTACTCAAAATCTACTCGAATATACTTTTGGGGATTTTTATTGACTGTTGGCATCTCACCACATTTATTTTCTGATATTAAACAAATACTACTCAAAGCTCTTTGGTAAATATCCATGTCATTTTGCTCTAAGGAAATACGTGCGGATGCTTGTAAGTCTGCAACAGCCTCGTCCTTTTTTTCTTGAGAATTGTTATCAGAATATTGACCCAATTCGTACTTAACTATTCCCCGCTTGAGATATACTTTGGCTAAGTGGGGTTCAATTTCTAAAGCCCTGTTAAAATCTGCGATAGCTTGCTGGTAATCCTGCTCAAACTTACTGCTATACTGGGCAATTTGATAGCGAACTAAACCACGCTGAAAGTATGCTTCTGCCCTAGATGGACTGATACTAATGGCTTTATCAAAGTCTTGTAGGGATTTTTGGAAATCTGGTTGGTAGTCTCCATGATATTTTGCCAGTTGAAAACGAACTATACCACGACGAATATAAGCTTCTACTTCTTGAGGGTTGATTTGTAAAGCTTTATTATAGTCAGCGATAGCTTGTTTATATTCTATACTGGGGTTTTTACTATACTCAGCGGTAATATGGCGTACATTACCCCGATTTACGTAAGCTTTAAATTTATTAGGATTGAGAGCAATAGCTCGGTTATAGTCAGCGATCGCTGCTTCATAATTTTTCAATTTATAATAGGCATTGGCACGATTAATGTGAGTTTTAGCATGGGTAGGATTTTTTTTGATTGCTTGACTAAATTTTTCTACAGCTAGTTCATATTTACGAATCTTATAAAAAGCGTATCCCTGGCGATAATAATCAGTGAAGGAAAGATTATCATTCTTTCTAGAATTAATCCAATTTTGCTGAGTATAATTGCTACGAGCCTGGACAAAAGGACGATTAATCATTTTGAGCATAAAATCTAAATAGCCCAAGAAACCAAAACCTAATAGGCATAGAATCACTGGATATATTTTGGGATTTGTCCGCTTTTTTTGATAGTAAGGAAACTGATAAGGTAATCCCGTTGGTCGATAGTTGACGCGATGGGTAGGAAGAACTGACTGGGGAGTCCGTCGCTGCTGGGTATGGTTTTTGTTGGCTTTAATACGTGGCTTGAGGTGTTCTTTTTTTGCCACAGCTTGTAATGACGGAAAGGGATCTCTCCCTCCCAATTTCAGACTACGTTCGCACCAAGGGCATTTAGATAGATGATTGCTGTGGACGTGTTGAGGGTTAACGCTACAGCTACTTAAGCTATTTTCTAATTGATTTAAGGCTGTAAGCCATGTTTGGGCACTAGGACGGAGTAAAGGATTACTATGACCATCCTCAAAACACCGGATAAATAATTCTTGTAAATGGGGATGAAGTGATTGCCAGGCAGGGGCTATAGGTGTCACTTTATAAGGAACAACTCGCTTCTGACTGTAAGTAAAATGGCCATTAGCAATTCTGGCTTCATATGGGGGCGGTTCCCCTTGATCTTGAAATATGCCAGAGAAGGGATGAGTACCCTCCATAAGTAGTTGAAATAACAGTACCCCTAAGCCAAATAAATCATGGGCAACAGTGCGCTCACATTTGGCAAAGGTCTTATTTTGTAACTCTGGGGGAGTAAATTCTGGCTTACCAACTTCGCAGGGATAAATAATTTCTTGGTTGGGATCCTTAACCTGAAATGAGTCTGTATCAACTAAAGTTACTAGGGCAGTGTCACCAATGAGAATATTGGACTCATTAACATCCCCTACGCAATATCCACTATGATGTAAAGCAGCAAATGCTGCTGCTAAATTACGAGCAGCACGAATGAGATATTGATAGCTAAATAAAGGACAATGCTGTCGTCGAGTTCTAGGGTTGTAAAAATCGATGGCAGGACGCATACCCCTAATTCGAGGCATTAAGAAGCCAATTACCTCCTGTTTTCCATCTGGTGAACGCAATAACTCACAGGGCCAAGCAGTGGAGATATGTCCTAAGTTAGCCATGGGATTTTCTGGAGGATGGGAGAGCATCGCCTCTAACTTTCGGGCGTGTTGCTTGCTAGGTTTATGGTATACCTTTGCTACTAAGTTCCCATCTGTAGGCACCGTATATACACAAGCTTCTCCACCCCGTCCCAAACTGACACTCAGGTTGAGAGGAACAATTTCTTTGTTAGGAAGACAACGTAGTACCTGCATAGTCATCAGTATAGGGGGATGGTTTACGGGCAGATGGCACAGCGAACGACAAAATTACTAAGCTAATTATTTAGGCCAGCAAGAACAAGGGTTAAATCATCATCTGTTCTTTGGGTAATGCGCTCAGAACGGAGAAAATTTACCAACTGTTCGCTTGCCACTGTTTGATCCTCGGCTTTGCTGACAAACTCAAATAGAGGAGCAAAGAAAGGGTTATGGGGCTCACCTCCCGCCATATTCATAGCCAACATCTGTAGTCCATCAGTCAATAGACCAATATTGGTTATGGGTTCACGATAAATTTTCACCTGAGTTGTATATAAAGCATCAACCGTAGTCAAAAATGTGGTTTGATTAATATACTCACCATGGTCTGGTGTAGTTAGGGCAATCAAATTACCCTGGGTATCCTTGACTACTGCCATGCCATCACCAATCTGTGCTACTGCCCCCATTTCTGGAGTTGCCACTACAATAATTAGAGTCGTAGCTAAATCTTGGGAACTGCTACTACAACCTACAGCCTCATCCTCCACAGCTTGTTTAGAAGCAACAATCGTATCAAGTAAAAGCGATCGCACTGCCGCATCATTTCTCAATATTTCCTGGTCAACATCCTGGGTAGAAATGTACTTAATGGCAGTTTTCACGGCTACCATTGCTCCTACCTTTCCCAGGGTTGCTGAACCTGCACCATCAGCTACTGCCGCTATTAGAATACTATTTGGCAATACCTGCCAGTGATGAGCATCCTGACACAGTTGGGAGTTTTTTATGTGGCTCGTGCCACATACAGAGGCAGCTACTACCTGCCATTGAGGTGTCCGTGTTGAGATATTCA
>CBZS010000420.1 GCA_000613065.1 Richelia intracellularis | reverse complement strand
GGAAAGGCTTATATCCTATATTGAGTTTAAGTAAAACTGTTTACCAAAAAGGGATTTCTCTAACAAAGAAAGCTATGAAACAAGTGGAGTCTAGATTACAGCGAAATCCACTGTTGCCCAAATGGGATATCTTGATTGAACCGCTTTAGCTGGTAATTTATTTTTCAAAAAATACCTAACTTTTTCTTTGGTAGCAACTCTTGACTTAAATCATGTCCATCGATAAAATCCTGAACCAGATAAAATTCACCATTTTCTACAAAATGTGCCCATCATTTGGGAATCTGGTTGCTCTGTTTGCCTAAGCTGTAGAGAAATTTGGCTTCGCGCTTGAATAGTTCTTGAGCTAATTTTTATCTGAAGTTGTCCCTTGACTAAAGACGAAAAATGTGTATGATAATATTCATAGAGATTTAAAGTCCAAGCTTAATGGGTATAAATCATGCTAATTCTGAGTAAATCTATTGCTCTTTGTTGTATAGCTGTAGGCTGACTAATCTTCTCAAGAACGAAGGATTTACTACCAATTGTTGTAGAAATTATATTTTTAACAATTGTAGCTAAATCATCCAATAACTTTTGGAAACTATGAACGGGCAAATTATCTGAGGTACGGTTTTTGTTCCCTTGATTTTTAGCTTTTTCGCTCTTTTTGGCAGAAGATACAACAGACTCTTTTCTCGGTGCCGCTGCTTCCCAATCATCTTCATCAAAAAGTCTTGGAGCTAAAATTTCTCGCATATGTGATTCTACATAAGAATAAGACAACATACATAGAAATATATGGGCTTTTACACGTTCGGCTGTATAGTGGTAAATTGCACTAACTTTTAAATCAACAGTTTTATAACTACGGAAAGCTTGTTCTGCTTGTGAGAGATTTTTATCGGCTTTTACCGTATTCGTAGCAGATAAAGTTTCTTCATCCAAAGATGTACGAATTATAATATATAAACCATCCAATACTGCTTTTTCATCAACTTTTGACTGATTTATCTGATATGAAAAACTGTTCTCTTCTATCTCAATGTTCAAAAACATTTCAACATTGAGATAGAATAGAACTTTACCTACTCTTACACCAATATTATCCTCGCCTTTTGGTGGACGAGCCTTTATCGAAGTTGCTGCAACAATTTTATCTAATTCCTTTTCTGTTGCTTGTAATAATTCTTCTCTATTTTTCTTTCTTTCTGCTGCCAATAAAGGATTTAGACAAGCTATTAATCTTTTCCCTGGATAATCTTCGCTTTTAATTGATGCTAAATTTCGTTCATGAAAGAGAGCTAATTGAATAGCTGATTGTTCTACTCATTTCTTGATTTGAGGCCCTCGCTCTTAAAGCGCTAATCCAGTCTAAACCTTCTTTATCTTTTAAGTCTTCTCGAATCCTTGCTTGAGTAATCATTCCACGGTCTCCGACCCAGACTACTCTCTTAATAAAAAATCTCGAGCTAACCTTATCTATTTTATTAGTAAATGTCTTTGGGTCGGATGTATTTTCCTCAAAGACTTCTACTGCTATTGGACAAACTTTATCATTATTTAATAGCCTAAATACTATTTGTAATTTACTACGTTTTTTATCACGGTTATAACCATATTTTGCTAACGGACAAGCTTTTCCTTCTAAATATATAGAACTAACGTCATATAGAACCAAACTTCATCCGAAGGAAGGATGAAGTTTGGCAAGATGATTTTCAATTTTTCCTTGGCGTTCCAATAAAAAATCCATCGCCAAATATAATTCATCCTCATCCGCTCCTTCTAATTCTAAAACTTCCGCTACACTGGATCAAAAAATTTCTTGTTCTAGGCCTCTTGCCGTTGCTAATTTAGAAGCTGGTTTGACAATACGCGCCACTATCATAGGCTCAATTATTATTCTTATTCTCCTGTTTAAACTATCAATTAAGGTATGTAATCCTAATTTTCTTAAGCTTGATAGTGTTGCCGCTATATGACCATGAAGACAGCTACAAATTATTTTAAATATTTCTTCTAAATCTTCTACTGCTTTAGCTCCTTTAAGCAGAATTTTTAAATAATCTACCGTTTCCCAAGGCAGTTTTGAAAGATTCGCAAGGGTACGTTTAGGAACTTTTCCGTCCCCACGCTATGACTTGTAAAGCACAACGACTGGGGGAGAGTTTCTGTTAGGAATACGTTCTACATACATGACTAGAAGTATCTCATCTTTCTCTCCTCAAAACATTAAGTAAATCTTTAAATACATGGGTACAATTTTTTTGTGTAAAAACCCTCAAGTTTTGGAAGGTTAAAGCTTCAAGGTCTGTTTAGTACATATGCTCCGGGGGAACTTCAGTTTAATACCGATGGACTATTACTTTGGGGCTTAAGACGTTTCACTACACATTGGGGCTGTTCTGGTAAATCTAAATCCTCTGCAAGGTAAGTATCACCAAATCCACCACTCCCTAATGGTTGCAGAATTTTGTAGCGAACGCGGAGAATTGACCCAAAAAGCATCAGTTGAAAACCACAAATTTTCCACTCGTTAGGCAAGGCAAAAAATATTGTGTAGCAACTATGGTCTGGAAATTAAGGAATAAAAATAGTAATGCTATTTACTTTAATTGTTATATTTGCGCCCTGATTGTAAAGGCATAATCTCCTCCCGGCTCTAATTGATAATCTTTTTGTTCTAAAAAACGACCGAGAGGCTCCTTAATTAAAGCACGACCTTGGGATGGTTTTACAGACAACTCGCCCTGAGGAAAGTGCCATTGGAATTGCCAAGCAAAATCACCCGCACTGACTTCACCTTCAAGTAAACCATACTGCCAGGATTGACGAATAATCCTGACGTGGGCAGTAGTTTCTGGTAATTTTTTGCGACTCACAATACTTGATGTCAAGGGGAAAAGTTCAATTTCAATTATTTGGCTTTACTTGTAACCACCATACCTCAAATATCAGTTGTGATTTATGAGTTGAGCTATCAGTCACCAAATCTTGACATATCCTGCCCGTAATAAATACTGATAAGTCACTGCTTCGCGATTGTTCAACCCAGCCCTGTATCTTAGGTCTCTTAAGAGTACCAATTGGGAATTTGTTTACTTGAATGACTCTAAAGGTTATCACTTTGTACTGGACGTACTATTGCAGGTTGTGAAGGTGTCTCTTGTTGGAAAATTGCAGCCAAGGCTTTATCTAAAGAGTCTGCCATCACAACACGATTATCATAGGCAACAATAACCCGAACTAAGGTAGGTAGGCTATTTTGCTCTGCTTCTAAGTATATGGGTTCAACATACAGTAAGGATTGTTTAATGGGAATTACTAACAAGTTTCCTTGAATCACCCTTGAACCTTCCCGATTCCATAGAGTAATTCTTTGGGAAATTTCTGGTTCTTGATTAATTAAGGCTTCTATTTGCTGAATCCCATATACTAACTGTTGTTTAGGGAATTCATAAAGTAATAATTTGCCATATTCACTAGCATCAGAACGTGCTGCTAACCAAGCAATTAGGTTTACCCTTTGGACTGGGGTGAAGGGAAGCAATAAAATAAACTCTTCCGATTGGGCAGTTGGCAGTTTCATAATTAGGTAGTAAGGTTCTACCTGACGATTTTTTGTCCCATAAATTTCTGTAGGTATTTTCCACAGGTCTTCTCGGTTATAAAATACCTGGGGGTCTGTCATATGATAGATGAGTAATCTTTCTGATTGAATACTGAATAGATCTACTGGGTAGCGGATATGGTTACGCAGACTAACTGGTAAAGTATCCAAAGGGTGGAATAGTTGAGGAAAGATTTTTTCCCAAGTACTAATTATTGGGTCTGTTGAATCTGCTACGTAGAATTTTACTGTGCCGTTGTAGGCATCAATTATTACCTTGACTGAGTTGCG
>CBZS010000419.1 GCA_000613065.1 Richelia intracellularis | reverse complement strand
AGAACGCTGGGAATGGGGAATTACTACTTCTGCAGAAGTATGGAATGGCAGGATAGCTATGTTAGGGTTTATCGCTTTAATTGTCGAAATGCTCACAGGTCATGGTTTACTGCATATGATTGGTATTTTACACTAGATGCAAGGAGTTTAGCTCCCCGACTTCTCTAAGAAGTCGGGGAGCTTTTAATTAGGCTTCATCTAAAGCGGCAATTCCAGGAAGAACCTTACCTTCTAGTAATTCCAAGCTAGCACCACCACCAGTAGAAATGTGGCTCATTTGCTCCGCTAAACCAACCTTTTCTACCGCAGCAACGGAGTCACCACCACCAATAATAGTGGTTGCACCACCTTTACCAATTTCTGCTAAAGTACGAGCTATCGCTTCTGTACCAACGGCGAATTTATCAAATTCAAATACACCCATTGGTCCATTCCAGATTACACTCTTACAATCAGCAAGTGCTTCTTGGAACACCTTTACAGAATCAGGACCAATATCCAAGCCCATCCAGCCATCAGGAATATTATCTACGCTGACAGTTTGGGAATTAGCATCTGGGGCAAAATTATCTGCAACCACCACATCAGTAGGCAACAAGAAAGTTACTCCCTTTTCCTTCGCTTTAGCTTCTAAAGACTTAGCTAACTCTAGTTTGTCCTCTTCTACCAGAGACTTACCTACATTGAGTCCACGAGCTTTGTAGAAGGTGAAAATCATTCCTCCACCGATGATTAACTTGTCGCATTTTTCCAGGAGAGTCTCAATGACACCAATTTTACTGGAAACCTTAGAACCACCAATGATTGCAGCTAAAGGACGTTGGGGACTTTCAATCGCTGCTTGTAGATATTCTAGTTCCTTTTCAATCAAATATCCACCTACTGAAGGGCTCAAATATTTAGTTACACCTTCAGTAGAAGCATGGGCGCGGTGAGCAGTACCAAAGGCATCATTCACATATAAATCAGCATTAACTGCTAGTTTCTTGGCAAATTCAGGATCGTTTTTCTCCTCTTCTCCATAGAAACGGACATTTTCTAGTAAAATAACCTGTCCATTTTGCATAGCTGCAATCTTTGCAGCCACATCATCACCGATACAATCATCAGCTTTAATGACTTCTTGCCCCAATAACTCAGACAAACGCTTTGCAACAGGGGTTAGGCGCATTTTTTCATTGACTTGACCCTTGGGACGACCAAAGTGACTTGTTAAAATAACCTTAGCGCCCTTTTTTATCAAATCTTGGATGGTTGGCAGAGCCGCACGAATCCTAGTATCGTCGGTAATGTTTCCTGCATCATCAAGAGGTACATTAAAATCAGCCCGTACTAAAGCACGCTTACCAGATAAGTCACTGGCAGATAAATTTGCTAAAGTTTTCTTTGACACGGCACAAACCTCCTGATTGCCTTTTTGTTATTGTTTTGTAAATATAACCATCAAGATTTTACCGGACTCAGGGGGACGGAGGTAAGAGAAATGTTCAAAACTGTTTTATTTCCTATGGATCAAAGTAGGGAAGCAAGGGAAGCTGCTAATGTGGTAGCCAATATTGTTAAGACATACAGTAGTCGTTTAATACTGCTGTATGTACTGGAAGAACCTGAAGACGAATCTTCTGCTGGAGAAATTATCTCTTCGCCAGAGACAGTTGCTAAATTATTGGAAGGAGCCAAGTCTTTCTTTTTCCAACAAGGTATTGAGGCTCAAATACTTGAACAACAAGGAAAACCAGGTTTTACCATTTGTGATGTGGCAGATGAAGTCAATGCCAATTTAATTGTAATGGGTTGCCGGGGGTTCGGATTGACAGAGGAAGGTGTTACAGATCGTGTTATTAACCGAGTAATTAATCTGGCTCCTTGTTCAGTGTTAATTGTCCCTTAAGTCAAAAGGTTAAACGAGATAATCAATTCACGAAATTATTGATTGCATTTAGGGGCGCTACGGCTTGCCATTAGTGTCAACTTAAACCAGAAATAGCCTAATCGTTGGCATTCACGTCCGCCTACCCTCAAAACGGCAGTTTCATAGCTTAATTCCATTGAAATGGGATAAAAATTCAGTCCTTTTTAGAGGACTTTGGCTATGAGTCAGGGGATTTATTGCCTTGCAGACTATCGGTTTTGCGTTAAGTTGAAACTTGTGAATCCTTGCGCCCAATTTACCTCCAACTAACTTTTGTTTTTGCCTTAGTTTTATATATCTTCTCCAGGGATAAACATCCCGTGTTTATCCGGAACAACTTGAGAACAGAGTCTTCGGGTGTAAACTTGAGTAAACTCTGCTCCAAAAAGGAGAATTTGAGCGGAATAAGAAACCCACGGTAACCAAACTACTAATGAACCTGCGGCACCATAGGTGGAAACAAAACTTACTCGACCTAAATATACTCCCAACACCAATTCACCAATCTCAAATAGAAAAGTCTGCGACTCTTTTAGTCAGACGGCGAGTGAAACTTAGACAGGTATTGGAAGAGGTGGAGGGGTAGTAGAACAACGAGCTTTGAGAACTTGCTTGATTAAAGGAATACCACTAGAGTACAAAGCCAGGTGATTCCCTTTATGTTCTTGTTCTAGATGAAACTGCCAATACTGATCCCAATCGCCACTGATTTATAAAGAACCCAGGGGAAAAACAGTCTCAGCACCCCTCATGGTCCATCTAGCCCCATTGATTCCATCCTGTCTTTAATCAGGTGGCGGCAAGCACCCTCAATCACTCCCCTGGCGATGCAGAATACAGCTTTTAAGTAATCGTCATATTTGAGGTATTTGGCATTGTTAAGTAAATATCTAGTACAGGTATCCACGGGTTTAGGTTCTTGGGAGGTGAGTTTGGGTAAAGTCGCACTGGGGCGCATACCTGGGGCAACTGAACTTGATTTACCTTCAAGGATAAGCTGTAAACGTTTGCTCCCCCAAGGTTCTGGGTGTGTTGAAGTCTGAGAGGATGTTTTAAAAGTCGAAGTAAGTTACAAATGATGCAAGTCGCCTGACCATGATACGTATCATTGCAATATGGATTAAAGTCTTAGAAGTTTCAGGTAGGCTTTCATAGTCCTTACTTAATCTTCTACACCAATTGAGCCACCCGAAAGTTCGTTGTACAACCCAAGGTTTTGGTAAAAGGGTAAAACCCTTCTTTTCTAGGGGTCTGAGAACCACTTCCAGAATCCAACGAAAAACATGGATTATCCAGTGGGCAAAATCTTCCCCCCGATATGCTCCATCCAGATAGTAGTGTGCAGTCTTTTAACTTTATCTTTCATCTGATAAACCTGCAGGTTCTGGCACACTTGCAGAAGTAACCAAGACTCGCAAAACTAGCCCTAACAAGTCAACCGTAATAAATCGCTTACGTCCATGTATTTCTTTTCCTGCGTCGAAACCAACATCCGTACAAATTATGGTTGCGGTTTCAACTGATTGGCTATCAACGGCTGCTTGAGATGGACTTGGTTCTCGACTGGCTGGTACCAGAACCAATTAATATACTTTCTCATGAATCTGAAGCGAAGTACGGTCTTTGCCCCATCTTCTGAAATAGCCATAGACTGTAGACCAAGGTGGTAAATCTCCTGGTAATGCCCGCCATGTTGATCCTTGACACAGTACGTATAAAATCGCGTTTACTACTGCGTACATACATGTTGTACGTGGACGACCACCTGGTTTTGGCTCTGGAAACAACAGTGGGATTAACTCCCACTGTTCCCACATTAAATTGCTAGGATAATTCTTAGTCATTTGCTCACGGGGTGCTGTTTTCTATAATTTTCAGCATATGCCTTGTGAGCTTTTTTCTCATACGTCCCACCTTTTAAAACAACCTCTGAGAATAAAAGACAAATACAGCTTTCCACAAATACTCAATCACATGGATAATATCCCTGTCTTAGTCCATGAGAATATTGCTGTGCTTGTAGATTAAACTCCCCATCGAAAGGAAATAGCGTATTTATCTTTCTTCCTCCATAACCGATTCTATTGGCGATTACTGTGCCAAATAATGTGCTCAATTTCCGCGAGATTTTTTTCTTGTGTGTTCTGTTTACTGAGTCTGTCCCTGCACACTCTGCCTCTATTTCATCTTGACTGCGTTTATCAAAATATCTTTGTTTGTAACAACCGTCTCAATAGTTCGTATCCATTCTCAAGTAACTTACTCTCTATTTGGGAGTGTTCTAACCCACAAATGCTATCTGAGTCTAAGGTG
>CBZS010000418.1 GCA_000613065.1 Richelia intracellularis | reverse complement strand
CTTGTTGTTTGGGACAGAACTGTAGCTGTTACTTTTGTTGATCTAGTTGATGATTGACTGGCAGTAGATATCTGTTTATTGCCTAAGTGGTTGATTGGTTCTTCTGCCATATTGTGAACTTATTAGTGAGTTTGCGGATATAGATTTGAATATTATTTACATTTGCTCCTATTTTAGTGCGACAATTATGAAACCAGATTAAAATAGGAATACTATTTAGTTGTAAACTAACTATTCTTAACTACCTAAGTAAAATCAGTATTTATAATTTATGTGCAACATGGTGCTAAACCACTCTTGTTTCTATGGCTGTTATCACTTAGTTTTAATACTCTAATTGTACTTGTTCTCAGAACAGGTAGAGACTTTAGTCTCTGAGACTAAAGTCTCTAAGTTAGGAATGTCTATGGCATTAATGGCCTGTAGATAATAAACTTAACTCTGGACTACGGGATATTTTTCAACAGGAGATTAGATGCAGAGGATTTAATTGCTCCTTTGTACCTCATCTCTATTGCATACATCGTATGAAGTTTACTATCACATGGGCACCTCGAAAAATTGAGTAAGTAGCTCGCGAGATGAGACTATAGGGAGAGCAGAAGCTGGGGTTGAATCGCCATGGAAGAAAAAAAAGTCGGGGAAGTTGAACAGCGATACCAGAAGTTAGAAAGCAAGAAGACCCTGTTGATGAAGTTAGAAGAGACGGTGCTGTGGTCAGAATTTCGTCCGATTTTAGAACAAGTGCATGACAAGTCCAGAAAAAATCATGCTGGGCGAAAGCCCATAGATGCAATAGTCATGTTCATAATGCTTGTGCTGCAACAACTGTACAATATCAGTGATGAAGAACTGGAGTACCAGTTCAATGACCGACTATCGTTCATGAGATTTTTGGGCTTGGCGTTAGCAGAACCAGTACCAGATGCAACTACAGTTTGGTTATTTCGGCAGCAGTTGAAGCAGCTGGGTCTTATTCAAGAACTGTTTGAGCAATTTGATAGCTACCTGAGAGACCAAGGCTACCAAGCTAAGGGAGGTCAAATAGTAGATGCCACACTGATTCCAGTTCTCAAGCAGCATAAAACGAAGGAAGAGAAGCAAAAACTTGCCCAAGGAAAAATTCCCGAAAGTTGGCAGCAAACGCCTCATCGCTTGTCCCAGAAGGATACCGATGCTCCCTGGACAAAAAAGAATGGTCAGAGTTCCTTTGGTTATAAAAACCACATAAGTATCGATGTGGAGTACGGTTTTATTCGTCGCTATCAAGTAACGGATGCCTCAGTGCATGCTTCCCAAGTGTTAGGGGCACTGTTGGATGAGCAAAACCAGGGGGAAGAGGTTTGGGCAGATAGTGCCTATCGTAGTGAATCTATATGGATTTTGGGAGAATGAAAATCCTAAAGCTGTGGGATAATTGCGTCTAAATTGGCTCTCTTGAGCCAGATTTCAACTAGAAATCGTTCCGGTTGAGCTATTTTTTGCCCAACTTCACTTTCTTGTAGTTCTTCGAACCCCCTCATATTACCTAAGACTTTATTAATCGAGGTGCCCACATATATGTGATTTAAGATACACTTTTATCCAAGCATATGCAATACCTCTTTAGGAGTAAAATTAATTGGTGAATAGTTAATGAATGTCAGATTGCATCAACTTCATGGACACAATGCACATTTTTTTTTCTTGTGAGTAATATTTGGCAGAAATAACTCATAACAGGTTTTTTTTCAGAATATACCTTAGATCCTTAAGTGCATTCTGTGACTAGTGAGAGATTTAATCATAACCAGTAAATTAATATTTTGTCTGTAATATCCAGGATATATCACAACTTATTATTGCTATAATCTATCACTACTCTAAAATTCTTTATTTATTTATAGGTGCAAATTTATATGACCATTACCACCAACCGCCTGTCTATTTTTGTGGACGGGAACAATATGTTCTATGCCCAACAGAAAAACGCCTGGTTTTTTGATCCCAGAAGAGTTTTAGAATATTTTGCTTATGAACGAGCCGAAACAACATTAATCAATGCTTTTTGGTACACTGGCTTAAAAGACCAACAAGACCAAAGAGGATTTAGGGATGCTCTTATTAGTTTGGGCTATACCGTTAGAACAAAAATTTTGAAGGAATATTATGATGATTCATCCGGTCGTTATTCCCAAAAGGCAAATTTAGACATTGAAATTGTCGTGGATATGTTTAATACAGTAGATCAATATGACCGGGTGGTTTTATTTAGTGGAGATGGTGATTTTGAAAGGGCTATTGAATTGTTGCGTTCTAAAAATACTCATATAACCGTAGTATCAACTGAGGGAATGATAGCTAGAGAATTACGCAATGCTACAGATAGATATATTGATTTAAATAACATTAGAGAAAAAATAGAAAAGTCAGAAGCATCAACACCTCCCCAATGTCAGGGATAAATTTATATCAACAAAAATTATAAGAAAAAATTAGAAGATATTGTCAGCAACTAGTAAAAAGAAGGCAAATTGTGACAATGAATCAAAACTCAGAGCGCGTCATTATTTTTGACACTACCCTGCGAGATGGGGAACAATGTCCAGGGGCAACATTAAATATAGATGAAAAGTTAGCGATCGCTAAACAACTTGCTCGTTTAGGGGTAGATATCATCGAGGCTGGTTTCGCTTTTGCCAGTCCTGGAGATTTTGAGGCTGTTAGCAGAATTGCGAGGACTGTGGGAAAGGCAGATGGTCCAACTATCTGTAGTTTGGCAAGGGCAAGGAAGGATGATATTAAGGTAGCTGCAGATGCCATCGCTCCAGCTGCTAAAGGAAGAATCCATACATTCATTGCTACTTCTGATATTCACCTGCAATATAAGCTGCGGAAAAGCAGGGAGGAGGTAATCGCTACGGCAGAGGAAATGGTGGCATATGCCAAGTCCTTTACTGATGACGTAGAATTTTCCCCAGAAGATGCGGGACGCTCCGATCCTGAATTTTTGTACCAGGTATTAGAAAAAGCAATCGCAGCAGGGGCAACGACGGTCAATATCCCTGATACGGTTGGTTATACTACCCCTAGCGAATTTGGAGCTTTAATTAAGGGAATTAAGGATAATGTGCCCAACATCGACCAGGCAATTATTTCCGTCCACGGACACAATGATTTAGGCTTGGCTGTGGCTAACTTCCTAGAAGCGGTGAAAAATGGTGCTAGGCAGTTAGAATGTACCATTAACGGTATTGGCGAGAGGGCAGGTAATGCGGCTTTGGAAGAGTTGGTAATGGGTTTGTATGTCCGCAAGCAATACTTTAATCCTTTCTTGGGTAGAGCACCAGAATCTGAAGAGCCCCTGACAAATATTGATACCAGGCAAATTTATAAAACTTCTCGCTTAGTGTCTAATTTAACAGGTATGTTGGTGCAACCCAATAAAGCGATCGTGGGGACAAATGCCTTTGCCCATGAATCTGGGATTCACCAAGATGGAGTGCTGAAAAATAAGCTTACCTATGAAATTATGGATGCCCAGTCTATAGGGCTGACAGATAATCAGATTGTTTTGGGTAAGCATTCTGGCAGAAATGCCTTTCGTACCCGGTTGGGTGAATTGGGTTATGACCTGACGGATAATGAATTAAATAAAGCTTTTATCCGGTTTAAGGATGTGGCTGACAAGAAGAAAGAAATTTCTGATTGGGATTTAGAAGCGATCGTTAATGATGAAATTCAACAAGCACCGGATTTATTCCGATTGGATTTGGTGCAAGTTTCCTGCGGTTGTAATTCTAAGCCTACGGCGACAGTTAGCCTGTATACTCCTGAAGGCGAGGAATTAACTGATGCTGCCATTGGTACTGGACCTGTGGATGCTGTGTATGAAGCAATTAATCGGGTGGTGAATGTACCCAATAAGTTAATTGAATTTTCCGTACAATCTGTCACAGCAGGAATTGATGCAATCGGGGAAGTGACGATTCGTCTAAAGCATGAAGACAGGGTATTTTCTGGGCGTTCTGCTAATACAGATATTATTGTGGCCTCGGCACAGGCATATGTGAATGCATTGAATAGATTGTATTCATATTTAGTGAATCAGCAAAAACAAGAGAAAGTTACTCTAAGAGCGTAA
Organism: Richelia intracellularis; assembly: GCA_000613065.1. GTDB lineage: Bacteria > Cyanobacteriota > Cyanobacteriia > Cyanobacteriales > Nostocaceae > Richelia > Richelia intracellularis_B. The sequence continues at coordinate 6,238 of CBZS010000418.1, read as the reverse complement.
TATAAATAATCAGGAGTGTAAGAAGCTTACACTCCTGCACTTCTTCATTTGAATAGATTTCCGTTTTCAAATCGGTCGATGAAGAGTAGCAAGTCTCTCTATTTAGAGAAAGCGATACACAGAAATTTAACTCTTATCTCTTATTGGTTTATCCACAGAAATAGCATAGTTTATTGACAATAATCGTAACCACAAGCCGGGGCTAGTTGCTTCTAATTGAGGTTCTACGCGCCGCAAAAATTGGGAGAACCATCCATTTAATAAAGCACTGACTATGGCATGGCGAGCGAAGTTAATATAATTGCGACTCCAGCGCAGCATATCTTTTGCACCCGTCATTTGCCAAATCCACAATAGCAATGCGGGGTTTTTCCTAGCTGCTTTTAGTGCAAGACGGTTAAAAGTCAACCAACTAAATTTATCCTTAATAAAGGTATCTGCTACCTCTGGAGGCTCATCTGCTAGCAAGCCAAAAAAGGTGTTTAACATAGAGTTAATTCTTTGGGGTGGTAAAACTTTACCCGTGGGAACCATCATCCCTTTGGAAAACATCCAGGTAACAGCAATATTGCTTTGAAAAGCACGAATTTGGTTTAGATGGGAAGCATACAGTAAATCATGCTTGAGAGCAATCTTTAACAAGGTTGTCAGCCTTTCTAAATTACGTACCAAAGAACCAAAACCAGTAAATACCAAAGGTGATTGGAGAGAAGCTGCGTCACCAATTGCTAACAAACGATCAAAAGCGACAGCGCGATCGCTATTATTCGCACTAAAATGACCAGATATGTAGCCAAATGTGGGCTTTTTCCAGACTAATTTGTCCAAATCGCACCTTCGATACTCCGGCAAAATGGTAAAAAAGTCTTCATACATTTCCAACAGAGAACCAGGGTTTTGGGGATGCACTTGGTGGTAATGAAATAGGTAAACTGTTAATTCCTCACCACCCCCAGGAAACAGTTCCCAAATCAGCTGTCTTCCCCGAGATATATCACCATGGCTGTTGAGAACGTCCCCATATTCAGAATCCCATACCCCTGACTCAAAACCACCATCGATAACTGCTCCCACCGTGGGACAAACACTGTCAAATGCCCGAATCCCATTTAATTGCCAAGCAATAGGGGAAGCGGTTCCCATGGCATCTAATAAGATTCGCCCAGTGGCTATCTTTTCCTCTTTGTTGGTTATGTTTTTTACTGTCACATCTACTTGAGACTTATCTATATCCGCCCGGATAAACTCAGTCTCATCCCAGATTTCCCCCCCTGCAGCTTTGAGCTTAGCTCCACATATTTGTAGCAATTTTTCTGAATCTAGGGCAATATTTAATACAGTGGGTGTATATAGAATTGGCGATCGCAAATGTGGAGGGTTATTGCCATCGAAAAATTTGTTGAATCCATCTTTGTACTCTCGGGCAATGATAGACTCTACCTCTTCAGTGGTAAGTAAACCCAGGTTAATTAAACTTTGAATTTCACTGCGGGAAATATTCCATTCCCTGTTCATCCTGCCAAAGGGTAAACGCTCTACCAGTAAGACCTTATAGCCTAATTGTGCCATGACAGCAGCATGGATGACTCCCAGTGCCCCACCGATGTAAATTAAGTCATATGAAATTTGAGAATTGGGACTTCTAGATTGTTCGCGGGTAAAAATTACCTGCTTGGGTTCTTGGGGATTTTTCACCCCTTCCCGCCATCGTTGTTCCCACCAATATACCCGTTGCAAATCATACTCACCCTTGGGCATACGCTGAAAATACTTGACTGTTAATGGATAATAAGATCCTAATGCCTCAAAAATTGATTGGTGGGATAAATCAATAACTGGTGGTTCTGGATATTTGTTGGGAAATTGATTTCTAATTTCTGTGGTGAGTTGCTGGATAATCTTCCTTTCACCAGGAAAGGGTAGATCTCCCCAGTGAAATGTTTTCACATAAGTGGTACGTTGAACAGACCAAATAAATATAGATAGCTCATTGGGCAACTTTTCTGTAATTGCTGCCTCCGTATCTGTAGGTTTAGCGACTCCCAAGCGAATACCTGATGGAGTCAATGTTTTTTCTAAGTTTTCTGGTTGAAACTCACCTTGCAACCAACTAAGAACACCCTTTGTATCCGGAGTTGGAATTTCTAAATAAAGAACTTCTTCCATGGTTTTTCCCATATCTAGAGAAATCTACTCATTAAGACAGATTTAACAAATGAGTAAAGTACGGTAGACTCCGCCCTAATACGTAGATAATAATTTGATTAAGAAACGTTAAGATTATCTCATGTTTGAGATAACTTGCATTTGCTCTGAACACACACATATGAATTATCCCATTCCAGAGAAACCCCAAGAAATATTTGCTTTGCGCCAGCAGCCAGTAGATGAAGAATTGGTTGCCACAGCAATCGCAGGAGTAATAAAAATAGTCAGTTCCCAAGGTCAATCCTTAGAGGAATTGATGTCGCAAGTGCTAGCAGAAGATAGTGTATTAGATCGACAGCAGCGGCATTGGCTTGGTCAAGTAATGTCTCAAGCCTGGGAAAATTTTTCTTAAGGAACAGGGGCATTGATGGTTGATGGTTGTACAAGTTTCTCCTTCTCTCCCTACTGTGTCCTTCAAAATAACACACACACTGCCAACCATGAACTAAACTTGTTATTTGTAGTATTGATGCAATTTTGTTTGTTAATTGTTTTATGGTTACTAGGCTTGCAGCCTCGGTTTATGGCATGGCAACGGCACCAACTGTAACTCCAGACAAGGCGAGTCAAGTTACTCGTAAACCTTATCCCAACTACAAGGTGATTGTGTTGAATGATGACTTTAATACCTTTGAACACGTTGCTGAGTGTTTAATGAAATATATACCAGGGATGAGTGGCGATCGCGCTTGGGATTTAACCAACCAAGTACATTATGAAGGTCAAGCGATCGTATGGATTGGTCCCCAAGAAGCAGCAGAACTTTATCACCAGCAATTGCGTCGAGCTGGTTTAACTATGGCTCCTTTGGAATCGGCGTAAAAATATGACTAAGCCCTCAGCAGATACCCGTAAAAATACATCCAAAAGTGGCAGACTTGTTTGGAATCATTCTACCCATCTCCCCGGCTTAATCCCAATTTTAGAGCGTCTCTGTAATTTGGAGGGCATACAAACTGTAACACCAGGGAAAATCGGGCGGGTAAAGGGTCATTCTCCCAATTTTAAATTACGGGTATCTGTCCCCATTAGGGGAGGGTTTAAGGTAATTGCTCGTTTAGGTAAAACTGTACAGGAAGTATTTATCATTACATCTTGTGAACGGGAACAGTTACAAGATGAGATGGAAAAGTTGATTAAATAGGGAGCAGGAGAATTAACTTTTTTCTGGATTACTTAACTCTCTAAAATACAAGGTGCAGTAGGGAAATTTTTTGCTCCAGTTTGCATCATTTCAACCCACATTCCGCAGGTTAGTTAGCAAAGAAGATAATATTTACGACAGACAGCACCAAAAAACTGTAGAATCCAGCACCGCTGTTCACTGAGGTTGGAAATCTGTTTCAAAGAAGCGAAGGTTAATAAATGAATTGATATGAAACATTGAAACACCCAACGTCAAGTAGGAGTGGCAGTTGGTTGACCTAACTGATTTTGAATTGTTTGGGAGCCTCGTTTTAGATATTGGCGTAATGCCCTCTGACCTAGGCTGTAAACTAGCAAACACAAACCGATAACCATTGCCAAAGCCGCCACTCTTTTCCTGGAATTTATAAACACAGTTGAAGTAAAAAACAATGGGTCTTTGAGAAACCGAAAACCACGTTCTGTAGATTATTTTGCCTTATATTCAGGTAAAACATCTTCGTTGCTAAGTTTGTCGGGATCAAGAACATTGGTGGCAATAATAAACCTGCCAGCCTGTTCTGTGGCAATGGTAATTGCAGTTTCTTTGGGTACAATAAAGCATCAATTTGCCATTGTTTGTGGAAATCTGCCAGAAGTGTTCCAAACATGGCAGAATCGACTTCATTCCCATGTGCAACTCTTAAATATAAAGGAATATCTCCATCACCACTCCACATCAAGTCAAGGATAAATTGTTTCAAATCTGTTCGGTGGTGTCTAGAATAACCATATGTAATTGTAATTAATCCTGATTGTGCTGATGCTTCATCATCAGTACCAGTTCCATAATCCCCATGTACATGAAATCAACTTGAATCGAAGTGGAAGCTGTCCATTTTCACTCCAAATCTATCTGCTGCTGATAGTGGGACTCGGATAAAAATTTCCGTTAATCCTGCATCATATAGTTTGTCTAAGACTCTGCCCAAGGGTTCATGGTTAAAATGTTCTGGTTGTATTCCCTCTGCCAATAAATCTTCCGTTGCAATTCCTTAAAAGAACTTCTCAAATAAATATAGTGGTGCACTGATAAAGCCTAAGCCATTGAGAATCATTGCTTTGACCACTTGGCCTGCGCTGATTATTTCGGCGTTGCTGAATCAGGGGATGATTTCACTAAATTTTCAACGATTTCTAGCGTTGCATAATGGAGGGATGAATCAACCAAATACAGGTATTTCTCTATACTTAAAGTAATAAAGTAACAATCGAATAGAGTGCTTAACCATATCTACGGATTTAGAGTTGCATAATGTTTTTCGATGTAGACGTGGGAGATAATGACGTAAACGTGTGTTTTTCCCTTTTACTCTGGTCATATATGTTTTGCTAATAATATGGTCTCCTGGTTCAACAAAACTGGCGTAAACTTTCCATCCATCTGTGACATAAAAATAGCACTTCCAGAGATAGACAATATCCCACAAAGGTTGAAAGGTTTCTGCATTATGGTCTCCCAGTAACCAAGCTAAAATTCCTTGGCGGAAATGGTCTACTGCTCTCCCCAACAAAATTTTGTTTTTTTTGAACCGACGAAAGTTTCTAATTCGTCCAGTTCTCCAACTGATGGGATATCCTCTATTGATGGTGCATCTGGCAATTTTTCACCAACTTGTTTTACCCAACTAATTATTGTTGTGTGATGAACTCCTTTTTGGCGTTCAATAGCCCTAAATCCCGAGCCATTAACCTATGCTTTTAAGCATTCTTGTTTGATCTCATTTGAGTATCCTTTTGGTGGATTATAGATATCTATAAATTGGCGTTCGCAATTTACAAAAACGTGATTTTATTTACCTCGACGTTTCCCATTTTTTCTAATCCTCGTAGACTTGCAGTATGGACAATGCACAGTAGAACACCTCAATTCATCCCTCTATTATGCAACGCCTGATTTATCAATGGTTTCAAACGCTAATTCATCCCGCACTTATGCAACGCCATTATTTCTTGGGGATGAATTCCAAGCAGTTGGTTGATTTGTTCAACCAAACTCATTTCATCAATAATTCCTGCCACTATGCCTAAGAGGATGTTTTAAAAATCGAAGTGAGTTACAAATCATGCAAGTCGCCTGACCATGATACCTATCATTGCAATATAAATTAAAGTCTCAGAAGTTTCAGTTAGCCTTTCATAGTCCTTACTTAATCTTCTACACCAATTGAGCCACCCGAAAGTTCGTTGTATAACCCAAGGTTTTGGTAAAAGGGTAAAACCCTTCTTTTTTAAGGGTCTGAGAACCACTTCCACAATCCAACGAAAAACATCGATTATCCAGTGGGCAAAATCTTCCCCCCGATATCCTCCATCCATCCAGATAGATAGTGTGCAGTCTTTTAACTTTATCTTTCATCTGATAAACCTGCCAGAACGTGCACGTTTAGCCTCTGTCTGCACGTTCTGGCACACTTGCAGAAGTAACCAAGACTCACAAAACTAGCCCTAACAAGTCAACCGTAATAAATCGCTTACGTCCATTTATTTTTTTCCCTGGGTCGAAACCAACATCCGTAGAAATCATGGTTGCGGTTTCAACTGATTGGCTATTAAAGGCTGCTTCCGATAGACTTGGTTCTCGACTGGCTGCTACCCGAACCCATTCATATAGTTTGTGATGAACCTGAAGCCAAGTAAGGTTTTTGCGCCATCTTCTGAAAGAAATAGCCATAGACTGTAGACCAAGGTGGTAAATCTCCTGCTAATGCCCGCCAGGTACATCCTTGACACAGTACGTATCAAATCGCGTTTACTACTGGGTACATACATCTTGTTGTACGTGGACGACCACCTGGTTTTGCCTCTGGAAACAGCTGTGGGATTAACTCCCACTGTTCCCACG
>CBZS010000417.1 GCA_000613065.1 Richelia intracellularis | reverse complement strand
CCCCCCATTTAAGATTGAGAACACGCAGAGCGAAGAGGAACTAAAAAAACTGCTACAGACACCCAGGTTGGGAAACCAGAAAGAAAAACTACAGATGTTGTGGTGGCTCAATGCCGAGTGGACAAGTAAAGGAGCAGCAATAAATATAGAAACGCTTGGCTAAAGATACTTCAACAGTGACAAGATAGTTGCAAAACTATAGCATTGGTGGTCTGTCTGGCTTATTACCCACATTCACCAGGTTAGTTAGCAAAGAAGATAATATTTACGACAGGGAGCACCAAAAAACTGTAGAAACCAGCACCGCTGTTCACTGAGGTTGGAAATCTGTTTGAAAGAAGCGAAGGTTAATAAATCAATTGACATGAAACATTGAAACACCCAACCTAAAGTAGGAGTGGCAGTTGGTTTACCTAACTGATTTTGAATTGTTTGGGAGCCTCGTTTTAGAGATTGGCGTAATGCCCTGTGACCTAGGCTGTAAAATAGCAAACACAAACCCAAGCCGCCACTCTTTTCCTTGAATTTCGAAACACAGTGGAAGTAAAAAACAATGGGTCTTTGAGAAACCGAAAACTACGTTCTGTAGATTGTTCTGCCTTATATTCACATAAAACATCTTCGTTGCTAAGTTTGTCGGCATCAAGAACATTGGTGGCAAGAATAAACCTCCCAGGCTGTTCTTTGGCAATGCTAATTGTAGTTTCTTTGGGTACAATTTCGACTTGAATATGGGAAATTAGGGTAGGTTGAGAATCCTTACGAGGTCTATCACTTCCTGGGTGTTGGCCATATTCAATAACTTCAATATTTGCATGCAAGTTGATGAAATGGCAACTGACTCTCAAGTAATTTGGCTGCGTTGAATGGATCTTCGGCACATGCAAATTCCTGTTGACACAATTTTCGTAGTTGGGATTGTGCCTGGGTATATTTTTTGGTCAGACGTTTTTCCAGTTGTTTTAAGTCAGATTCTTTACGGGGTTCACTTTCTATCACTAGCCACCGTTGTCGCACACCACGAGAATCATTAGAACAGGAGGCAATACGATATCCTGAAATTTTACTTGGTACAAATGCATCAATACTGTTCTTTTCCAATAGTTATTTTGCGGCAGTTAGGATTACAGTAACTGGAGATACCCATCTGAATGAGACTATCATCTGCAAATTGTCTTCAGTGTAAAGGGCTGCATCCGCAACAAATAAAGCATCAATTTCCCATTGTGTGTGGAAATCTGCCATAAGTGTTCCAAACATGGCAGAATCGACTTCATTACCATGTGCAACTCTTAAATATAAAGGAATATCTCCATCACCACTCCACATCAAGTCAAGGATAAATTGTTTCAAATCTCGTCGGTAGTCTCTAGAATAACCATATGTAATTGTAATTAATGGTGATTGTGCTGATGCTTCATCATCAGTACCAGTTCCATAATCCCCATGTACATGAAATGAACTTGAATCCAAGTGGAAGCTGTCCATTTTCACTCCAAATCTATCTGCTACTGATAGTGCGACTCGGATAAAAATTTCCGTTAATCCTGCATCATATAGTTTGTGTAAAACTCTGCCCAAGGGTTCATCGTTCAAATGTTCTGGTTGTATTCCTTCTCCCAATACATGTTCCGTTGCAATCCCTTAAAAGAACTTCTCAAATAAATATAGTGGTGCACTGATAAAGCCTAAGTGATTGAGAATCATTGCTTTGACCACTTGGCCTGCGGTGATTATTTATTGGGGATGAGTTCCAAGCAGTTGCTTGAAAAATCAACCAAACCCATTTCATCAATAATCCCTGCCACTATCCTTAAGTGACATGTTGTACTTTGATTTGTGATGAGGAAAAACTCATATTTCAAAAATAGAACATTTTGCGTTCGCACCTGGGGAATGTGAGTTGTAGGTGAACATCCGTTTCCCAAAATAGGCGTTGCTGAATCAGGGGATGAATTAGCGTTTGAAACTATTGAGAAATTTTTGAAAATCTAGTGAAATCATCCCCTGATTCAGGAACGCCCCCAAAAATTTAGTCCAAGCAGATACTTATATACCCTTGGGCTATTGGCACAATTCGATTTTATCAATCACTACTGTGGTTGGGATTGGGGCTGAAACATAAACAGTGAGTAAACCACATCTCTGCGAATGTTCACCATCATGTCCAAGAAGAGTTCATATCCTTCACTCTTATACTCAATTAATGGATCTTTTTGTCCATAACCACGTAATCCAACGGACTCTCGCAAAGCATCCATTTGTTGTAGGTGCTCCCGCCAAAGAGTATCAATGCGTTGTAAAATAAAGAATCTCTCCGCCTGTCGCATCAATCCGGGCTGAATTTCATGTACCTGAGCTTCTTTAAGATCGTAAGCAATCCGTGCCTGCTCGTGCAGAAAGACTTTAATATCACTCACCGACATGTCTTCTAGCTGGCTGGACTGTAAATCTTCTAGTAGATATATAAATTCTTTCACTTTACCTACTAGTTTATCTAATTCCCATTCCTCGGAAGGTAAATCTGGATTGATATAAAAATCCACGATTTCATCCATGGTTTTTTCAGCGTACTTAATCACCAGTTCCTTCAAGTCTTGACCTTCAAGAACGCGGCGACGTTCGGCGTAGATAGCACGACGTTGGTTGTTCATCACCTCGTCATACTCAAATACCTGCTTACGAATGTCGTAGTAGTAGGTTTCAACCTTCTTTTGTGCGCCTTCTAAGCTACGGGTAAGCATTCCCGACTCAATGGGCATATCTTCTTCTACCCGGAAAGCATTCATTAATCCAGCAACGCGGTCGCCACCAAAAATCCGCAGTAGGTTATCTTCTAAACTAAGGAAAAATCTGGTAGAACCTGGGTCTCCTTGTCTTCCTGCCCGTCCACGCAATTGATTATCTACCCGTCGAGATTCATGGCGTTCTGTAGCGATTACGTGCAAGCCACCAAAATCAATTACTTCGTCATGCTCCTTATCTGTGACTCGCTCATATTCAGTTTTAACCTGCTTATAAGCATCCCGGAGTTTTTGGATCACTTGATCTTCGGTTGGTGCTTTCTCTGCTGCTACCGCAACCTTTTCCTCTGCTTCCAACTCTGATAAACTGCGTTCCCCATACTGCTTAATGGCAAAATCTACAGATGATTTCAGGAGTTTCTCCGCTTCTGGGGTTAATTTAGCCGGGAATACCTCTGGGGAAGCCTTCCATGTCTTTACTTTCTTCCCTGGGGCAAATCCTTGACCACGATCATTTCCTGTTGGTAAACCTGATGCCCGTTGCACTCCAAAGCTATCATCATCTTCTGGTTGCACAATCCTGGGCATAAAGTATTCCCGCACTTTGAGACGAGCCATATATTCGGCATTACCACCCAAGATAATATCCGTACCTCTACCAGCCATGTTTGTGGCGATGGTCACAGCACCTTTTCGCCCTGCCTGGGCAACAATTTCAGCTTCCCGCTCTACGTTTTCCGGCCTAGCGTTTAGTAGTTCGTGGTGTACAGATTCTTCTTTGAGCAATTCGCTGAGGTATTCAGATTTTTCTACACTGGTAGTACCGACCAATACAGGTCTACCTTCTTGGTGCATTTGGGCACATTCTTTAGCGATCGCGTTCCATTTACCTTCTTCGGTTTTAAATACCACATCAGACCAATCCTGTCTTTGTCTCACTCTGTTGGTAGGAATTATGGTTACTTCCAGTTTGTAAATTCTTTCAAATTCTGCTTCTTCTGTCTTAGCTGTACCCGTCATACCTGATAGTTTCGGATACAGCAAGAATAGGTTTTGATAAGTAATAGTAGCTAGGGTTTGGGTTTCCGGCTGAATTTCTACTTTTTCTTTGGCTTCAATGGCTTGGTGTAATCCATCACTCCACCTTCTTCCAGCTAGCACCCTACCGGTAAATTCATCTACAATCACCACTTCGTCATTGCGGACAATATAGTTTACATCCTTAATAAACAGCTCCTTGGCTTTAATGGCATTGAAAATAAAGTGTGCCCAAGGATCTTCCGGATCGAATAAATCTTTAACTTCTAATAATCTTTCTGCTTCAGCAAATCCTTCATCTGTCAAAAGTACATTACGAGCTTTCTCATCAACTTCGTAATGGTCTTCTTTATTCAAAGCGACAGCAATACGGGAAGCTTCTATGTATTTTTCCGTTGGTCTTTCTACCTGACCGGAGATAATTAATGGTGTGCGGGCTTCATCAATTAAAATAGAATCGACCTCGTCAATCACACAGTAATTAAATGGTCTTTGCACCACATCCGCCATAGATGTAGCCATATTATCTCGGAGGTAGTCAAATCCCACCTCACTGTTGGTAACATACGTGATATCGCAATCATAATTCTTTTTTCTTTCCGCCGGGTTCATGGTGGACTGAATTAGGCCCACACTCAATCCCAAAAAACGGTGTACCTGTCCCATCCATTCAGCGTCACGACGGGCTAGGTAATCGTTAACGGTAATTACATGGACACCTTTACCTGTTATTGCATTTAGATAACTTGGTAAAGTTGCAACTAGAGTTTTACCTTCACCAGTTTTCATTTCAGCAATTTGTCCGGTGTGTAGAATCGCACCACCGAGCACTTGCACATCAAAATGTCGCAAACCCAAGACTCGTTTTCCTGCTTCCCTAACCACGGCAAAAGCTTCTGGTAAAAGTTTATCCAAGGTTTCGCCCTTAGCAATTCGCTCCCTAAACTCCCCAGTTTTTCCCTTTAATTCATCGTCCGAGAGGGCTGAAATATCTTCCTCTAGAAGGTTAACTTCAGTTACGTAAGGTTTATATTTTTTCAGCTTACGAGTGTTGGGATCGCCCAGCAAAGTTTTTAGCATGGTAGGTGTAGCAAAAAAATCAAGGGTAATGAAAATTTTGGTATTTTATTGTAAAAACTTAACTTAAATCAATATTTTTATTAGCAAATGACTGGGAATCGAAATTTACACCCAATGCTTATTAGCTAACTTAAGAATTGAATTTAACTTTAGTTTATAGTTGAAACTCTAATAATAGTATCATTCTCCCCCCAAATCGAGCAGTAAACCCCGAGCATATAGTAGCGATCGCCGTAAGATGAAGAATGAAGAATAGGGCATAAATAATATTTATGCCCTATTCCCTCACTCAAACGGCGAAAATTAAACTCCTTCGCACTGGGATGACAACTGGCACAATTATTGATATGAACTAGTTGGGAAAACTTCACTCCAGGATGCAAAGCTTTAAACAAGCGGAAACTACTGACACGGTAAGGGGTTGATTCTTCTTTGAAACGGGGACGGGAAAAGGTAGACAAATATCGCCATACTAGGAGAACTTGTGGATCAACCAAAGGTTTTAATGTCACTCTATAATGCTGGTTATCTAACAGCAGATTCTTCCAGGTTTCGGTAGTTAAAACTTGAGGGGGGATGGCAATATGACAGGTGGAACAATTCTCTATATAGTTCTTATCCTAATTGATACTTGACTGGAACCAGATCCACTGTAACGATTTCACTATTGCCAACAGGGGTAACAGCTTGTATGTGACTAGCTAAGGATAATAACCATACCATAGCCAAACTCCAAACTAGGACTATTACTAGTACCTTAATTCATTTCGGTGCGACTCTTTTGGTAGTACAGAGTATAAC
>CBZS010000416.1 GCA_000613065.1 Richelia intracellularis | reverse complement strand
AAACTTCCAAAGTTTGTTTGAATGTGGGTAAATTAGTTAAGATATACCATGGCTGTTTTAAACCATTATTTCGATATTTTCGTTTCCAGTAGACAGCAATATTAAACCGACCCAAAGCATCTGCTTTATTACACTTGATTCCCATATAAAATTTAGACATTCCAGGCTGAAATCCTTGATCTTTAAGAATTTGATATTCTTCGCCAAAATTTTCTTGGAAATGTAAGTCTTTTTTCTGACGTAAGGCGAAGTATACTCCCCTACTATCAACCCATTGAGCTAGTTTGGGACTATGGAATCCTGTATCTCATAGTACTAAAACCGGATAATTATTAAACAAAAAAAGAGCTACGCTTAATAAACGGTTTTGGTTTTTAAAATCACTGTTACCCACATGATTCAATATTGACCAATACAATGGTAATGCATGAGTTCCCCATATCAAAGTCACCATAAACAGATTGCGACCTTTCCCTTGAGTTCTGTCAAGAGCAATCATCCAGTAGCCATATTTTTTATGCTTTTGTTTTTTGTAGTAGCGACGTTGTTTTCGATTGAGGTTGTGTCTTGTTTGTGATTGTCTAATCCAATATTGTACTTATGGAAACCACAATAATTTCACGCACAGACTTCCTATCACTACAAAACGTTGCAGATTGTGTTTTCGACTTTCGTTGGTAATTGGCTGAGGAAATAAACTTGCTAAGGTGGAAAGCTTCACCTGGCGATATCCTTGTATCAATAGCAACAACAATTATAGGGTTAGATACTGCTGTTTACTCAAATGTTTCTGGAAGAGAGTTTGGTCTGATTGTGGCAACAATTTATTTTTTGGTGGTAAATAAAATTATCCTATTTTTTTGCTACTTTATTTTCTCAGATCCTTGCTACATATCCAGGATTTCCCACCAATATTGAAAAAAGAGGGGTCTAAAACTGCCAAAATGTATGTATGGCGTTGCATAAGTGGGGGATAATTTCACTAAATTTTCAACGATTTTTCAATGGTTTCAAACGCTAATTCATCCCGCACTTATGCAACGCCCTATGCTGCTGGGTTAATTTACTTGATTTAACCCAGCAAGTTGGTCTGTCAATTTTTATCACTATTTTGTTCTAATTTAAGTATATTTCAATTTGAATGTATTTTATATATCTTTTGTATACTCTGTTTTGACTTCGTAGTCCTTGTCATCTCCAATAAATTTAACAATGTGCCAATTAATTTATCCTAAATTTGGCTCATCCAAGTGTTTTTTTCTCAGTTGTGAGAAATCCGGGATATACCCGTGAACTATCTTGTCACCTGTTAAGGTATAAAATGTAGCTTTCCGATAATAGATTTTTTAATGAACCGTCCTATTAAGCCCAATGATAAACAAGTAGTAATGGCTATTGCTAAAGCTATTGCTTTGTTCTCATTCCAAGAGCTCGAAGAACTTGGCTGTATGCTAACAGAGTACTTTAATAGAAAGAAAGATGGATAGCGATCGCTTCTGAATTACCTACGATAATGGTAGTAGTCCAGCGGGGGTGGCTTACTATGCACCAGAGCCATATACTCAGGGGACATGGAATTTCTACTTTATTGCCGTTCATCCCCATAGCCAGGGACAAGGATATGCTGCGAGGCTACTGCACTATATCGAGCAAATGTTAGCTGAACGGGGTGAGCGCGTGTTGCTGGTGGAAACTTCTGGGCTATCCAACTTTGAACGTACAAGAGCTTTCTACCGTAAACAGGGTTATGAGGAAGAAGCTCGAATCCGTGAATTTTATAAAGCAGGTGATGATAAAATCATTTTTGGCAAAGCATTAAATACTTGGAAATAGTTGTTAGTTGTTGATTGTACAAGTATCACCTTATCTATTCACCTCCGACTGTGCTATACACTGCTCTCTGAGCGTCTATACTCCCTCACTCCATAACTCCTTCATTTAACTCTTCCTGTTCCTCCTCATATTTTTGATTTTCTTCTGAAACAATTACAAACTTAGTTTCCAGGTTAGATTTATCACTCCATGCATCGAGCACATCTTTAACTAACATCTCTTCTAACCAAATTCTGCCTACAACAGTCAAGGGAAGTGCTAAAAATAAACCCAAGAAGCCGAAGAAATAGGCAAAAAACAACTGGGAAATTAGGGTAACAGCAGGTAGTAATGATACCTGATGTGCCATCACAATAGGAGTAAGGAAATTACTTTCTACCTGCTGAATTACAAAGTAAAGTATTAATACAGCAAGGGATCGCCAAGGTGAATCTGGACTAAATGCGATCGCCATGGCTGGAATTACACTTAAAGTTGGACCAAGGTTGGGAATTAAATTCAAAAATCCGGCTAATACCCCTAATGCTAAAGCTGCGGAAACTCCCAAGATCCACAAGCCAAAAAAGCTCATCCCTCCAACTATAAACATGGCCATAATAGCACCTATGACCCATCCTTCCAATGAGACTTCACATCTATCTAGAATCCCATCTAATCGTCGTCTGTAGAAGGAAGGGAAAAGACGCACAAAGACTTTACGATAAGCCAAAGGTTCTGCTAGGAACATCCCCGTTAGTACCATTACTAACAAAATCTTTAACACCACTTCCAAAGAGCCAGAGACGAAAGCTACAGAACTACCAGCAACGCGCTTTAACCATGGTTCCGCTTGCTGAATTAAGCTGTTAATGTCAGGCATATAGGGGCTAAGAGCCCTAGGAACTTGGAGTTTTAACTCTTCTAACCAATTATCAAAACGCGCTAAACCTTCAGGAAACTGTCTGGTGAGTTCTTGAAATTGATCCGCAAATGGGGGGACTACTAGCCAGAAGAAACCGACAATAATAGCGAAGAAAAGACTTACTGAAAGTAATACAGAAAATCCACGTTTCAAACCAAATCTTTGGAAATGTCTTGATAATCGATTTAATGTTGTAGCTAAAACAACTGCGGCAAATATCAGTAAAATCACTTCCTTTATTTGCCATAAAATATACAAAGAAGCAACTATGACGATTAAACCGATCCATTGATCCATATTCACGCCCCAACCCCCCGTTGATAATAGAATTCTATTTATCTCAATTCAGTTAGATTAGCTGATTTTCCGCAACTATATCTAAGTATTACTAGTGAGTTTTCTTTGTTTTTTTGACCGCCAAATCAAGATTGTTCCCAGTATAATAATTGGTGATAAAACCATAATTAAAGCATTGCCAGATGTGCTGGGAATGGATAAAAGTGGGCATAGGT
>CBZS010000415.1 GCA_000613065.1 Richelia intracellularis | reverse complement strand
TAATGTAGAAGCTGCACAGATTCTTGTGAGTCAATTGGCTTGGTCTCGACGATGGCTACAAACCACAAAAATGCTTCAGTCGCAAACCAATGAATTACAACAATTAAACTGGTACAAGCATCAGTATCTAGAGGACATGCAAAAGCAGGTAATTAATTTCCTGAGTCACGTCAAAGAAAATTGTGAAGTAGAATCTAATATCCGTTACCAAGCAATTATTAGACAAATGAATTCTGCAACTCCACATTTAAATACATTACTCAAGGAAGAACAGTGGCAATTATATCTACGTGAAGGCAGTATGGCTGTTGCCACTTTGCTAAAAAGAACTTTAGAAAGGCTCGATAGCTTAGTACAAGAGCAAAAATTGTGGGTAGGCGTGCATGGTTTAGGCTCCCAATCCCATGAAGATGTTAATCGACAAAATCATTCCCATCGCTCTAAATCTTCCCTAGCGATCGCAGGAGATATTGCTAAAATTGAGCTAATTTTATACCAAGTAATACTTGCAGCCTGCAAACGTTCTACTGTAGGAGCCAGAATTGATATTTGGTGTCGTCGTTTAGATGAAGTCACTCTGGAAATATCAATTACGGATACAGGTAAAATCGACCCTCAAATCTTACTTGATTTAGATTGCAACACACCTAAGAACTTTAAGTATGGTGAATATATTTCGCAATCGGATAAATTAAATTTACTGGTTTGTCAACAACTAGTGCAAAAAATAGGTGGGGAACTACAAATTTATCAATTATCAGATGGGCGAATTGTCAGTCGTGTATTATTACGCCTATCTCACCCATAGGGAATTATACTCTTTTGCTTTAGGTTGACAAGCTTTCTCATAAAACCAGAAGCTACAATATCAGAAGTCTAGAAATTCACGTAAATATGCAAACAGAATATCGGCAGCGCCGCGAAGCATTTATGTCAAAAATTGGTAATGCTACTGCTATATTTCGTAGCGCTCCCATGGCTGTAATGCACAATGATGTGGAATATGCTTATCGTCAGGATAGTGACTTCTTTTACTTGACTGGTTTTAATGAGCCCCAAGCAGTAGCAGTATTGGCTCCTCACCACCCAGAACATCGATTTGTACTCTTTGTCCAACCAAAAGATCGAGAACAAGAAGTTTGGAGTGGTTATCGTTGTGGGTTGGATGCAGCAAAAGAAATATACGGTGCAGATGAAGCCTATCCAATTACAGAATTAGATGAAAAGTTACCTCAGTATTTAGAAAAAGCCGATCGCATTTATTATCGTCTAGGACGCGATCAGCAATTTAATCAAACTATTCTCAATCACTATCAAATTTTATTACACACTTATCCTAAGCGTGGCACTGGACCAATTGCCATTGAAGATACAGGTGCAATTCTTCACAGTCTGAGACTAGTAAAAAGTGAAGCAGAGTTGCAATTAATGCGAAAAGCCGCTGAAATTGCCGTGGAAGCACATAACTATGCCATGGATATAGCTAAGCCAGGAAGTTATGAATACGAAATTCAAGCGGAGATGGAACGGATATTTCGTTTGAGAGGTGGAAATGGTCCAGCATATCCTTCCATTGTGGCTTCTGGAGTAAATGCCTGTGTACTCCACTACATCGAAAATACTCGTCAAATGCAAGATAATGAGTTGCTATTGATTGATGCCGGATGTGCTTATAGTTACTACAATTCAGACATTACACGCACATTTTCCGTGGGAAGGAAATTTACTGGGGAGCAAAAAGCCTTATATGAGGTTGTATTAGAAGCACAAAAAGAAGCGATCGCTCAGGTACAGCCGGGTAATCCCTATCACCAGGGTCATGACGCCGCTGTCCGAGTGCTAACAGAGGGCTTAGTGGAGTTGGGTATTCTCAGGGGAGATATTGATAATTTAATTGAGGAAGAAAAGTATAAACCCTATTATATGCACCGTACAGGGCATTGGCTGGGTTTGGATGTGCATGATGTGGGAGTTTATCAGTATGGAGAAGACAATCCACAAATTTTACAACCAGGTCAAGTGTTGACTGTTGAGCCAGGAATTTATATTGTTCCTGATACGGAGCCAGCAGAGGATCAACCAATTGTGGATTCCCGTTGGGTTGGTATTGGCATTCGTATTGAAGATGATGTACTAGTTACAGTGGGTGGTAACGAAGTTTTAACTGCTGGTGTACCAAAGGAAATTGACCAATTAGAAAGATAAATCAATCTAGTATAGTTTGATCGAAATAAATCCACTGAGGTCTGGTAAGGGAGAATCTAGCCCGTCAGCGGTGACTACATCCACCGCTACGCCTCTGCTCCGGAGACACTGCATTACAGTAACTGGGGAAAGATGGAAATAGAATGGTAGACTCTCTTACACTTTCATGTGATGGTTCCAAGGCTCAAGCCTTGGAATACAATT
The DNA here is from genome assembly GCA_000613065.1 of Richelia intracellularis. Classification (GTDB taxonomy): domain Bacteria; phylum Cyanobacteriota; class Cyanobacteriia; order Cyanobacteriales; family Nostocaceae; genus Richelia; species Richelia intracellularis_B. The sequence continues at coordinate 11,685 of CBZS010000415.1, read as the reverse complement.
TTTGAGGCTCCGCCTCATGTTGAAAGCGAGAGGCAGGAACTAATTTCCAACTAAAAGCTGAAAACTTGATAAAGTAAGTAGGGTTTGCTGAAAAAGTAGTTGCTGTGGAAATATCAGAACAGAGAAATATATTTAAATGCAAGAAAAAAGGAGAAAATAGCACAAAACCAATGTTCCTATCCCACTAATAACCGAAGGTGATAATATGCCTCTTCATTAAGAGCGGTTATATCATCTGATAGCTGGACGTTTTGAAGGACTGAGTAATTTGGAGTGGTCTTTGTTTGAGGATATTTTTCCGAAACCGCCAGAGAAACGCGAACGAGGAATGCCACATTATTGATTTCGTTATGTACTCAATACCTTACTGTATATATTGATAACAGAATGTCGTTAGTGTGACGTTCCAAAAAGAAATATGGGCATAAAAAAGCTCTGCATGGAGATCGATCGCTCAAAGGTTGCCAGCTGGACAGGACCTTAGAGGCTTTACAAACACGAATATTGGGGATTGGACAAGAGAAAGGGTTAATCAACTGGAGTTATGGCGCGGTGGACCGGTCTTTTTCCCCCTGGAAAGGGCGGTGGTGATGGTGTTGCTTACGCTGGAAAAGGAAAGGGTATTTTAATACACACTCTTACTGAAGGCTCAGGAATGCCTTTATCCAATCGGACCACACCTGCCAATGATAGTGAAACAGATCAGGTTATACCACTTCTAGACAGTGTAAAGGTTAAGAGCAACAAACGGGGTAGACCCCGTAAACCCCTGAAAGTGCTTACTGCTGACACAGGCTACGATTCTAAGGATAAGCGCGCTGCTTTACGTAAACGTGGTATTCGGCCGCAATGGCCCAAGGGGGTTTGGAAGACAAAGAACAACAAGGGCAGACCCATTAAAATTTCCGTCCCATCTGACAACAAGAACGTTGTTTCCCATGGTTTCAAAAAAAATATCTTCGTCTTGTTTGTTGTCAGATGGGAAAGAATTTCAGCTTGTTTTGATCCTTTTTTGTCTCTTGCAACAATCCATATTTGAATCCACAAAATTATATTAGTGGGATATATTCAAGCATCTACATCAAATCAAGGTATGTTTTGGTCACAAGCACGAAAACTATTTGAAGAGATAGCTTAGTTGGTTAGACTCAGACAGCATTTGTGGGTTAGAACACTTTCAGATACAGAGTAAGTTACTTGAGAATGGATACGAACTATTGAGACGGTTGTTACAAACAAAGATATTTTGATAAACGTACTCAAGATGAAATAGAGGGAGAGTGTTCAGGCACAGACTCAGTAAACAGAACACACAAGAAAAAATTGTCGCAGAAATTGACCACATTATTTGACACAGTAATCGCCAATAGAATCGGTTCTGGAGGAAGAAAGAGAAATACGCTATTTCTTTTGGATGGGGAGTTTAATCTACCAGCACAGCAATATTCTCATGGACTAAGACAGGGATATTATCCATGTGATTGAGTATTTGTGGAAAGCTGCATTTGTCTTTTATTCTCAGACTTCAACACAGGCATAAGCTTAGGAGAACAAACGTTTACAGCTTATCCTTGAAGGTAAATCAAGTTCAGTTGCCCCAGGTATGCGCCGGAGTACAACTTTACCCAAACTCACCCCCCAAGAACGTAAACCCGTGGATACCTGTGGTAGATATTTACTTAACAATGGCAAATACCTCAAATCTGACGATTACTTAGGTTATTTAGAAGAAAGAATTTACCAATGAAAGTAAGATGTAATGTTGATGAGTAAAAAAACAGGGGTAAGTATTTTGGAGTATGCTAGACCCAGCAGAGGAATCCAAATCATTAACAAGATCACAAACAAATAGAAGACTTGCGGTTGGCAGCATGGAAAATGAATGGAGTCGAACGTCGGGGCTTTCAACCTGAGATGACCTTGAAATATTGCTAAGGTAGAGCAACGTTACCAGAAACAGTATTCGGTTGGGGTAGAGAAAATATAGAGTTAGGGTTAGCGGAAAAAAGAACAGGGATAATCTGTGTGGGATTACAATCAGCCTTTAGCACAGCAAAGCGTTGCCAGGAGAAACAACCTCTTATCTTGTGGCATTATCCCTGGGACAAATTGCACAATCTCATTCTCAACAAGACTCAACATTTAAAACTTCCTTAGCCTATACCCGGTTAACAGCAACATCGGCACTAGAAAAACTCAAAGAACAGGGATTTAGCCAGGAGCAATTGCCTTGCACCAGTACAATGGCACAAGTATTGAATCGAATGGGCTATAGTCTTCCTAAACTAGTAAAAGCCAAACCTCAAAAAAAATTCCACAAACGGATGATATCTTCAACAACATCAAAGAATTTCAGCCGCAATGAACAAACAAGCCTCAAACTCAAACGACTAAGCATGGATTGCAAAGCTACGGTTAAGATCGGGGCTTATTCTCGTGGTGGAAAAAGCAGAGGAGACAATCAAGCTGACGAGCATGTATGGGATGCACAGAAAAATATACTCCCTGTGGGATTCTTGATGAAGATAGTGGGCAATTATTCTATATTAACTTTGGTAGTTCTTCTTATAAAACCAGGGATTTTATTGTTGATACTCTAATTCAATGGTGGAAGACAATGACACCAGAACAAAAGCAGAATACCGAACTGATACAAATTAAAGTTGATAATGGTCCGGAAAGTAGTGGAGTAAGAACTCAAAAAAAAAAAAGGATGGTTGAGTTTGTTGATCTGCTAAATATACCAATTCAATTGCTTTACTATGCTCCTTACCATAGTAAATACAATCCCATAGAGGGTTGTTGGGCTATTCTTGACCAGCATTGGAATGGGGGGGGGCGAACCTTGTTGATGTTGAAGTCATGCTTTCCTGGGCTTCGAGTATGACTTGGAAAGGCTTATATCCTATCTTGAGTTTAAGTAAAACTGTTTACCAAAAAGGGATTTATCTAACAAAGAAAGCTATGAAACAAGTCGAGTCTAGATTACAGCGAAATCCACTGTTGCCCAAATGGGATATCTTGATTCAACCGCTTTTAAAGTAATTTATTTTTCAAAAATCACCTTAAAAGCTGGATTTCCCATCGCCATGGGGGTGATTGAGGGTGCTTGTCGCCACCTGATAAAAGACAGGATCCATATCACTGGGACTAGATGGACCATGAGGGGTGGTGAGGGTGTTTTACCCCTGGGTTCTTTATACATCAGTGGCGATTGGGATGAGTATTGGCAGTTTCATCTACAACAAGAACATAAACGCAATCACTTGGCTTTGTACTCTAGTGGTATTCCTTTGATCAAGCAAGTTCTCAAAGCTCGTTGTTCTAATACCCCTCGACCTCTTCCAATACCTGTCTAAGTTCCACTCCCCGTGTTACTAAAAAAGTCGCACCCACAAGATTTTTATTTGGGGTCATCCTTTAAACTGCTGATATTCTTTTGCAATATACATTTTGGCAGTTTTAGACCCCTCTTTTTTCAATTTTGGTGAAAAATCCGGGTAATGAATCTTTCTACTTGTTTATGGCGGCTTTTTTTCGATTTTTTATGTCAATGGATGTCAAGTACGCCTGTTTTATGCAAGTATGATGATTCCAATTTATCTCTTAAACAATTATACTTAATAAAAGGTTATCTTTTATTTTTGACTAAATTGTCCATAGCTCCCCACTGAAATTTTTCAGCAAGCCCTACGTAAGGATTTAGATTTTAAGTTGAAACCAACACCTACTCTCTGCCTCCCATAAGGCAAAAATCTCAATGTACAGAGTTAGTAACATATTATACGGATGCGAAACGTCGTAGTGACTCTACACGACGTTTCGCGATCGCGTTTCTTTCGTCATATTTTAAAGCTTCTTCGTAGATCTCCAATGCCTGGGACATCAACTTCTTCTTCTCATAGGCGTGTGCTAGGTTATTCAATGCTGTCACATAATCTGGTTTAAGTTTGACTGCTTCTTTGTATTGACGAATTGCCATATCATACTGTTCTTGGACGAAATAAGCATAGCCCAAGCCATTGTAAATCAGGAAAATATTCTCTTCTTCCTCATTCTCTGCAATTTTAATGCCTTTCTGAAACAGTTGTATGGCTTGGGAGTATAATTTTTTCTCCGAGTAAATACTCGCTAGTTCGTAATATTCCTGTATAGTACCTTTCTCCTGGGTCAACTTATTACGCAACTTAGAAAAAGACCTTTCCTGTCTCCGGTTTTTGAAAATCTGACGAAACACTCCAATTACGGTAAATCCTAATAAAGCGACTAAAATGCCAAGGTAAATAAGTGCGAGTCTGTTATCCATCTTAGAAATATTTATAACTTCCATTCCCTCTCTATTATCCAGGTTTTAGAGGGTGCCATCGGTGTAGTTTCAATCAAACTAATTAAAAAATGTTCCCAAACTATACCCTCAAACCTTTAAGCCCGTGAGAAATGAGAGAATGGATTAAGAAAATCTATAATCTTAAACTGGGCTAATCTTGTTAAGAATCTACACAAAAAGTATCTCTATTTTTAGGTAAGTAATCCGGCTAATTTGCCAAAATTGACTTACTTGACACAAAATTTCCTACATAATTCTTAATAAAGACCCAGAGTAAACTCAAAACGTTCTAATCTAAAAGCTGACTGGGTTAGTTTTTCCCAAACTTTCTTCGAGGTCTCACGAACAACGCATGGCAGTTATCAATTGTCAAGCCAAAAGTGTTTCAGAATTAAAACAGTAACGCATATAATGGGAGTTTTAGAAATCCAATGACTCTTAAGGCGAGTGGTGGAAGCTCAGTTGCACGTCCGCAACTATATCAAACCCTAGCTGTGTCAAAAATTGCCCAAGCGGAGCAACAAGACCGCTTTTTGGGTAATGGTGAACTGCAAGAATTAGCAACATATTTTGCATCTGGTGCCAAACGTTTAGAAATTGCCCAGGTGTTAACAGACAATTCAGAGATTATCGTCTCCCGTGCTGCTAACCGAATTTTTACGGGTGGATCTCCCATGTCTTTCTTGGAAAGACCCAGAGAGCCAGAACCGGAAATCGCTATGGTAGGTGTTGGAGTTGACGCTCAAAGAGCTAGAGAATTAGGAACAGTAACTTATGTCGAATCCCGTGGGGGATTCTTTGGCAACTTAAGTTCTATCTTTGGTACTTCTGCTGGTGGTCCTACACCCATAGGTTTTAGACCAATTAACGTATCCCGTTATGGTCCTAGCAATATGGCAAAAAGCTTGCGGGACTTGTCTTGGTTCCTACGGTATGCAACCTATGCAATTGTTGCTGGAGATCCGAGCATCCTCTCTGTAAATACCAGAGGTTTACGGGAGATTATTGAGAATGCTTGTTCTACAGAAGCAACAATCGTTGCTCTTCAGGAAATAAAAGTAGCTTCAATTTCTTACGTAAAGCAAGATACAGAAGCAGCAGCTATTGTGACGCAGTACATGGATGTTTTGATTACAGAATTCAAAGCACCTACACCTTCTAATAAACTGCGACAACGCTCTTCTGCTGACCAGCAAGGTTTAGCTTTACCTCAGATTTATTTTAATGCCTCAGAGCGGCGGCAAAAATTTGTTATGAAACCGGGGTTGTCGGCAACTGAGAAAAATGACGTAATGAAAGCTGCTTATCGGCAACTCTTTGAACGGGATATTACCCGTGCATACAACTTAGGTATATCTAATCTGGAATCCCAGGTCAAAAATGGCGATATCTCTATGAAGGAGTTCATTCGTCGCTTAGGTAAATCCCCCCTTTACCGCAAACAGTTTTATGAACCATTTATTAATAGCCGCGCTCTAGAGTTAGCCTTCCGTCATATTTTAGGTAGGGGTCCCAGTTCTAGGGAAGAAGTACAAAAATACTTCTCTATTGTTTCTAACGGCGGTTTGCCAGCTTTAATTGATGCTCTGGTAGATTCTCAAGAATATTCTGATTATTTCGGGGAAGAAACTGTTCCGTACCTTCGAGGTTTGGGTCAAGAAGCACAGGAATGTCGCAACTGGGGACCACAACAAGACTTATTGAATTACAGTGCTCCCTTGCGCAAAGTACCCCAATTTATCACCACCTTTGCCGCTTACAACCAACCCTTACCAGATCAACACCCCTACGGTTCTGGGAACGACCCCTTAGAAATCCAATTTGGGGCGATTTTCTCCAAAGAGACTCGTAACCCCAGCAGCAGTCCTGCATTCTTTGGTAAAGATACTAAGCGTCTGCTAATTCACCAGGGGCCTGGAATTTATAACCAAAATAGTAATCCCAAAGCCCGGGGAGAGTTTCCTGGTAGTCTAGGATCCAAAGTTTTCCGCTTAGACCAAATCCCTGGGAAGAAAGGTAAAAATGTTCAGTTATCAGAAAGTTCTACCCAAAAAGTAATTAAGGCTGCTTATCTACAAATATTTGGGAGAGATGTCTATTATGGGCAACGCCAAAACCTTAGCGGAAATTAAGCTTGAAAACGGCGAGATTACCATCAAGGAATTTATTCGTGCTTTAGCTAAGTCAGATGTGTTCCGTAATACCTACTGGACTAGCTTGTATATAATGAAGGCAGTTGAGTACATCCACCGGCGGTTATTAGGTCGTCCAACCTATGGCAGACAAGAAACTAACAAATATTTTGATATTTGTGCCAAGAAAGGTTTCTATGCCTTAGTAGATGGCATTATTGATAGTCAAGAATATGCCGAGGCATTTGGAGAAGATACAGTTCCTTACCAACGTTATCTCACAGCAGCTGGTGTAGCAAGGCAAAAACTGCGGGTGGGTAGCATTCGTGAAGATCTAACTCCCGCAACTCAAAAGCAAGAAACACCTAAATTTGTGGAATTGGGTACGCCACAAGATATGCGGACAGAACCCGATGTTCAATTTCGAATTAATCAAGGGGTTTCTAAACAGCGCGAACAAAGAAAAGTCTTCAAGTTGATTTCTGGAAGTAAGGATAAAGTCGCTGTTAAGAGCCTAATTAGTGCTGCTTACCGCCAGGTATTTGAGCGCGATATCGCCTCCAACGTCACATCTTCCAAAGAATTTACAGCTTTGGAAAGTAAGCTTAGTAACGGGGAAATTACTGTTAAAGAATTTATTGAAAGCCTGGGTTATTCCAGGTTGTACCTCAAAGAGTTCTACACCCCATACCCTAATACAAAGGTAATTGAGCTAGGAACCAAGCACTTCCTAGGACGAGCTCCCTTAGATCAGGCAGAAATTCGCAAATACAATCAAATACTGGCAACTCAGGGTATTCGTACCTTTATTAATGCCATGGTTAATAGTGCGGAGTATATAGAAGCATTTGGTGAGGATACAGTACCTTACAACCGCTTCTTGACTCTACCAGCAGCCAACTTCCCCAATACTCAAAGGCTATATAACCAATTAACCAAACAAAATAAAGATTTGGTTGTACCTAGTTTTGATAATATCGCGCCCCGGATGGATGCAGCGAAACTACCCCTTACCGGAAAAGCGATCGCAGATATGACGGCTCAAAAAACGGCTGAAAATTTATATAGTCAGCTAGGACGCACCATTTCTCATCCCAGCAAGAAGTTAGGAAACAAGCCCCGTATTGCCCGGATTTACCATGTAACTGCTAATAGCTCATCCAAGGAAGTAAATATGGCAATTAATGCTATCTACTTTCAGGTGTTAGAACTATCGAGCGATGAAGTTCCCCAGTCAATGCGACTACCAGAAATGGAAGGAAAGTTACGCAAGCAGGAAATTTCCGTGCGTGATTTTGTCACAGCTTTAGTTCAATCAGCTATCTACAGTCAACGATTCCTGACTTCTTATCCGCCAAAGAAAGTAGTGGAATTTTTGTTCCGTCACTTATTGGGAAGAACACCAAATAATTCAGGAGAAGTAGAGCGGTATCATAAATTACTTCAAAATGGCAATTTAGCCCAAGCTGTTGATGCACTTATCAATTCCACCGAATATAGCCAATTCTTTGGCGAAGAGGTTGTTCCTTATCAACGAAATACATCTTTAAAAGCAAGTCATTAGCCATACAGAAGCAACAGATGATTAATTTATACACAGGGAGTAAAGTGGAAATAGCTACTTCTCTCTCTGTGTTTCTGTATAATTGTTTTGGCTGAGAAAAGCAAGTTTTCCATGACCAATACAATTAAAAAAAAGTCATCAACATGAAAAAAATATTACAAACTATTAAGAGCATTCATATATGCTCAACAGAATGACCGAAAATATTCGCTGGAAGGCAATGAGTGAAAATGCTTGTGTAATTGTATTTACCCAAGCAAACTCAGAATTGTACTAGACACAAACATTGACTTGATGTAAATGTTGTGTTGAAGACAAAACTATGAAAAGCTCAATAGAGCCTTACAAGTCGCACCAGCGCGATTAAATTCTGGTTTCATGATTGTTGGAGGAATCTATTAATGAGTATCGTCACGAAGTCCATCGTGAATGCTGATGCTGAAGCCCGTTATCTCAGCCCCGGCGAATTAGATAGAATCAAGAGCTTTGTTACAGGAGGCGAGCGCCGTCTGCGGATAGCTCAATTATTAAGCGACAGCCGGGAGCGGATTGTTAAACAAGCCGGCGATCAGTTATTCCAAAAGCGTCCTGATGTTGTTTCCCCCGGTGGTAACGCTTACGGTCAAGAAATGACTGCTACCTGTCTGCGCGACCTAGATTACTACCTACGCTTAGTAACCTATGGTGTGGTTTCTGGTGATGTTACTCCCATCGAAGAAATCGGCATCGTTGGTGTAAGAGAAATGTACAAGTCTCTAGGTACTTCCATTGATGCCGTTGCTCAAGGCGTTGCGGAAATGAAGAGCGTAGCTACCGGCATGATGTCTGGAGAAGATGCTGCTGAAGCTGGTTCCTACTTTGACTATGTTATTGGTGCAATGTCATAGGGTAAATATTCTCTATACCTACTGACATAAAAAAATTGCAATAGAGTTGGAAATAAGGAAATAACAACATGCAAGACGCAATTACCACTGTTATTAATTCCGCAGACGTCCAAGGTAAGTACTTGGATGAGAGCGCAATGGATAAGCTTAAGGGTTACTTTGCAACTGGTGAGTTGCGTGTACGTGCAGCTACCACCATCAGTGCTAACGCAGCTGCGATAGTGAAAGAAGCTGTAGCAAAATCTCTTTTATACTCTGATATCACCCGTCCCGGCGGTAATATGTACACCACTCGTCGCTATGCAGCTTGTATCCGCGACTTGGATTACTACCTCCGTTACTCGACCTACGGAATGTTAGCAGGTGACCCTTCCATTTTGGATGAGCGCGTACTAAATGGTTTAAAAGAAACATACAACTCCTTGGGAGTTCCTGTTGGTGCTACCGTACAAGCTATTCAAGCCATGAAAGAAGTAACCGCTAGCTTAGTAGGTCCTGACGCTGGTAAGGAAATGGGCGTTTACTTTGATTATATTTGCTCTGGCTTGAGCTAATATTCAGATTCGTACTGAATTATTCATGATTTAGGTACGATTTAAATTCAGGACTGGAAGTCAATCGTGAGTGCTAGGATGCTTTCTCGCTTGTATCAATAATATGGAAATAAGTGTTAGGTTTCTAGTATTGATGCTTGATTTCCAGCCTTGGAAAAATTGTTTTAAAACTTGAGTTAATTTTTGAGATAAATAGTTTTACAGCTACTAAAGGGAGATTTTTAAGACTATGCGGATGTTTAAAGTTACCGCTTGTGTACCAAGCCAAAGTAGAATTCGTACTCAGCGAGAGTTACAAAATACATACTTCACAAAGCTGGTACCCTATGAAAACTGGTTTACCGAGCAGCAACGAATTCAAAAAATGGGTGGCAAAATTGTTAAGGTAGAGCTAGCCACTGGAAGGCAAGGTACTAATACTGGTTTAAAGTAATTTTTATAGACAATACAATATTGTGGGAAATCAGAAGAGGTCTGAGATTGGCCTCTTTTGCCGTTTGGGATTCAAGATGAAATAAAATACAAAAATTATTCCTGTCTGGGAGAACAAAGTGAGGTTCAATTAAGGCAAATACCAACTAAAAAGATATTGAATCGGTTGAGGAAGTTCTATTTTATGGTTGCAAACAGTTGCTCGAACAGAAATATTTAGGGCGTTGCATTAGTGGGGGATGAATTAGCCTTTGAAACCATTGATAAATCGTTGAAAATTTAGTGAAATCATCCCCTGATTCAGCAATGCCATATTTAGTTCGGGATTTAGCAAATTTTTATTAGTGAACTACTGCTATCCAGAATAATCGCCCTCACTCTCTTGTTTTTAGTACAGATATAAAATCTAAATGAACTAACTGACGGCGAACTATCAATCCGGAAACAATAGCTGGGAGCGGAATAAAAATAGAGGCGAACCCGTAGGATGTTTTCGTAATAACTAGAGGAAAAGGGTATAACTCAGAACTATATGCTACGGAGTTAAAGGGACATAATCCAAAGCCGATAACAGAGTCTAGAGGAACAGTTAACACAGTTAACACTGCCTGTTCCCCCAAAAGGATAAATGCGACTTCTGCTTCATTAAATCCAATTACCCGCAACGTTGCCAGTTCTCGTCCCCTTTCAGAAAGAGCTATGCGGGCAGCATTGTAAATCACTCCAAAGGCAATAATACAAGAAAATATTACCAACACTGTAGTAAAAAGACTTAGGCTACCAGCAATGGTTTCTTGAAAGCGAGTGTTCGCCATTTCCCGCACGGATACCCCTGTGACTCCTGGGGTACGCTTCAATAGGGCGTAAAGGCGATCTAGTTTTAAGGCGTCGACGGGGAGATAAGCCCCGCAAATCGTTCCCCCTTCTTGCATCAACTTATGTAAGGTGTGGATGTTCATATATGCAGATACGGCAACCAATTCATCCAAAAGTCCAGGGACAACAACGGTACGAGTCGGTCTAACTCCTTCTAATACTTCTACAGTCAATGTATCCCCTGGTTTCACCCCTAAAATCTCTGCCAGTTTCCTGCTTAAAATCAGTCCTTCTGGAAGTAAATTAACTTGGTGTAAATGCTGATCCAGTAATCGTCGTAGCTGTGCATCTGGTTCAATCCCCGTTAAACCCAAACGATATGTGCTATGTTCAAATCGTAATTTGGCTGGAACACTACGAAATACTTCCGCTCTCAATACTCCTGGTAAATGTTCAACTTCATACCTTACCTTTGCTGGACGGGGTTAATTTAACAGAATCATCACATCTTCTTGCTGGATATGGCGAAACTGGACATCAATCATGTAATCCATGGCATCCCCAGAATAATGACCAATAACCAAGATGGCGACAGCGAACGCAATTCCCAGGGTAGATAGGCATGCTTGGAACGGAAACCGCTACAAGTTCCGCAGGATCATTCTTCCTATGGGAGAGAGTAAATTTTGTAAGCCTATTCTCTCGATTATAGTAGAAGTGAATCTAACAGGGGGTTCGGGACGCATCGCTTCTGCTGGGGGTAGAGAAACAGCCTTAGGGACGGCGGGAAATGCCCCAATAATGCAGGTCCTCCACTAATCCCACATTCCGCAGGTTAGTTAGCAAAGAAGATAATATTTACCACAGACAGCACCAAAAAACTGTAGAATCGAGCACCGCTGTTCACTGAGGTTGGAAATCTGTTTCAAAGAAGCGAAGGTTAATAAATGAATTGACATGAAACATTGAAACA
>CBZS010000414.1 GCA_000613065.1 Richelia intracellularis | reverse complement strand
AAAAACCACATCATAGGTTGAATAATAGGAAAAGTTAACATTATTTTTCGGCGTTGCTGATTCAGGGGATGAATTAGGGTTTGAAACCATTGAGAAATCCTTGAAAATTTAGTGAAATCATGCCCTGAATCAGCAACGCCTATTTTTATTGTTGTAAAAATTCATAACCATAGTTGCGTCACCTGGTTGAATTCCCATTTTTTCTAAATCTTCAAAGAAAAACTACCCATTTCTTCACCTGTGCCAAACTGTCCTTGTGATATACACGAAAGCATTGCTCCAAACGCTCAAACATCTGTGCTTACCGTTCAAGTTCTGGATGGATTTGGTAGCTATAGAGTTCAATATACCTAATACCTAATAGAAATCCGTAGATAGTCTGTCGATTTTCGGGGCATCATAGCTTGCTTCTGCGGAGTAGTAGTACCCCTCAAAAGTTAGAACTACTGATCGTTTGCGAGAATTTTAGATACCAAATGAAAATGGTATTACTCACCACTCACTTCCTTTCTCCAAACTTAGGTAAGATAATGTAATCGGAAATACTAAATCACATTAAATAAAAAATCAAACCGCAAAATTATCCCTGATGATCCCGAGTAATGCTAGAGTGTCAAGAAATTCATGTGAAGTTTTCAGCGGGTATCAATGCTGAAGAAGCTACAAACCAAGCATATTTCTTTAATGGTGGGTGCAGGACTTTCTGCCTTTTTGGCAGGAGCTATGTTGTCTGCCCCACAAGTTGGTAGATCAGTGGGACAATGGCTCCAAAAACTGATGACCTCTCAGGTAGGACAGATATCTGATCAGGAACGGGCAAAATCGGTAGTATTACCCTTGGTTTTGAAATCTCCCCAGGATCGGGCAAGCAAGCTAGAATCTCTTGCCCAAGGGTCTTCATCTTTGGATCGCCATCGTGCCGGCTATTTATTAGCTAGTGACTTAATTGATCGTAAGCAAGGTAGGGAGGCGTTGCAATTACTACAGGGATTGGAAAATGATTATCCTGCCCTTGCCCCTTATATATTATTGAAGCAGGCACAAGCGCAGCAAATATTAGGGGAAGAAGGTAAAGCTTCTGACTTAAGACAGGCTGTAGTGAGACAGTATCCCCAAGCCCCCGCTACGGGTAAAGCTCTGTATATAATTGGTGTTAAGGAATACCAGGATAGAGCGATCGCAGAATTTCCTTCCCATCCACTTACTTGGGAAATTGCTCGTCAGCGACTGCGGGAAAATCCTAACCAGCCGGAATTACTATTGATTTTGGCAAGGCACGCTTACGAGCAACCAGGAATTGTCGGTTATTTGGATCGGTTGATGCAACAGCCAGATTTAAAACCAGAGGATTGGGAAATTCTTGGTAGGGGATACTGGCTAAATCGTCAATTTGGTAAGGCTTCCACAGCCTATGGTAAAGCTCCCCCAACAGCAAAAAATCTGTACCGTTACGCCAGGGGGCTACAGATTAGTAAAGAAAGAGAGAAAGCGAGCGCTGTTTATAATCAGTTAGTACAAGGATTTCCCCATACTTCCGAAGCTGGTAAGGCACTGTTGCAATTAGCCCAAATGACTAAAACTAGTCAAGAAGCCATACCTTACCTGGATCAAGTAATCAGCAAATATCCTGAGAAAGCTGGAAGAGGACTGGTAAGAAAATCACAAATTTTAACTAGATTAGGGGATAAAAAAGCAGCAGCAAAAGCATTACAACTATTAATAGATAATCATGGTAGTACTGAGGAAGCCGCCCAATATAGGTGGAAAACCGCTCAAGAAAAAGCCAAAGCCAAAGATTATGAAGCTGCTTGGAAATGGGCAAAACCAGTTACTACAAACAACCCTCGCAGTATTTTGGCACCCAGAGCCGGTTTTTGGGCTGGAAAATGGGCAACAAAACTGGGCAATCAAGCAGAAGCAAAACAAATATATGAGTATGTGCTGAGTAACTTTCCCCATTCTTACTATGCATGGCGTTCTGCAGGTATTTTAGGGTTAAATGTGGGCAACTTTAACAATGTGCGGCAAATTAAACCGGAAATTGTTGAGTTACAGCGTCCCGTACCTACTGCTGGCTCTGATACGTTTAAAGAATTGTATTTACTGGGTCAAGACCGGGATGCATGGTTACAATGGGAGACTGAGTTTAGAAACACTAAAGACCCAACTGTAGCTGAGGAATTTACTGACGGGTTAATCCAATTGTCTCACAGAGAGCATTTAAAGGGAATTAGCACAATTGCCAAGTTAGAAGATAGAGAGATTCCAGAGGAGCAAGCCGAGTATCAAGCCCTAAGTCAAAATATTATCTATTGGCAGGCTCGCTATCCTTTCCCCTATTTTCAATTAATTCAATCTTGGTCTAAGAAAAGAAATTTAAATCCCCTATTGGTGACAGCCTTAATTCGTCAAGAATCGCGGTTTGAACCGAAAATTCGATCCATTGCCAAAGCCACAGGTTTAATGCAAGTACTGCCAAGTACAGCTGATTGGATTGCTGAGAAAGAGAAGTTAGATAAAACACCTAACTTGGAAGACCCTGAAGGTAACATTATGTTGGGTACATGGTACCTGGATCATACCCACGAACAGTATGACAATAATTCATTATTAGCGATCGCTAGTTATAATGCAGGGCCAGGGAATGTTGCCAAATGGCTGAGAAGATTACCAACAGAGGATATAGATGAGTTTGTGGAAGAAATTCCCTTCAATGAAACTAAAAATTATGTCCGTCAAGTATTTGGTAATTATTGGAATTATTTGCGACTTTATAATTCCGAAATATCCCGGATAGTTACCCAGTATTCACAGAAGCAACCACAATTATCATCTCAGGCTTCACCAAACAACTAATTCCAATTATATTTTTTGAATTTTAGCAGTTGCAAGGGCATTACGCCCTTATTATTATTCCTCCTCCTCCTAGCACCTGCCTTGCCACTCCTGCCTCATTAACCTCAACTTGCAAACCAAAGGTTTCATAAGTTACAAAAACAAGAGATTCTCTAAAGGACTGCAAGATTACCGTTTATATCGAAACAGGATATGAAAATCATGTAATGACGAATTACTGAGGTAAACTTGCAAGTAAGGTAATATTTGTGATTCTTGCTCCTTGGTGAGCTTCTGGGCACTATTCACCATGAAAAACTGGCAATTTCTGATACAAAAACAAGGAGAACGTCATTGGCTTCCACTGGAATCAGCAAGGGTGGAACTGCCTGAAGGTAGGTATAGGGTTGTGGCTAACTCCAACTACGTCAATACAGATGTAGAGGTACGAGTTACCCATTATTCCCATTATGAATCACCTGCCAAAAGGTATGCCAAAAAGCGATCGCGTCGCACCAATGATGATGGTGTAGTAGCGGTAATTCCATTTACTGTCCTGAAGTCAGGGAGTTGGGAATTAAGCTGTTGCGGAGATTTGATGTCAGACATTATGGGTCAAAATTGGAAGCATAGTGTCCGCTTGGAAATTTTGCCGGATGATGCTGAGGGGGATTTGACCCCAGATCCGATGGGGGAAGATGGAATGTTCGAGGAAGCAACAACCAAGAATTCCCAAAGTTATACCCACAGCGATTTGGATGACGATCACATCGGTGATACAACTATTACCATTCCCCCAGAGCAGGTAACAGTAACTTCTAGCCATCCTACCTCGGTAAAATCTACGCCAACACCGGAGGATTTGACTGAGAGTCCATCTACAGAGGAAGAGGATAATACAACAGATACAACTGGTGAAAATACAGATACAGAAAAATTATTTACTAGGTCATCTGCCAGTGAAGAGAATCAAAATTTAGATGAGCTTGTTAGTCCGGTACTCTTAAAGGGTGAAACGGCAGAACAAATATTACAAGATTTAGCAGATTTAGCTTTACCAACCACTGAACCAGCTTTAGAAGAGGAAGAACCTAGACATTCGCTTCCAGAAGTTGCTGAACTAACTCTACTGATTAGTTTACATACAGAAACCTATTTTGTGCCTTGGGGAGAATCCTTCACTATTCAGGGTCAGGTTAAATTAAAGGATGAATCTAATTATTCGCAACTTTACAAAGGAGAATTACGAATCGAACTACGATCGCCATTAGATGGTTTCTCTACAACAGAATCTGTAAATGGAAATGCGGTCGCGCAAATTAAGGAATCTGTTACAGGCAGCACCTTACCTTATAACTTTACCTGTGAGTTAGCAATACCTGAAGATTGCACATCTAAGCTAATTTTAGCTGACATTAATTTGTTTGCAGCCTTGCAAGTTGATGATGAGGCTACCCTCCTAGCCAGCCATACTTTTACTATCAATGCACCTGCCACGGAATTATTAGCATTGAGTGCTGCAGCTCAATCTCTGCCTACAGAAGAATTACTCAGCTTCCCCGACATTTTAGTTGCCAAAAATACCCGAAAAGAAACTAAGGTATCTACATCCTTAGATTTACAATTATTTGATTTGGTCAAAACTCTACCCAAAGACCAATCCCTTAGTACTCAACCCAAAGAGAAAATATCCTTACCTCCTCGTGTTGATCCCTACCCCTTAGCAAAAATAGAGAATCGGCGTTCGCCACAGCTACCATTTAGTGATAATAGGCACTTCCAATCAGAATATTTAGTTGCTGGAATTTCAGTTACAAGGAATCAGGTTAAAACTTTACCTTATTTGAAAAAGATATCAAAGGTATTGCCAGAGCAAGATACACAACCATCCCCAGAAATTAAACCAGAGAAAGAAGTGGCTCCAGAAAAGCCTTTATCTAGCAATGCAGAATTAATTACCACCAGTGATAATGTTGATTCCTTATCTCCCTTGATTTGTCAATGGATACATAATCAGGGTCATGTTTTACCCCAACCCATAAATGTCCAGTATCAAGACTATGACACTGAGGAAATTTTCCTGTATGAGTTAGATGTTGAGCAAGGGGTAAACACTACTGAGACCTGGATTTCCGTAGATAATTCTCAAGAAAAAATTCAGAAAAAATTACTTCCTAGCCAGCAATCTCAACCAAACTGGTTATCTCAAGAAATTGTGGTAGATGATATTACTTCCCCAGCAGTAGAAAGCTCGGATAATTCTCTAGAGCCAGAACCAGAAAAACCATCAACTACCGCCAAGACAACAGCAGTAACCTTACCCATACCAGAATTATACGTACCTACGGGAGAATTGATCGCTGGCAGATCAATCAAAGTGAGAATTAGATTGCCTAATTTAGGTCCCCACATTGCCGTTAAATTGTGGATTAAGGACTTTCAAACTCGACGCTTGCTTACTGAACCCCGTATCCTGAAAAACTGGCTTCCTCAAGCTCCCGAACATCTACAACTTACAACTCCAGTACAGGTTCCTTTGGGTTGTTTAGAAATTCAATTTGAAGCGATCGCTATTGATTTAACTACACAACAGGAAAGTCACAAAGTTACTATTCCCCGTTTTGTCATCCCCGAAGAATTCCCACAAATACTCTCCAATGAGCTAATAATTCTTTAACTCATGACGCAATAAGGAAGATATTCTCACTGTCAACACTCGTGTATTCCCTTGTAACTTGCATCATCGCGGTGAGGCGGTCCGGTTTTGGTGGTTTTCCCAACTGCTGCTCCCATAGCGTGCTTGAAGCGCGTAGCCTCCTTTGGGGAGTTGCTCGTCAACTATCAACTGCTAACTTCCATTTCCCAGTGTTAAAAATCTTGAGAATTTGCAAAAAATCGACAGATTTTACAGTAAGCTCGTTTTGAATTGTCATGTAATCTGATAGGAATATACTATGGCTGCTTCTTATCTACCTTCTCTTTTAGTGCCTTTTACAGCTGTTCATTTTTTTGTAGTGATGGCATTTATGTTCATCTACATTGAACGTGACAGCATTGCCTAAGTTACCTATATATATTAGGTTAACTTGCACCAACTACAATAACTAGGAAGTTGAGCCTCCAAAAACTGGTTACTAAGCTCAACCTGGCAATGAAGATTTATAGAGCCTTTGGGTTTTATTTAAGCATGGCGCAAGTTGTCAGTTATCGGTATTAGATTCGCTAACACTTGTATGTGGAGGTATGGCACTTTTCAATTGAGTGTCATGGTGTAGAGCATACTTTTACCGGCTATCTCTAGTATCTCTGGAGTAGTAAAACATCAAACTTCATCCCTTCTCCCTTTCTTCTTTTGGACAAAAAATCTTCCTGTAAGGCTAGGAGAGGGGGTGTCATGAATACTGAGTAAGGTAACCCACTCTATGTTGTTCAAGTGAACACTACCATATTCACTTGCCAAGCTAACCCACACTGTAACTTATAATCAGTGTGGTCTTTTTCATGCTCTTCTTCATCCTCGGTTAACTTGGCTTAACCTACTTTTATGGAAAAACCTTGTTAATATTGTTCCTGTTATTCTAATGATTATGGTCAGCAAATTACCATGAAATTTACTATCTAACGTCAACTTACGGTTGTCCTAGAAAACTATCCTGGTCGTTTAGCAGCAATCAGCAAAGTTAGATCCGAACATAATATTAACATTGAGGCACTTTCTTTAGTAGATAATATTGAACAAGATTTTATTCGTTTGATTACCAGCAAACCAAGTACTTGTAAAAATTTACTAGTAGAAGAGGGTTTTTATATAATTGAAGCAGATGTGATAGCCCTGGAAACTACTGAGGCCTGCGTGTATTATAAGAAACGTTCGGGGCTCTAGCAGAAACTAAAATTAACATTGAGTATACTTATGCTAGTGCTGTTACTTCGGGGGAAAAAATGCCACTGATGGTCAAGGGATCTGATTTAAAGAATGCTAGTCAAATTTTATCTGCGCTATAAGTGTAGCCTAAAAATGCAGTAGGGGTGATTCTTATGGTTACCCGGAGTGGAGAAAGAATAAACAATAATTAATCCAAAATCTAAAATTAAATGGCTACTTCTTTTTTTAAAGGCAGCATTGGTATTTTACCGCCGGGAGCGTTAGGAGTCAGTTTTTTCTACCATTTAACTGGGGAATTACGGAATTTAGATAGCCTGGTGTCTTTTTTAGAACGTCAGGGTTCTACAAGTGCAGCACCTTTAAGGTGATTTCTAAGAAAGAATTTACGAATGAAAGTAAGATGTAATGTTGATGAATAAAAAAACAGGGGCAAGTATTTTGGAATATGCTAGACCCAGCAGAAGAACCCAAATCATTAACAAGATCACAAATAGAAGACTTGCGGTTGCCAGCATCGAAAATCAATGGAGTAGAACGTCGGGGCTTTCAACCTGAGATGACGTTGAAATATTGCCAAGGTAGAGCAAGGTTAGCACAAACAGTATTCCCTTGGGGTAGAGAAAATATAGAGTTAGGCTTAGCGGAAAAAAGAACAGGGATAATCTGTGTGGGATTACAATTACCCTTTAGCACAGCAAAGCTTTGCCAGGAGAAACAACTTCTTCTCTTGTGGCATTATCGCTGCGACAAATGGCAGAATCTGATTCTCAACAAGATCCAACATTTTAAACTTCCTTAGCCTATACCCGGTTAACAGCAACATCCGCACTGAAAAACTCAAAGAACAGGGATTTACCCAGGAGCAATTGCCTTGCGCCAGTAC
>CBZS010000413.1 GCA_000613065.1 Richelia intracellularis | reverse complement strand
TAAGTTACTTGAGAATGGATACGAATTATTGAGACGGTTGTTACAAACAAAGATATTTTGATAAACGCAGTCAATATGAAATAGAGGGAGAGTGTGCAGGCACAGACTCACTAAACAGAACACACAAGAAAAAATTGTCGCGGAAATTGACCACATTATTTGGCACAGTAATCGCCAATAGAATAAGTTATGGAGGAAGAAAGATAAATACGCTATTTACTTTGGATGGGGAGTTTTATCTACCAGCACAGCAATATTCTCATGGACTAAGGTGATTTTTGAAAAAGAAATTACTAGCTAAAGCGGTTGAATCAAGATATCCCATTTGGGCAACAGTGGATTTCGCTGTAATCTAGACTCCACTTGTTTCATAGCTTTATTTGTTAGAGAAATCCCTTTTTGGTAAACAGTTTTACTTAAACTCAAGATAGGATATGAGCCTTTCCAACTCATACTCGAAGCCTAGGAAAGCATGACTTTAACATCAACAAGCTTCGCTCGCCCCATTCCAATGCTGATAAAGAATACCCCAACAACCCTCTATGGGATTGTATTTACTATGCGAAGGAGGATAGTAAAGCAATTGAATTGGTATATTTAGGAGATCAACAAACTCAACCATCCTTTTTAAAAATTGAGTTCTTATTCCACTACTTTCCGGACCATTATCAACTTTCATTTGTATCAGTTCGGTATCCTGCTTTTGTTATGGTGTCATTGTCTTCCACCATTGAATTAGAGTATCAACAATAAAATCCCTGGTTTTATAAGAAGAACTACCAAAGTTAATATAGAATAATTACCCACTATCTTCATCAAGAATCCCACAGGGAGTATATTTTTCTGTGGATCCCATATCATGATCCTCAGCTTGATTGTCTCCTCTGGTTTTTCCACCACGAGAATAACCCCCCATAACGGTAGCTTTGCAATCCATGCTTAGTCGTTTGACTTTGAGGCTTGTTTGTTCATTGGGGCTCAAATTCTTTGATGTTGTTGAAGATATCATGGGTTTGTGCAATTTTTTTTGAGGTTTGGCTTTTACTACTTTACGAAGACCATAGCCCATTCGATTCAATACTTGTGCCATTGTACTGGCGCAAGGCAATTGCTCCTGGGTAAATCCCTGTTCTTTGAGTTTTTCTAGTGGGGATGTTGCTGTTAACCGGGTATAGGCTAAGGAAGTTTTAAATGTTGGGTCTTGTTGAGAATGATATTGTGCAATTTGTCCCAGGGATAATGCCACAAGACAAGAGGTTGTTTCTCCTGGCAACACTTTGCTGTGCTAAAGGCTGATTGTAATCCCACACAGATTATCCCTGTTCTTTTTTCCGCTAACCCTAACTCTATATTTTCTCTACCCGAACGGAATACTGTTTGTGCTAACCTTGCTCTACCTTGGCAATATTTCAACGTCATCTCAGCAGCTTGAAAGCCCCGACGTTCTACTCCATTCATGTTCGATGCTGCCAACCGCAAGTCTTCTATTTATTTATGATCTTGTTAATGATTTGGGTTCCTCTGTTGGGTCTAGCATACTCCAAAAGACTTCCCCCTGTTTTTTTACTCATCAACCTTACATCTTACTTTCATTGGTAAATTCTTTCTTCTAAATCACCTAAGGTAGGGATATTATCCATGTGATTGAGTATTTGTGGAAACCTGCATTTGTCTTTTCTTATCAGACTTAAACACAGGCAGAAGCTAGGGAGAGCAAACGTTTACAGCTTATCCTTGAAGGGAAATCAAGTTCAGTTGCCCCAGGTATGCGCCGGAGTGCGACTTTACCCAAACTCACCCCCCCCCCAAGAACGTAAACCCGTGGAGACCTGTGCTAGATATTTACTTAACAATGCCAAATACCTCAAATATGACGATTACTTAAAAGCTGGATTCCCCATCCCCACGGAGGTGATTGAGGGTGCTTGTCGCCACCTGATTAAAGACAGGATGGATATCACTGGGGCTAGATGGACCAACCATGAGGGGTGCTGAGGCTCTTTTACCCCTGGGATCTTTATACATCAGTGGCGATTAGGATGAGTATTGGCAGTTTCATTTACAACAAGAACATAAACCCAATCACCTGGCTTTGTACTCTAGTGGTATTCCTTTGCTCAAGCAAGTTCTCAAAGCTCGTTGTTCTACTACCCCTTCACCTCTTCCAATACCTGTCTAAGTTCCACTCCCCCTC
>CBZS010000412.1 GCA_000613065.1 Richelia intracellularis | reverse complement strand
CAAAGGCTGCTTCCCATGGACTTGGTTCTCAACTGGCTCCTACCCGAACCCTTTGATATAGTTTGTCATGAACCTGAAGCCAAGTACGGTCTTTGCCCCATCTTCTGAAATAAATAGCCATAGACTGTAGACCAAGGTGGTAAATCTCCTGGTAATGCCCGCCATGTACATCCTTGACACAGTAGGTATAAAATCGGGTTTACTACTGGGTACATACATGTTGTTGTACGTGGACGACCACCTGGTTTTGCCTCTGGTAACAGCTGTGGGATTAACTCCCACTGTTCCCACGTTAAATTGCTAGGATAATTCTTAGTCATTTGCTCACGGGGTGCTGTTTTCTATAATTCTCAGCATATGCCTTGTGAGCTTTTTTATCATACCTCCCACCTTTTAAAA
>CBZS010000411.1 GCA_000613065.1 Richelia intracellularis | reverse complement strand
TTTTAATCTTTATCAAAAAATGGTTGCAAAATAACATCTACTTATGTGAAATTTGAAGATATTATTGTTAGCTCAAATGATAGGGGAAATATTCCCCTATCATTGAAATTTATCTGCAGGCTAATGCTGTAAAGAAATTTTCACAGACATTTTTAGGTATTAACTCATGCGAATTGCTGAGAATGTAACAGAATTAATTGGTAAAACTCCTTTAGTAAAACTGAATAAAATTCCCCAATCAGAGGGATGTGTCGCCAAAATTGTGGTCAAACTAGAGGGAATGAATCCAGCAGCCTCAGTTAAAGATAGAATTGGGATAAATATGGTTTTAGAAGCGGAAAACGCTGGTTTAATTCAGCCGGGAAAAACCGTCCTTGTAGAACCAACATCAGGTAATACAGGTATTGCTTTAGCCATGGTAGCCGCAGCTAAGGGCTATAGTTTGGTTTTAACTATGCCAGACACCATGAGTATGGAACGTCGTGCTATGTTGCGTGCTTATGGTGCAAAGTTAGAGTTAACACCGGGAAGTGAAGGAGTAAAAGGCGCGATTGCTAAAGCAGAAGAAATCGTGGCAAATACAGCTAATGCGTATATGCTGCAACAGTTCTGTAACCCTGCTAACCCCCAAATTCACCGCCAAACCACCGCCGAAGAAATTTGGACAGATACAGATGGTAAGGTAGATATTGTCATCGCTGGGGTTGGTACTGGTGGTACGATTACAGGTATGGCCGAAGTACTCAAGCAACGTAAACCGACATTACAAGCGATCGCAGTAGAACCAAGCAATAGTCCTGTAATATCTGGTGGTGAGCCTGGACCCCATAAAATCCAGGGAATTGGAGCGGGATTTATTCCAGAGGTAATGCGTACAGATTTAATTGATGAGGTGGTGACAGTCACAGATGAGGAGTCCATGGCTTTGGGGAGACGTTTAGCAACCGAAGAAGGACTGTTATCTGGGATATCCTCTGGTGCGGCTCTAAGTGCGGCAATTAAGGTAGGAAAGCGTCCAGAGAATCAAGAACGTTTAATCGTCATGATTCAGCCTTCCTTTGGCGAACGTTACCTTAGTACTGCTATGTTTCAAGATTTAGTGCAGTAGAAAATTCTCGAGAATTCATATCTCTGCTTGTCTGAACATAAGAACGTTGGGATCTAAATCAGATTTACATCCATATACACATCGGTCAATATTAAACAATTGTCAGTTGTATTTTATGATGCTTTACGTTTAATGGAAAAAGCCATAGTAAACGCTCCCACTAATAAACCTAAAGCAGCATTTTGCTCAGGTACACGACGCCTTTGAATATTCTGAGTATAATTCCGAGTGTAGTTTAGGTGAGTCACTGCTCCACTTCCTGGTAGAGTAATTTCTAACTTTTTCACATTATCAATATTAAAATCATATTTTCTCAGGGAGTTATCTTTTTTGAGAGCATCACCATCCCAAGTTTGACTCAAAAGCGTAACGCGATCATCGTTTTCATCTGCATCTTCCCCAAAACTTATTTCTTGAAAAGTTCCATCAATAAAAGTGAATTTAAATTGTGGTTCATTTGGTTCATCAGGGTAAGCGCATCTCAAATTCTATTGACAAGCGGGTTGAGAGGTATCATCATGTTGGGATAAACAAGCAGTAAGAACAGTCAGCATATAATTATTATCCATAACGGCTCCATTAGATTTTTGGCGATTACTACGTTTCAAAGATTGCTCTAGGTTTAAAGCATTAATAGCTATTCGCCCCAGAAGTGCTAAGTTTTGTGGAGCATGACCAGTACGGACACCACAAGCATCTTCAGAAAAAGTGACATCTAAAGTCCAATGCAACCGATTTTCCACACCCCAATGAAGACGAATCACTTGTCCTAAGTTACGAGCATCACAATTT
>CBZS010000410.1 GCA_000613065.1 Richelia intracellularis | reverse complement strand
GACAGGAAGATACTGGCACATAATTAGGGTTTGAGATGTATTAAGCTCCCCGACTCCTTTGACTCGACTTCAGGCAATCAACAAGAGGAGGCAAGCAGTTGAATCAACTGTTTGTGTTCTGAATAAAGGAATAAAACCGGAGTAGGGCTTAGGGTCGTACGGGGAAGCTGTCGAGAACGCCAAGGAAAGGTGCGAACGATTCAGAGGAAATCGGCAAAGGTAAGCTTTACTTGTGCATCCCAACCATGTGGTTTGTGATAAGTGCATTGTTGCATCAATAAGGCTAGAAACGCACATAATATGATGTCCGGCAAATTACCCATAATAATATATCATTGCGAGTGGAACGACTAAGTCGAACAGCGAACGGTCGCAATGACAGTTATTTAAACGGACATGAAATAACACTTCTGCCATTTCTTTGGATAGATTCAGCATCAGTTTCATTAAAAATTACAATGGAGCCAAGCTTAAGCTTGTGGTTTGACTTGACTCCATTTTTCTTACATCCCACATTCAGCAGGTTAGTTAGCAAAGAAGATAATATTTACGACAGGGAACACCAAAAAACTGTAGAATCCAGCACCGTTGTTCACTGAGGTTGGAAATCTGTTTCAAAGAAGCGAAGGTTAATAAATGAATTGACATGAAACATTGAAACACCCAACGTAAAGTAGGAGTGGCAGTTAGTTTACCTAACTGATTTTGAATTGTTTGGGCTCCTCGTTTTAGAGATTGGCGTAATGCCCTCTGACATAAGCTGTAAACTAGCAAACACAAACCGATAACCATTGCCAAAGCCCCCACTCTTTTCTTTGAATTTAGAAACACAGTGGAAGTAAAAAACAATGGGTCTTTGAGAAACCGAAAACCACGTTCTCTAGATTGTTGTGCCTTATATTCAGGTAAAACATCTTCGTTGCTAAGTTTGTCGGCATCAACAACATTGTTGGCAAGAATAAACCTGCCAGCCTGTTCTGTGGCAATGGTAATTGCAGTTTATTTGGGT
The DNA here is from genome assembly GCA_000613065.1 of Richelia intracellularis. Classification (GTDB taxonomy): domain Bacteria; phylum Cyanobacteriota; class Cyanobacteriia; order Cyanobacteriales; family Nostocaceae; genus Richelia; species Richelia intracellularis_B. Next base: position 8,949 of record CBZS010000410.1, on the reverse strand, counting down.
ACAATTTCGGCTTGAATATGAGAAATTAGGGTAGGTTGAGAATCCTTGCGAGGTCTACCACGTCCTCGGTGTTGGCCATATTTAATAACTTCAATATTTGCAAGTTGATGAAATGGGAACTGACTCTCAAGTCATTTGGCTGCGTTGAATGCATCTTCGGCACATGCAAATTCCTGTTGACACAATTTTCGTAGTTGGGATTGTGCCTGGGTATATTTTTTTGTCAGACGTTTTTCCAGTTGTTTTAAGTCAGATTCTTTACGGGCTTCACTTTCTATCACTAGCCACCGTTGTCGCACACCAACATAATCATTACAACAGGGGGCAATACGATATCCTGGGATTTTACTTGGTAGAAATGCATCAATACTGTTCTTTTCTAATAGTTCTTTTGCGGCAGTTAGGGTTGCAAGAACTCGAGATACCCATCTGAATCAGACTATCATCTGCAAATTGTCTTCAGTGTAAAAGGCTGCATCCGCAACAAATAAAGCATCAATTTGCCATGAACTTATCCCACTAATATAATTTTGTTAATCCAAATATGGATTGTTGCAAGAGACAAAAAAGCATCAAAACAAGCTGAAATTCTTTCCCATCTGACAACAAACAAGAGGACGATATTTTTTTTGAAACCATGGGAAACAACGTTCTTGTTGTCAGATGGGACGTAAATTTTAATGGGTCTGCCCTTGTTCTTCTTTCTCTTCCAAACCCCCTTGGGCCATTGCGGCCTAATACCACGTCTAGGTAAAGCACCGCGCTTATCCTTTGAATCGTAGCCTTTCTCAGCAGCAAGCACTTTCAGGGGTTTACCGGGTCTACCGCGTTTGTTAGTCTTAACCTTTAGACTGTCTAGAAGTGGTATCACCTGATCTGTTTCACTACCATTGGCAGGTGTGGTGCGATTGGATAAAGGCATTCCTGAGCCTTCAGTAAGAGTGTGTATTAAAATACCCTTTCCTTTTCCACCGTAAGCAACACCATCACCACCCCCCTTTCCAGGGGAAAAAAGACCCGTCCATCGCGCCATAACTCCACTTGATTAACCCTTTATCTTGTCCAATCCCCAATATTTGTGCTTGTAAAGCCTCTAACGTCCCGTCCAACTGCCAACCTTTGAGCCATCGATGTGCAGAGCTCTTTGATGCCCATATTTCTCCTTTTGGAACGTCACTCCAACAACACCTTGTTATTAATATATACACTAAGGTATTGAGTACATAACGAAATGAAGAATGTGGCATTACTCGTTCGCGTTTCTCTGGCGGTTTCGGAAAAATATCCTCAAACAAAGACCATTCCAAATTACTCAGTGCTTCAAAACGTCCAGCCATCAGATGATATAACCCCTCTTACTCAACAGGCATATTATCACCTTCTGGGATTAGTGGGATAAACTCATTGTTTGTGGAAATGTGCCAGAAGTGTTCCAAACATGGCAGAATAGACTTCATTCCCATCTGCAACTCTTAAATATAAAGGAATATCTGCATCATCACTGCACATCAAGTCAAGGATAAATTGTTTGAAATCTGGTCGGTGGTCTCTAGAATAACCAGATGTAATTGAAATTAGGTTATTTTTGAAAAATAAATTACCAGCAAAAGCGGTTGAATCAAGATATCCCATTTGGGCAACAGTGGATTTAGCTGTAATCTAGACTCGACTTGTTTCATAGCTTTCTTTGTTAGAGAAATCCCTTTTTGGTAAACAGTTTTACTTAAACTCAACATAGGATATAAGCCTTTCCAATTCATACTCGAAGCCGAGGAAAGCATGACTTCAACATCAACAAGGTTCGCCCCCCCATTCCAATGCTGGTCAAGAATACCCCAACAACCCTCTATGGGATTGTATTTACTATGGTAAGGAGGATAGTAAAGCAATTGAATTGGTATATTTAGCAGATCAACAAACTCAACCATCCTTTTTTTTTATTGAGTTCTTACTCCACTAGTTTCCGGACCATTATCAACTTTAATTTGTATCAGTTCGTTATCCTGCTTTTGTTCTGGTGTCATTGTCTTCCACCATTGAATTAGAGTATCAACAATAAAATCCCTGGTTTTATAAGAATAACTACCAAAGTTAATATAAAATAATTGCCCACTATCTTCAATTGCCCACTATCTTCATCAAGAATCCCACAGGGAGTATATTTTTCTGTGCATCCCATATCATGATCCTCTGCTTGATTGTTTCCTCTGGTTTTTCCTCCACGAGAATAACCCCCGATATTAACCGTAGCTTTGCAATCCATGCTTAGTGGTTTGACTTTGAGGCTTGTTTGTTGATTACGGCTCAAATTCTTTGATGTTGTTGAAGATATCATCCGTTTGTGGAATTTTTTTTGAGGTTTGGGTTTTACTACTTTACGAAGACCATAGCCCATTCGATTCAATACTTGTGCCATTGTACTGGGGCAAGGCAATTGCTCCTGGCTAAATCCCTGTTCTTTGAGTTTTTCTAGTGCGGATGTTGCTGTTAACCGGGTATAGGCTAAGGAAGTTTTAAATGTTGGATCTTGTTGAGAATCAGATTATGCAATTTGTCCCAGGGATAATGCCACAAGAGAAGAGGTTGTTTCTCCTGCCAACCCTTTGCTGTGCTAAAGGCTGATTGTAATCTCACACAGATTATCCCTGTTCTTTTTTCTGCTAACCCTAACTCTATATTTTCTCTACCCCAACGGAATACTATTTGTGCTAACCTTGCTCTACCTTGGCAATATTTCAACGTCATCTGAGCTTGAAAGCCCCGAAGTTCTAGTCCATTCATTTTCGATGCTGCCAACCGCAAGTCTTCTATTTGTGACCTTGTTAATGATTTGGGTTCCTCTGGTGGGTCTAGCATACTCCAAAATACTTGCCCCTGTTTTTTTACTCATCAACATTACATCTTACTTTCATTGGTAAATTCTTTCTTATAAATAACCCAATTGCGAATACTAGTAAATAATAATACATAAGATGTTCAGTAAATTTGCCTTTAGAAATAAACCTGCCCTCCGGAAGTCGTCTCACTTGGATTGCTTAGAAAAAATTGATTACAAGCTTTTGATAAAACTAAATATATATTGGTTTAATCCAAGTGAGACAATCAAAAAGCTGAAAATATTTCAGGGTGAAAAATGTCTCCCATCGAAAATACAGAAATTAAAAATATCGACCACTTAAGAATAGTAGCAGGGTTAATTGATGAAATAGCAATAGTTGAAATAATTAATTCTAAACTAGGAATAGATTCTCGTGAGAAGATTGCATCGGGGATAGTAGTCAAAGCTATTTTAATTAATGGATTGGAATTTTTCTCAAGACCTTTATATTTATTCAGTCATTTTTTTGAGGATAAAGGGATAAACATGTGATTAGGATAAGACGTGGAAAGATTTTCTTTAAATGATGATACAATTTAAAGAGTCATGGATAAATTATATAAATACGGATTAATTCAACTATTTATATAAATAGTCTTATCAGTAATTAATAAATTTAACATATATACAAAATATTCATATCTGGATTCAACATAATTTCATCTACATGGAGAATATGAGAATGATGATATGAATGAAAAAGAATAAATTACTAGAGTAAGACCAATAATTCTAACTAAAGAATATTCCCGTGACCATAGACCTGATTTAAAGTAATGCGTTTTAGATTTAATTAGGAGTAGTGATGGAGATAAACCATTATTAATGAGAGGATTATAAGATATATAAATCCTAAAAAAGCAAGCTAGAAAATTTATTTGAACGACTAATTTAGTTGAATAAAAGAAGTTATAGCCATCCGAAATTATTACAAATAAAAAAAAATCAACAATCTTGTGAAAGAGGATTTGTATGTTTGAAAGACCCTTTATTATTTGCTGATAAATTCTTTGTTTAAAATACTGAAAGAATTGAGACCATGTTATTTTTAACCTCTTTGTTTTTGTGAGTTTATAGTCTCGAGCAAAGGCAACTAGAGAATACCTTCAAAAGAATCAAAACCGAAATAAAAAATAAATTAGGTAAGTGAACCATGATTCCTACATTAAGATGAGTATTTCAATGCTTTCAAGGTATCCATATTTTAACTTTAGATGCTGTTAATCAAATTATTAATTTAACGTCATCACGCCATTTTATTTTTATTTTCCTGCCATCATCTTGCCGAAAATATTATTTGCTTTCTTAACTTAACAAAATTTTGAAACCAAATAAAAATTTATCAACATCTGAAGGCACATTTATTGCTCCTCAATTTTTTAGTGATCATATTACCAATTTTCTGGTCAAATTTATTCTGTTTAATTTCTTGATTTTGAAAATATATTCCTTCTGTACTCTATTTATTAATCATTATGATTCTTGTTTTTTTATTTTGCTTGTAATTTATTTGTACTTCAAAACTAAGTGCAATATGGGGACTTGTAGCTCCCGATATATTAGCTGTAAACCCATCACAATCAATATGGTTGAGTACTAATGGTCTTTTTCATGAATTTTGATGGGTAACAAAATTTGTAGTCGGAGCATCTCGCTCCCTGATTATAGTAAGCTGGTAAGGAGCCCGAACTATAGCAAAATATCAACATTAATGCGATAGACTACTAAATCCATATGGCAGATAAATTGAAGAACCAAGAAAGTACATCTTTCTTGGTTCTAGAAAATAAATAAAATAAAGCTATCGTTTATAGTCTCAATCGAGACTACAGACTAAGCATCATGGGTAGCTTTACCACTGAACTTAATTTGTGATGGGTTAGGATTACTACCAATATTGCGAGGTACAAAACGTACTGGTGCACGTCCTTCATTTACCTTTTCAGGAAATACGCCATCAGCAGGATGAAGCAAAGTGCTAGCACCACCGGGTGCAATTCGGTAAATATTGTAGTCAGTTATTTTTAATTTGCGTAGTTGTGCACCTAAAGCTAAGCATTGCTCCTTACGAGCAAGGTACAGTAGGTTTTCACCTGCATTCATCACAGCCGCACCGCCAGTAGGCATTTCAAATACTTGCTCTTTCTTGCCAGTCCAGGTAATTGCGTACTTTTCCTCTTCTTCAGCAGCTTTCAGCAAACCGCCAGTACTACCAGCAAACAAGGGAGTCTTTCCAGAAAGTGTCATAACTGTTCACTCAATGTTTTTACGGCATACTAACACTGCAAACAGTCTAATGTTGCGTTCATGTCATAGTCTGTAACAGTTTTTAGCGTTTGACGGAGGAAGAGAGTATGGATAGTGAAAGATATGAGACTCTTAGTCTAGGCTATTGTTATAGCAGCGACCAAGATAGTTAGGAAGTTTTCCTGTTGACAGTTGACGATTCCTAACCAAAAATACTGTCCTTACCAATATATTCATATAATCCTATGAAATTCCACAGCCTAAACTTTGCCCCTAGACTTAAAGTTATTCTAAATTGGCGTTGCATAAGTGCGGGATGAATTAGCGTTTGAAACCATTGAGAAATCGTTGAAAATTTAGTGAAATCATCCCCTGATTCAGCAACGCCCTAAATTTGTTCTTCCCTCCATAGCTTTCCAAACTATCCGTAAACCATGGGAATAGTAAAATAAAATCGACTACCTTGATTCTTACCTGTCGATTCAACCCAAATATTCCCACCCCAGTTATTCACTATCTGGCGACATATTGCTAATCCTAGCCCTGTACCACCTACAGTACGCCTGAGTGCACCTTCTTCTTGGTAAAAAAGTTCAAACACTGCTTCTAAGCGGTTGGGCTCAATTCCCCTGCCTGTATCGCTAACAGTAACTTGCACCATTTGACTATCGTTTTCATCTGCATGAATGTTAACTTCTCCCGTGACTGGGGTAAATTTGCAACTGTTATCCACTAACTTGGCGAGTACTTCTACTAGCCAATCACCATCGGCTTTTACTAAGGGTAATTTAGGAGAGATTTTTATGGCAATGGAGGGTATTTTTTCATTTCCAGCACGGGTACATACTCGACTAAGGGCTAAATCAATACATTCTTGTAAGTTCAGAGGTTCTGGATGCCATTCAACTCTCCCACTTTCTAGGTTAGAAAGGGTTAGAAAGTCTTGAATTAATTTCCGCATTCTTTCCGAGTCTTCCAAAGCTGTACTTAGCATTACCTGCTGTAATTCGGGAGGCATATCAGGCTCGGTGGCAAGACTCTCTAAGCAAACTTGAATGGTGGATAATGGTGTACGTAATTCATGTCCGGTAATGGCAATTAAATTACTACGGGTGCGATCGAGGGCTTCTAATTGTTGATTTAGTGTTTCTAGGTTAGCGTAAGCTTCTGCTTGAATTAAGGCTGCTCCAATGGAGGTTGCGATCGCTTTGACTAAATCCAGCTCCCCTGTTTGCCATTGATGGGGCTTTTCACCACAATAATGTAATTCCACAACCCCCAACAAACGTCCTTGATATAAAACTGGCTCCATTAACCAAGAACGAATACCAAATTTTTTAATTACATACCCCAGTGCTTTAGATTTTTTAATTCGATAATCACTAAAAGTATCAGCTACACAAACTCCTTCTCCCGTATTTACTATCTCCTCAAACAGGGAATTCTGTGCCAATTGCCAAGGCTGTCCAGATAAGGATAATACACCAGGCATTAAAAACTCTTGTTCGACAATTGCTTGGGTATCATGTTCTTGGGAACGATAAATTAAACACCGACAAGCTTCCAAATTTTGTCCTAGTTCCTGGGCTGCAATTTCCACAACCTCTTCTGGTTTTAGCGATCGCCTAATGGCACTACTAATGGAATTTACTAAGCGTTCTTTACGTGCTTGTGCTGATATTGAACGATATGCTTTATGTAATTTATACTGACTAGCTTGCAAGTAAGTCACTAAACGCTGAACAAAAGGATCTGTGTCAATATCGTAAGCAAATTCACTCCTATTCTGGCTTGAAATATCACTGGCTGACCTACCAATCCCAAATCTCTGTCTTGCTTTCTCTATTTTTTCTAATAGTTCTGGTCGATACAACAAGATTCTGTCCAAAAGTAATTCTGCGGCTTTCAGGCTTACTCCCCTTTCTGATGTCCAAATACCCTCAAATCTCCTGGCTGTATCCGTATCCATGCCAGGAGTAAAATATTTTTGCTGTTGATTCTTGACAATGGAACCCAGACATTCTCTACAAATTAAACAAGTTGAATAATTCTGAGCTATTACTACTAAATGCCACTCTTGAGCTAAAGCATCATCTGGTTCAAAAGCAACTTTCTCATAAAAATCTGAACTATGAGAAAAATCTGTTTCTGGAGCAGACAAAACATAAATTTGATTACTTTTTTGCGCTAAACGTTGGTAACGGTGCGCTTCTTGACGGTAAAATCGCTCTCTTTGGAAGTTTGCAATTATTAATGGCTGCTCTAAAGTAGCTGCCAAAACTTGATCTTCCATCGCATGAGAGAGAGCTGTGAGGGAAGCTTTGAAATATAGCTGGGGGCGCAGCTGGGGTAAAACCTGCAGCAGTCCAGTCAACACAGAAATAGAAATGCTCATGAATATTTTTCAAGAGAGCCACGGTACGGAAAAAATCTTTGTCACAGCTGCATTGTACAAATTACAACGACCGATCTAATCAGTTCAATTGTTGCAATATGTAAAGGATATTAAACAGTTAGTCTACAAATATAATATAAAAATGCAACAGCATAATTTTTTATATAATTTTGGTTGTAAATGACTAGCTCCCATGTAAAAATAATTATTGTTACTATAGATAAATATCATAAAAACAATTATTTTGTTGAACGCAATAAATAGTTTTGCTTTACTGAATGGGGCCAAGAATAAATGTATTTGGTTGGAGTCTGAGATATCAAATCGGGTAGTAATAATTTAATTGAGTATGGCAAGTATTTTTTATAACTTGGAATAGTATCAGGTCTTTCACGAAAGTCTTGCGAGATAATTCTGTAATTGGGTTTTCTCATTTAGTCTGAGGTAAGCTAGGTACAGGACAAAAAAGGTGTAAACAAGTCAGGAAAAGGGTTTAATATGAAATTGGTATAAAAATAAAAACGAAACCCTATGTCCGAGTTTAATAGATTACGCCTAATTCTAGGAAAGCACTTTCAGTGGCATGGTGCACGATTAACACTTTTGGCTCTATTTTGAATAGTAGTGATAAGAGTACGCAGTGTTAATTTATCTCAACTGTCAACAGCCTTCGTGGGTAAGACACTTGTGGCATCAAATTACAAGCGGTTACAAAGGTTTTTTCGGGAGTTTCGTATTGATTCTGTCGAATTTACACGTAGCATTACTACTTGGATAGGAGTAGAGAAAGATTGAGTATTGCTTATAAAGGAGTTGCTGTTCCATTCTTGTGAACATTTCTAGCAAATCGCTGAAATAGTTACGCCCATCAACGCAAAGCATTGTTACACCGCTTTCAAGGTATCTTGCCAAACCAGAACATTGCTTATGTAACCGCAGACAGAGAATTTATTGGGAAAGACTGGTTGAGTTATACTAATAAAGGTTAAAAGCTGGACTTTTGTCTAGTGGTAATAACAAGTATTATAAATTAATAAACAATATTACTTGAGAAACCAGGTAAAGTCTGATGTTAAAAATAGATTTTACGCAAGAAGAGATTGATAAACTTCATTATGAAAGATATCATTATCCTCATCCATTAGTACAGAAAAAGATGGAAGTTCTGTATCTAGAAAGTCAGAGTATAAAACATAAAGATATTTGTAGTTTGTGTAAAATATAAAAAACAATATTAATTAAGAGTTTACATAAAACAATATCAATCAGGAGGAGTATAAGAACTAAAAAAAATACACTACAAAGGACAGCTAAGTGAATTAAATAAGTATAGTGATATTTTGAAAGAATATTTTGAGAAACATCCAGCTACAAGTATTGCAGAAGCGAGTAATGCCATTGAAAAAATAACTGGTATTAAGGGCAGTCC
>CBZS010000409.1 GCA_000613065.1 Richelia intracellularis | reverse complement strand
GGTTGATTTGTTCAACCAACTGCTTGGAAATCAATAATCCCTGCCACTATGCCTAAGTGCTCGATATCTTGTACTTTGATTTGTGATTCTGAAAAACTCATATTTCAAAAATACAACATTTTGCGTTCGCACCTGCGGAATGTGGGATAATACCAATTGGCTAGCATTCCTGAACACAAGTAGGGTAATGTTTAAAAAGATGGTTAAAGATTTATTAAGATATCCGCAACTATCTATTGACATAATCCCAGTGACTTTATTAGTCCACCAGGAGCACAGCCAGCATGATTCCCAATAGTTCCGCCACTTCGGATCGTTCGCACATACAGGATCATCAATTAATTGACAACTCTGAACAGAGACCAGATAAACCAGAAGAAGCTTGTGGTGTATTTGGAATTTACGCACCGGAGGAAGATGTTGCCAAGTTAAGTTACTTTGGATTGTACGCTCTCCAGCATAGGGGTCAAGAGTCAGCAGGTATTGCAACTTTTGATGATTCTCAATTATACCTGCATAAAGACATGGGGCTTGTAAATCAAGTCTTTAGTGAAGATATCTTACAAGGGTTAACAGGTAAGTTAGCTGTTGGTCATACCCGCTATTCTACCACTGGCTCTAGCCATAAGGCGAATGCCCAACCAGCAGTTGTGGATACCCGTTTAGGCAAAATAGCATTAGCGCACAATGGTAATTTGGTCAACACAATAGAGTTACGGGATGAGCTAATCAAGAGTCACTTCAATTTAGTTACCACAACAGACTCAGAAATGATTGCCTTTGCGATCGCGGAAGCGGTGAATAATGGTTCAGACTGGGTGAATGGTACGATTGAAGCATTACATAGATGTAAAGGTGCTTTTAGTTTAGCATTAGCTACTCCGGAAGGGGTGATGGGTGTGCGCGATCCCCTGGGTATTCGTCCTCTAGTTCTTGGTACTCTAGATAGTAATCCCACCCGCTACGTTTTAGCCTCTGAAACTTGTGCTTTCGATATTATTGGTGCGGAGTATCAGCGGGATGTGCAACCAGGAGAATTAGTTTGGATTACGGAAGGTGGTTTATCTTCCTATCACTGGAGTCAGGAACCACAGAAAAAACTATGCATCTTTGAGATGATTTATTTTGCTCGTCCTGATAGCATTGTGCATAATGAAAGCTTATATACTTACAGACTGGGTTTAGGTCGGCAATTAGCAATAGAATCAAACGTCGATGCAGATATTGTATTTGGAGTTCCAGATTCTGGCGTACCAGCTGCAATCGGTTTTTCTCAAATTTCTGGGGTGCGCTACGCAGAGGGACTAATCAAGAATCGTTATGTAGGACGTACTTTTATTCAACCTACCCAACATATGCGAGAGTCGGGTATAAAAATGAAACTCAACCCCCTCAAAGATGTGTTGGAAGGACAAAGGATCGTTATCGTGGATGATTCTATTGTCCGGGGTACTACTAGTAAGAAATTGGTTAAAGCATTACGGGATGCCGGTGCAGTGGAGGTTCATATGCGAATTTCTTCGCCTCCTGTAACTCATCCTTGTTTTTATGGGATTGATACGGACACTCAAGAGCAATTAATTGCTGCAACTAAATCAGTGCAAGAAATAGCCCAGCAAATTGCAGTTGATTCCCTGGCTTATTTGAGTTGGGAAGGAATGCTCAAAGCGACTGGGGAAGACACCAATAATTTTTGTTCGGCTTGCTTTACAGGGGATTATCCCGTAACTATTCCTGAACAGATAAAGGGTTCTAAATTAATGCTAGAAAAAGCCAAAGTATAGGTTTTTGTGTTCTTTTAATTCATAATTATTAAGGGAGCTTTTTGCTCCCTGTCAGTAGTATTAACAAGTACCAATTTTCAATAATATTACTAGTATGTCACGGTATAAGTTACCCTTTTATTGGTAGCAGATAATTTCTAGTATCTGAAAGATTGGTTTTACATGATTAATAATAATGCAGTTGAGTTATAGGAGGGTGAAAGTTACCTCTAAATATTCAATTCTTCAATAATCTGACACCAGACTTTTCGGCATTCCATAAGTGCAGGATGAATTAGCGTTTGAAACCATTGAGAAATCGTTGAAAATTTAGTGAAATCATCCCCTGATTCAGCAACGCCAATCAGCGTTACATCTAGTTATTGCATGTTCGAGTGAACATCGTCTTGTTTTAGGACAAGTAAAACAAGACGATAAATCAATCGAATGAAATTACAGCAATCCCTGCATTATTGGAATTATTAGACATGACTGGATGTATTATTAACATTGATGCCATGGTTACGCAAACAGCAATTGCATCCCAAATATCTAATGCAAAAGCAGATTATGTTTTAGCACTCAAAGGTAATCATCCTACACTTTACGGACAAGTTAAAAATTGGATTGAGCAACAGTTATCTCAAGGCTTTAAAGGTATTATCCATAGTTATGATAAACGGGTATAGAAATGTCATCATCGTACTGAAAAACGTCAAATTTGGTGTGTTCCTATTTCTCAACAGCAAACTTTGCATAACCAAAACAATTGGGTTCGTTTTAAATGCGTTGTCATGGTTGTGCGGGTAGCACATCTTTGGAATCAAACAACCCGTGAAGTTCAGTTTTATCTAACTAGTTTAAATTGTGATGCTCGTAAGTTAGGACAAGTGATTCGTCTTCATTGGGGTGTGGAAAATGGGTTGCATTGGACTTTAGATCTCACTTTTTCTGAAGATGCTTGTCGTGTCCGTACTAGTCATGCTCCACAAAACTTAGAGGATGTTTTAAAAGTCGAAGTGAGTTACAAATCATGCAAGTAGCCTGACCATGATACGTATCATTGCAATATAAATTAAAGTCTCAGAAGTTTCAGGTAGCCTTTCATAGTCCTTACTTAATCTTCTACACCAATTGAGCCACCCGAAAGTTGGTTCTACAACCCAAGGTTTTGGTAAAAGGGTAAAACCCTTCTTTTCTAAGGGTCTGAGAACCACTTCCACAATCCAACGAAAAACATCGATTATCCAGTGGGCAAAATCTTCCCCCCGATATCCTCCATCCATCCATCCAGATAGTGTGCAGTCTTTTAACTTTATCTTTCATCTGATAAACTTGCCAGAAGGTGCACGTTTAGTTTAGCCCCTGCAGGTTCTGGCACACTTGCAGAAGTAACCAAGACTCGCAAAACTAGCCCTAACAAGTCAACCGTAATAAATCCCTTACGTCCATGTATTTGTTTTCCTGGGTCGAAACCAACATCCGTACAAATCATGGTTGCGGTTTCAACTGATTGGCTATCAAAGGCTGCTTCCCATGGAGTTGGTTCTCGACTGGCTGCTACCCGAACCCATTGATATAGTTTCTCATGAACCTGGAGCCAAGTACGGTCTTTCCGCCATCTTCTGAAATAGTCATAGAGTGTAGACTAAGGTGGTAAATCTCCTGGTAATGCCCGCCATGTACATGCTTGACACAGTAGGTATAAAATTGCCATTACTACTGCGTATATACATGTTTTTGTACGTGGACGATCACCTGGTTTTGCCTCTGAAAACAGCTGTGGGATTAACTCCCACTGTTCCCACGTTAAATTGCTAGGATAATTCTTAGTCATTTGCTCAGGGGGTGCTGTTTTCTATAATTCTCAGCATATGTCTTGTGAGCTTTTTTATGATACCTCCCACCTTTTAAAACATCCTCTTAGCACTTTTGCGGCGAATAGCTCTTAATGCTTTAAACCTAGAGCACTCTTTTAAACGTAGTAATCGCCAAAAATCTAATCGAGCCGCTATGGATAATAATTACATGCTGACTGTTCTTACTGCTTGTTTATCCTAACATGATGATACCTCTCAACCCGCTTGTCAATAGAATTTGAGATGCGCTTACCCTGGCACGATAGTGGCACAAAAAATTTATTTGTATTGTATGTCTGAGTAAGATGCTAAAGCTAAGTTTTTGCCATCCTTAGCAAGGAGAAAACAATCGCATACTTGAAACAGTTCGACCTCAGTCTGTGTCTTTCGCATTAATCGCAGAAAATGACCTTCAGCGTCAACTAAGAGGGCAATATAATTGAGCAATCTTTTAAGGTAGCCTATACGCGCACGTGCTGGCATATTCGCCAGATTAGGGTTTTGCCATAAACGGACAGTATAATTACGTACTTCTAACAAAGGAACCCGCGTAATACTTTCAACTATGCCCTCTGGATTTACCATTTTTTCTTGTAAAGCCCGGCGAATTTGCTTAAAAATCCAAGGATTGGCAATTGCCCAACGTCCTACCATTATACCTGCTGCACCTGTTTGAGCAAGTACTTCTAGGGCGGCTTTGGCAGAGCGAATATTACCATTGGCAAGTACAGGACAATCCAATCGGTTAACCGCTTCGGCAATCAAATCGTATCTGACTTCTCCTCTATACATATCTTTTACCGTACGACCATCTAAAGAGAGGAAATCAATACTATGGCGAGCAACTATATCTAAAATTTCATGGAAAGTATCTGTATTATCAAAACCAATACGCATTTTTACCGTCAAAGGGCGATCGTGAATTGCATCACGCAACTCACCCAAAATAGGATCCACTTTTTCGCGTTCTCGCAGTAATCCACCCCCAACATGTTTGCGGTATACCCTAGGTGCTGGACAGCCCATATTCAAGTCAATTCCAGCGATATTATAATGGCACAGTTCCCTTGCTGTTCTTACTAAATGTGGGATATTTTCACCAATCATTTGAGCAAAAACAGGGCGTTTATTATCATTTTCTGTGATTGATGTCAAAATGTGGCGATTAAGTCGTCAGGTATCATTGACGCGAAAATACTCGGTAAAAAAGTAGTCAGGGCTACCATAGTGGGCAATGACCTTCATAAACCAGAGGTTGGTTACCTCCTGCATGGGAGCAAGAGCAGTGAGGGGTAATTGTGGATAGAGAGGTTTGGGAAGCAATGCCTGGGACATAAATTATGAAGGGTGGTTAAGAAAGTATCGCTGGAGCAAAAAGTCTACAACTAGAAAGAAATCCGGATTTGCATCAGTACCATTTTCAGAAATAACCAAATGTTGAGAAGTTGTAAACTTACTAGAACACCAATTCAGTAATGCCAAAACTTCTGATTAGGTGAGGAGCAACGCCAACAGAATTAATTACATAAGTGTCATTGCGTTAGCGCGACTCCTCTGAAAGAGGAGTCGCGCTAACGCAATGACTGTAAATATTTTTGCTCATATACTTATCTCCCCCTGCTTTCTTTCATTTAATAAGAAGCTTTAGCATTACTGAATTGATGTTGTGGGGACTATGTAGGTAAGTAAGAAGTGAAAAAAGTGCTAGCCCGACTGAGATTCAGGGCAGTTTGAGGGTGAGGTTACTCGAAGTGTAGAGTCGAGATGTGAGACAGAAATTGCAGCTTTTAATGATGTCCTAAATTATTCAAAATAGTGTCATAAAACCCAAAAAAAGTAATTGCTATAACACAGTCTACGAAATTATGTTGATGAATCCGTTAAATAAATAACAGCCATTTTCATGTAATTCAAGCTACATAAATAATGCGGCTAGAGCAGTTGCAAGCATTTTTAGCGTTCGCAGAAACAGGGAGTTTTCAGGGGGCAGCACGGATATGCTGTGTCACCCAATCTACTGTCATCGGCTAAATTCAATCTCTGGAGGCTGATTTAGGGTTATAACTTTTCCATCGCACCAAACAAGCCAAACTAACCATTGCGGGGAAGCGTTTATTTCCCCGCACCAGAAAAATTTGTCAGGAATGGCAAACAGCTACCCAAGAAATTAGTGATTTAGTAGAAGGTAAACAGCCTGAATTATGCATTGCTGCAATTCATTCCCTCTGTGCATATTACCTACCACCAGTATTACAAAAATTGGCGTTGCATAATAGAGGGATGAATTGAGGTGTTCTACTGTGCATTGTCCATACTGCAAGTCTAGGAGGATTAGAAAAAATGGGAAACGTCGAGGTAAACAAAATCACATTTGTGTAAATTGCGACCGCCAATTTATAGATATCCATAATCCACCAAAAGGATACTCAAATGAGATCAAACAAGAATGCTTAAAAGCATAGGTTAATGGCTCGGGATTTAGGGCTATTCAACGCCAAAAAAGAGTTCATCACACAACCATAATTAGTTGGGTAAAACAAGTTGGTGAAAAATTGCCAGATGCACCATCAATAGAGCATATCCCATAAGTTGGAGAACTGGACGAATTAGAAACTTTCGTCGGTTAAAAAAAAAAAAAATTTGGTTGTGGACAGCAGTAGACCATTTCCGCCAAGGAATTTTAGCTTGGGTACTGGGAGACCATAGTGCAGAAACCTTTCAACCTTTATGGGATATTGTCTACCTCTGGAAGTGCTATTTTTCTGTCACAGATGGATGGAAAGTTTACGCCAGTTTTGTTGAACCAGGAGACCATATTATTAGCAAAACATATATAACCAGAGTCGAAGGGGAAAACACACGTTTACGTCATTATCTCCCAGGTCTACATCGAAAAACATTATGCTACTCTAAATCCGTAGATATGCTTCAGCACTCTATTCGATTGTTACTTCATTACTTTAAGTGTAGAGAAATACCTGTATTTAGTTGATTCATCCCGCAAATATGCAACGCCCAAAAATTTTGCCATGATTACCCGGATGTACAATTACGGGTAACATGTTTAGGTAGTGATCGCGCTTTGAAAGTTCTCAGAGATGGAATAGTAGATTTAGCGAACGTTATGAATAACCGCTTTCTTAGTAGTGCTAAGGAAATGGTGGTAGAGGTTTTATATGATGAAGCGATAGAAGTCATGGTTGCAGCCAATCAGCCCTTGGCTGAATATGATTGTATACCTTGGTCTGAGTTAATTTGCTATGCCCAAGTAGTCTTTAAAGATGCTTATGGGATGCAAGGCTTAGTTCAGGATAGATTTGAACAGTTGACAGTATCCTTACAACCTGCTTTGGAGGTAAATACCCTAAATGCATTTCGGGGAGTGGTGCGTCAGGGAGAATTAATCGCTTTATTGCCACAATCACCTTTAGTGGAAGCTCGACAAGATCCCACCCTAGCTGTTCGTCCCGTATCAAGTAAAAATAAGGTGTTGCATAAGTGCGGGATGATTTCACTAAATTTTCAACGATTTCTCAATGGTTTCAAACACTAATTCATCCCGCACTTATGCAACGCCCAAAATAATTCTTCACTGCCAGAAAACTCTAGTTTAAGCCGTCGGGTAGTTATGGTGACAACAAAAGATAGACTGCAAATGCTTCCCATTCGCAACTTCTGGGAGTTAGTTAAAACCAATATTCCCCCACAAGTTGATTCACTAAGCCCGTCTAAGTCAGTATGTTAGTGAATGGGTTCATTTTCCACAAAGTTTAGGGTTCGAAAGGAGATAAATGCAACTAGTTTTATACACTAAGGCGGGATGTCATTTGTGTGAGGGATTACAGGAGAAGTTGGAAACAATTATACAAATGGGTAACATTCCCTCTCTGGAGTTAGAAATTCGTGACATTACTACCCGCGATGATTGGTTTAAGGCTTATGAGTATGAAATACCCGTATTGTTTTATATGGGTGAAGATAGGGATAATTTGAGACCCATACCTCGCCCTTCTCCCAGAATAACAGTGCAAAAGTTGGAGAAAATTTTACAAAATTATCTCTAAATACATTTGTCCAAAAGAGTGAACTTAGTGCAGAATAGGCGCAAGATAAATGTGTGAAGAGGTTCACAATCATATGATACTGCGGGAGTTACTAGCCACTGTAGAGGGGATTGCTCAATTACCGACACATCCGGCTTTATATGGGGAAGTTAAAGGCTTAAAGACCAATTCCCACGCTTGCGGTGTGGGAGATGTGTTTATTGGGATGCCAGGAACCAGGGTTGATGGTGGAGATTTTTGGCATAGCGCGATCGCATCTGGGGCAATCGCGGCAATAATTTCCCCCCAAGCTGCGGCAAACCATCCCCCAAGCCCTGAAGATTGTGTTATTGTGGCAACAGATATGACTCAAGTTTGTGGCCAAATTGCCACTGCTTTTTACAATTATCCAGCTCAAAAGTTACAACTAGTGGGGGTAACGGGAACTAATGGAAAAACTACCACTACCCACTTGATTGAGCATTTTTTCCAGCACGCTCAACAACGCACGGCTTTAATGGGGACTTTATATACCCGTTGGCAGGGGTTTGAGCAAACAGCAGTCCACACCACCCCTTTTGCCCTAGACTTACAAGCACAGCTAGCCGCAGCAGTTGATGCTGGTAACAAGTATGGGGTGATGGAAGTTAGTTCCCATGCTTTAGCACAGGGACGAGTTTTGGGTTGTCAGTTCCAAGTGAGTTTATTTAGTAACCTCACCCAAGAGCATCTGGACTTCCATGAAAATATGGAAGATTATTTTGGGGCAAAATCCCTACTGTTTTCTCCCAATTATTTACAGGGTGTGGCAATTATTAATGCCGATGATACCTATGGTCGTCGCCTGATTCAAAGTTTAGAGACTGAAAGGGTTTGGAGCTACAGCGTTAATGATAGTAATGCTGATGTGTGGATGAGCGACTTAAGTTACGAACGTAATGGAGTTAGTGGCAGATTGCACACACCCAAAGGTGATGTTGCTTTCTGCTCCCCCTTAGTCGGTCAGTACAACTTAGAAAATTTACTAGGAGCAGTAGGAGCTGTTTTATACCTGGGAATAGATTTACAGGTAGTAGCAGCAGCAATCGCCACTTTTCCCGGAGTTCCAGGAAGAATGGAAAGGGTACAAATTACCCCAGACCAAGATATTAGCGTGATTGTGGATTATGCCCACACCCCAGATAGCTTAGAAAACCTACTCAAAGCCTCCCGTCCCTTCATTCCCGGTCAAATGATTTGCGTGTTTGGTTGTGGAGGCGATCGTGATCGCACCAAACGTCCGCAAATGGGTAAAATAGCCGCCGATTTGGCTGACGTGGTGGTTGTTACTTCCGATAATCCCCGTACAGAAGACCCAGAGAAGATTTTGCAGGATATTGTTGCCGGGATACCAGATATAGTAAACCCCACAGTAATTGGCGATCGCTCCCAAGCAATTCAAATGGCGATCGCTCAAGCAGAACCAGGCGATGGGGTTCTCATTGCTGGTAAAGGTCATGAAGATTACCAAATTATAGGCACAGAGAAAATTCATTTTGATGACAGAGAGCAAGCAAGAAAAGCCTTAGGGAATAGAAACCTAGCCAAAGTATAGGAGGCAGTGGAAAGGGGGAGTCACGGTGACACGGTAACGCAGTAAGCCATTGCAGTACAGGCGACTGCGTTCCCCGAAAGGCTATTGGTCGGCCTCAGGCGTTCCACAGTACCCGGAGGGCATCATAGACGCGGAGCGACTACTTGCAGAAGGCACTACCCTCTAAGAAGGCTACACCAATATGTCTTCAAGGTAGTAAATGGCGCAATCTGAAGCGGCAGATTAACCGTCAACTACCAACATTATCTATTTCCCTTTCCCTGCTCAAGTAAACTTTTTCACACTTAGTATTGACGAATCAGCAATATTGGTATATCTACTAATGAGATAATATAATTTAAATTGCGTAAAGTGATTTGACTGCTAAACTGAGTCATAATATACACACATACGGAAGCCTTTATACTTATAAAATTTAGTGTATTTTAGTAGCTGATGATTTTCCTAACACCAACTCCGAAATATTAATACTTCTGTTTTTCAATTGTGCTGAATTCATGAACGTTTCTCCGACTCAGGATATTTCTTTTTGTCAATTAGCTTTAGGAGAGCCCGACTCTCCCCAAGCATTTCCTTTAACTTCTGCAACATTGCTTTCGCTAGTAAAGTCACAAATTGATTTGTTGATTGAACGTCAGATTGCAGCAACCCTATGGGTAAAATTACCTCCAGGAAGTATTTGGCAATCGGAAATTACCCGTTATTATTCTGCATTACATAGAAATCCAA
Source organism: Richelia intracellularis (assembly GCA_000613065.1). Classification (GTDB taxonomy): domain Bacteria; phylum Cyanobacteriota; class Cyanobacteriia; order Cyanobacteriales; family Nostocaceae; genus Richelia; species Richelia intracellularis_B. Next base: position 1,796 of record CBZS010000409.1, on the reverse strand, counting down.
CGGTCTATACTTGCCATTTAGAGAAAAAGAATTTAGAAATTGGTGCAGGTATCAATCAAGGCTCATCACTACATCACTTATACTTACAACTTGACCCAGATAGCAAATTAAAAAGGGAATATTTTTTTGTCGCCTTATCACCAGAGTTTTGCAGCTTAATTTTGGCATATCGCCCGCAGAAGAAACCTGCAGAATCTAAATCTAGCAATATAAATCAAAATAAAACAGCATCATTATTAGGGATCACCTGTTTTGATAGTAAGATCATCCAACGGGTGCTAGATGGTATTTATCAAGAAATTGCTCCAGAAAATATATCTAAAGACTTTGTCGTTTCCGAAACACCCAACAAAATAGAATTAGTTAATCAGTTATTAGCAAAACAGATTAAAAGGCAAGACGAAATTAGTCGCCAAGTTATTAGTCAAAAAGTTACTAAAATCCAACAGCAAAATCAAAGTTTGCAAAACTCTCTTATCAATAAAGATGAATATTTGAATCATGTGTGTCAAGAACTACGTACACCGTTGACACATATGAAAACAGCCTTGAGCTTGTTAAACTCTCCAACGATGAAAATACCCCAGCGTCAACGTTATTTACAAATGCTTAATAGTCAGTGCGATCGACAAAATGCACTGATTAATGGGATGTTAGAGCTAATACAAATAGAACACAATTTATATGAGACCGATTTAGAATCTGTTCATCTCGCAGATGTTGTTCCTGGTGTTGTTAGTACTTACCAACCTCTGGCTCAAGAAAAAGGCATTATGCTTGCCTACACAGTGCCCAATGAATTACCTGGTGTACAGTGTGTTAGTGGTGGGCTCAGGCAAATCATAATTAATTTAATTGCCAACAGTATTAAATTTTCCTCTAATGGTGGACAAGTTTGGGTAAGAACACGGGTTCAAGGTGATTATGTCCAATTAGAAGTCAAAGATACGGGTATCGGTATTTCTGAAAATGACTTGCCGAAGATTTTTGACAGTTTTTATCGTGTACACCCAGCAACTACAGAAGATCCTGGGGGTGCTGGATTAGGTTTAACTATGGTGCAACAATTGGTAGAAGTTAGTGGTGGTTCCATCACCGTTACAAGTAAGTTAATGGAAGGTTCTACCTTTACTGTCAATTTGCCGACAGTTCTGGAAGGGCATTGATTATGTCTAGCGCCTTTTTACAGGAGTTGTTTTTATTAGGCAGACAGGCAATTATGTTCCTTGGAAAATTATAGGGTTTAATGTACTAATTTTTTACACCTAAAGGCTGCTTCTCCTTGATTTCTAAGGGCAAAAAAATAGTTAAGACTTCTCCATGCTGCGGACGCTGACGGACAATCAGCTTTCCACCAATTTCTTGGAAGAGATGCTTAGTTGCAGAAAGATTGAGGCTAATTGTCCCCGTTTCTGGTTGAAAGGTTAAAAGTTGACCTAATGCCTTACGGATTGGTGGGTTACATGGGGACTTACAATTTTGTGTTTCAGACTGGGGTAGGGGTAATAATTGCAACTTTAATTGATTCCCCGCAGGTATTACTTGCACTTGAATCCGACTTCCAGGAGGTAGATTACGAGTAACATTTTCCATTACACCAGTTAGCATTCTATCTAACATCACAGGGTTACTTACCACAGTTGGTAACTGTTGGGGTAAGACTACTTCCAAAGTCAGATTTCGTTTGCTAGCGGTTTCTTGCCACCGGGGAATATTTTGATGTAAGACTTGATCTAAAGATGTGGCTGTAAGGGGAGTTTTTGTTAAGGAGCGATCTATATTACAGGTTTCTAACT
>CBZS010000408.1 GCA_000613065.1 Richelia intracellularis | reverse complement strand
CTATCAAGTCACGGATGCCTCAGTGCATGATTCCCAAGTGTTAGGGGCACTGTTGGATGAGCAACACCAGGAGGAAGAGGTTTGGGCAGATAGTGCCTATGGTAGTGAATCTATTGAATGGATTCTACAGATTTTACAATTCCTCAGTCACATTCATGAACGAGCCTACGGCAATCATCCATTGACTGCAAAACACAAAGAAGATAATCGAGAGCGTTCTCAAGTCAGAGCTAAGGTCGAACACGTTTTTGGTCACTGGGTTAATGAAATTGGAGGCAAGTTAATGGGTTCCATTGGTAAGCAGTCAGTCAAGGCAACTATTGGAGTGAAGAATTTAGTCTACAACTTCAAACGTTATGCATTTTGGGAGAATGAAAATCTTAAAGCTGTGGGATAATTGCGTCTAAATTGGCTCTCTTGAGCCAGATTTAAACTAGAAATCGTTCCTTCCGGTTGAGCTATTTTTTGCCCAACTTCACTTTCTTGTAGTTCTTCGAAACCCCTGAGATTACCTAAGACTTGATTAATCGAGGTGCGCTACTGGCATATCTTTCACTAAGGTAATTCATGTTGATAGTTTTAAACCCACAATTGTCGGACAAGGCATGGAATTGAGTGAAGATGATGTAGCAGAGTTTACCCTATAATTGCTTTAATTTCCACAGAGAACTGGACAATAAATTCGTTAAGACGTGAGCCACAATTGGCACTAAAAGATTGCCACTGAGCAGGGCACTGTACCCCAAGAATAGTCCCACAACGGTTGCCCAGATGACATATGACCATTGTTGGGAACCACTCAAATGTAGAACACCGAAGCAAAGGCTAGATAAAATGACAGCAAAGTGATTCATCCCTAAACCTGGTAACATCACACCTCGGAATAATAGTTCTTCACTCAATCCTGGTAACAAGCCTAGCCAAATTAAGTCTAGTAAAACCAAAGGTTTAAGAACAACTTCTAAGTAGTAATCAGCACTTTTACGATAAGCAGCCCAATATTGATAAGCTAAACCACTAAAACCTGTAATACATAATCCCAAGCCGATACCAAGGGAAAAATCACGGGGGGACCAACGCCAAGACATAAGGGGGATACCACCAATTTGTAGCCATAATTTAGCAACTATCCATAATAATATTGCTGTCACACCCATGGCTACCAATACTTGAATTCGGGTGAGATATGGAATTTCTGGTTCTTGCTTTTCAATCACGGGAATAGGGTAGGGAATGCTTGTGTTACTAATAACTAAATAATCAGCGGCTGTAAAGGGTTAATGGTGGGATGGAGACATAATGGATTAATACCTGCTTTATGTGCCGCTATTACACCCACAGCTTCTAAGTAGGATCTAACCTGTATAGACTCTATCCCTAGAGGTTGGTGGGGGACTTGTATATGGGTTTGATTCTCTTCAACTGTGATAACTTGACATCGCTTCTCACTCAAGTTTAGCAAAGTACTACTACCACAAGCATTGGCTGGTACAATTACCGCATTCACTTGTTCTGCCCAAACACTTGCATCACCATCGAGCATTGTATCAGTTTTATCCACAAATTTTCTAGTGATAAATTGAGGGGCGCGACTCAATCCTACCATTACACTTGGCAGGAAAGTATATCCTAACTCCTCTGCTGCTGCACGGGGTGATAAATTTGCTTCTAGAGGTGGGGGGTAAAACGCGGGTGCGTGAGCACAGGGGATTTGAAATTGTCGCACAACCAAATGACTAATTACCGCTTCTGCCCCAGCTATGGAGTCTACCCCTTGTCCGAGACGATAGTTTTGATCTGCTTCATTATCACTATCATCAGGAAATCTGGCAACAACTGCGATCGCTTCCGCACCTGCTTTGTTAATTAATACCTCTGCACCCCGTAATAAGCTATCGGGATTACCAATTGTCCCCCAACTTGCACCGGATTGTGATGTACGTAATTCTACGTCTAAAGGAGCATCTGTAATTACATAATCAGTTAGAGATAAACCCAGGGTTCCCCTAGCTGCATCAGCAGCTTGTAGTTGGCGTAGTCGTAGTTCTGGTTCTATACCTTGGTCTAGCAGTAAACCAATTTTGTTTTGATGGACTGGATGTAAGCCCCAATCACCTGCCGTAAATCTATCTAGTCCATAACCTTCCACATAAAAAGTATTGGGAATATTCCAGTAGAGACAGGCTCCATTGAGCACATTGGGATGGGTAATTAAGCGCTCGCAAACCTGGGATAAAATCCTAGCAACGGGTATGGCATCACCAGCATAACCCCCAATGGATGCACCAATGCCAGTGGGAATAATAAGAATGGCTGTATAAGGGAACATTTTTTCGATAGAAACAGGCAATGTTATTAGTTGTTATTTGTCTCTGTGATGGGACTATCGACCCATATTGATTTCCAATTGTTAACAGTTATTTTAATAATGATTACAGCGTGACTTTCACTTCATAAATAAAATACAGGCATTCAAATAATTTAATTTGGCAGAGCAAACACTTTAGTTTTATCTCAACTAGAATGCGATCACATTCTGATTCCGGGTGTATACGAGTGTATGAGATAATTTTTTAAGCTTATTTCAAAATATTTAGAAAATCACCCAAATTATTATCTAAAGCAATTGCACACTGATAGATGCAACTAGTCTCTTGAACAACAAAGCAAAGGATAAAAACCCCTTTGGTATTTTTTATATAGAAACAATAGTCAAAAAATGTATCATACAAAACTTCTGATAAGTTTTCCTAAAATTACAACGGAAATACCAACTCTTTAATGAATATCTTTTCCATATTCATGGGTTATTCTACTAACACAATCGTAGTATACAACCCCGAGTTCTTGATGGTGCTTAGTTAGCAACTACTTGGAAGCGAGGAATTACAGTGGCTAAGATTACCTCTTGCTTTAAAGAAATATCAACGAAATTAACCCAATATCCCGAGGATAAACCCCCGTGAATGCCTAGCGTTCGTAATGTCAGTGAAGAATCTGCTCCAGAAAAGTCTGTACAGGACGACTTAACTACTAAAAAAATTATTAAGGAAAAACAATTCATTAAGCAAATTGGCAAATTCTGATTACAGTTGACGAGTAGGCTTTTTAAAAGAGTAATATTTTATACTTTTCCCTTGGTTCTGGTTGGGTTTGGGTGTGGGTAGTAGCATTGTTGCCATCAACTACGGGATAAATGAAATAGATAAAGCATTACCTGACAAAGCTGCATTAAATGCTGTGGTTAGGGAACAAACACTGACTATTAAAGCTGCTGATGGCAAAGTTTTACAGCAGCAGGGACAAATTGCTAGGGTACCACTAAAGTTAGAAGAAATACCAGAGAAACTAAAACTGGCTTTTGTTGTTTCTGAAGATAGAAGATTTCGTCAACATGACGGGGTTGATGCCTACGGAATTGCCAGAGCCCTATTAAATAATTTGCGAACGCAAGATGTGGTTCAAGGTGGAAGTACTATTACTCAACAGCTAGTGCGGATCCTCTTCCTCAAGCAACAGCGGACAATGTTGTGAAAGGTCAAAGAAGTACGTCTGGCGCAAAAAATGGAAGAGACTTTAACCAAAGACCAGATTATTGAACGCTATTTGAATTTAGTGTACTTAGGTTCGGGGGCTTATCGGGTAGCGGATGCTGCATGGGTATATTTTAGTAAAAAGGTAGATAAACTCACCTTAGGGGAAATGGCAACTATTGCCGCTTTACCCCCCGCACCCAATCTATTTTCTCCCCAAAAGAGCATAGAAACCGCTACAACTAGAAGAAATTTAGTTTTGGGAAGGATGTTAGAAGATGGGTTAATTACGCCAACACACTACCAAACAGCCATTGCAGAACCCATTAAACTTAACGCCAGCTCTCCCAAACGGTGGGAAACAGAAGCGCCTTATTTTATTAGTTATATTCAAAAAGAATTGCCTAAATATGTCTCTAAAGAAGTTTTGGGTAGTGGTTTAACAGTAGAAACCTCCCTGAACTTGGAATGGCAAAAAGCTGCAGAAAAAGCAGTGGCAAGAACCTTACGTAACGAAGGAAAATGGCAGAGATTTAAACAAGCTGCAATTGTGGCAATAGATCCCCGTACTGGTGAAATTAAAGCCATGGTAGGGGGTAAAGACTTTGATAAGAATAAATTCGCGTTACCCAGGCACAAAGACAGCGAGGTTCTACCTTTAAAAGCTTTTTATATGCAACCGCGATCGCTAGTGGCAAAAGTCCCTATGATCGCTACCGGGACTCACCTTTGATTGTGGATGCTTACGAACCTAAAAACTTTGATGAAGGTTTTCGGGGTTGGATGACCATGAGAGATACCCTGACTAAGTCTATTAATGTAATTGCCGTAAGAATTTTGCTTAAAGTTGGGTTTGAACCCACCATTTAGTTAGCTAAGAGTATGGGGATTAAATCAGAACTCAAGTCAGTTTATTCCCTTGGCTTTGGTTCCAATGAGGTCAATTTACTAAAGTTGACAAGTGCTTATGGGACTTTTGCCACCCAAGGATTGCACACAGAGCCCCATGGGATTAGGAGAATTCTTAATCGCCAAGGTAAAGTAATTTGGTCAGCAAACTACAAATCTAAACAAGCTTTAGATAAAGATAGTGCTGCTATTATGTCCTAGATGTTGCGTCGAGTTGTAACTCGTGGTACAGGTAGACCTGCCAGTTTATCTCGAATTGTAGCTGGAAAAACAGGTACCACGGAGGATGCTAGGGATTTGTGGTTTATTGGTTATATTCCCCAATTAGTTACTGGGGTGTGGTTAGGTAATGATGATAACCAAAAAACTCGGGGTGGTAGTAGTAGTACAGCTGTGGCTTGGCGGAGATTTATGGGAGTAGTCACAGAAGAGATGGAAGTGTAAAATTTTCCTTCCTTACCCAAATTAAGTAAACGCAAAGGTACAATCAAAGCCAAGCAAATCAAGCCAAAACGCCTAATTAACGGTGCAATTCCTAAAGTTCATGATTTAGATGAGGATAATACCAGTCGTCGGCGTAGAAACGAAGAAACGTAGAAGGCGTAGAAACGAAGAGTCATCTTCAACTAGAAGACGTAATGGAAGAATTGGCCGTCGTCGTTCTAGAGATTCTTCTTCATCTAATTCCTCTAGCTCCCGCCGTAAGCATACAGTAGAATCGAATTATTCTAATTAATTCTCCCAGCAGAAATAGAAATAATCCTCAAAGGACTTCATCACCACCAAGAGTAAATAGATTTTCTGGTTCTCAAGAAGGTTCTTGGCGTGAACGATTAAGACCAAGTGAATAACCTTCTGGTAAAAAGCCTGTCAATTTAATTAGGTGATTTATAAGAAAGAATTTACGAATGAAAGTAATATGTAATATTGATGAGTAAAAAACCAGGGGCAAGTATTTTGGAGTATGCTACACCCAGCAGAAGAACCCAAATCATTAACAAGATCACAAATAGAAGACTTGCGGTTGGCAGCATCGAAAATGAATGGAGTACAACGTCGGGGCTTTCAAGCTCAGATGACGTTGAAATATTGCCAAGGTAGAGCAAGGTTAGCACAAACAGTATTCGGTTGGGGTAGAGAAAGTATAGAGTTAGGGTTAGCGGAAAAAAGAACAGGGATAATTTGTGTGGGATTACAATCACCCTTTAGCACAGCAAAGCGTTGCCAGGAGAAACAACCTCTTCTCTTGTGGCATTATCCCTGGGACAAATTGCAGAATCTGATTCTCAACAAGACCCAACATTTAAAACTTCCTTAGCCTATACCCGGTTAACAGCAACATCCGCACTAGAAAAACTCAAAGAACAGGGATTTCCCCAGGAGCAATTGCCTTGCGCCAGTACAATGGCACAAGTATTGAATCGAATGGGCTATGGTCTTCATAAAGTAGTAAAAGCCAAACCTCAAAAAAATTGCACAAACGGATGATATCTTCAACAACATCAAAGAATTTCAGCCGCAATCAACAAACAAGCCTCAAAGTCAAACCACTAAGCATGGATTGCAAAGCTACGGTTAATATCGGGGGTTATTCTCGTGGTGGAAAAACCAGAGGAGATAATCAAGGTGAAGATCATGATATGGGATGCACAGAAAAATATACTCCCTGTGGGATTCTTGATGAAGATAGTGGGCAATTCTTCTATATTAACTTTGGTCGTTCTTCTTATAAAATCCCTGG
>CBZS010000407.1 GCA_000613065.1 Richelia intracellularis | reverse complement strand
GCTATTACACCGCGCCAACCGTCTGTACCAAACTTGATTGAGTTAGCTGCAACTGGCATCGAGATATCCCAACTTTTCTAAACAAGGGTTGTAACTTTTATATCCAATATACCGAACTCTTGCAGTTATACATATGTATTTATAATTTAGTCCTTATTAAATCACATCTAAATTCATGTGTGTGTCAACTTCCAGCTCACAATCAAATCATTTTTGACGAAATTAAGACACATCAATTAATTTCTTATCACTGTTCATTCTATTTAATCATTTAGCTTCAGAGTTTTCATAGTTATCTATATCTAATA
>CBZS010000406.1 GCA_000613065.1 Richelia intracellularis | reverse complement strand
ACATTAGGGTAGGTTGAGAATCCTTGCAAGGTTTACCACGTCCCCGGTGTTGGCCATATTCAATAACTTCAATATTTGCAAGTTGATGAAATGGCAACTGACTCTCAAGTCATTTGGCTGCGTTGAATGCATCTTCGGCACATGCAAATTCCTGTTGACACAATTTTCGTAGTTAGGATTGTGCCTGGGTATATTTTTTGGTCAGACGTTTTTCTAGTTGTTGTAAGTCAGATTCTTTAGGGGTTTCACTTTCTATCACTAGCCACCGTTGTCGTACACCACGAGAATCATTACAACAGCGGGCAATACGATATCTTGGGATTTTACTTGGTACAGATGCATCAATACTGTTCTTGTCTAATAGTTATTTTGCAGCAGTTAGGGTTGCAGGAAGTCGAGAGACCCATCTGAATGAGACTATCATCTGCAAATTGTCTTCAGTATAAAGGGTTGCATCCGCAACAAATAAAGCATTAATTGGCCATTGTTTGTGGAAATCTGCCAGAAGTGTTCCAAACCTGGCAGAATGGACTTCATTCCCATGTGCAACTCTTAAATATAAAAGAATCTCTCCATCACCACTCCACATCAAGTCAAGAATAAATTGTTTCAAATCTGGTCTGTGGTCTCTAGAATAACCATATATAATTGTAATTAATTCTGACTATGCTGATGCTTCATCATCAGTACCACTTCCATAATCACCATGTACATGAAATGAACTTGAATCCAAGTGAAAGCTGTCCATTTTCACTCCAAATCTATCTGCTGCTGATAGTGCGACTCGGATAAAAATTTCCGTTAACCCTGCATCATATAGTTTGTCTAAGACTCTGCTCAAGGGTTCATCGTTCAAATGTTCTCGTTGTATTCCCTCTGCCAATAAATTTTCCGTTGGAATCCCTTCAAAGAACTTCTCAAATAAATATAGTGATGCACAGATAAAGCCTAAGGCATTGAGAATCATAGCTTTGACCACTTGGCCTGCGCTGATTATTTTTTGGGCATGAGTTCCAAGCAGTTGGTTGAACAAATCAACCAAACTCATTTCATCAATAATCCCTACCACTATGCCTAAGTGCTCCATATCTTGTACTTTGATTTGTTATTCTGAAAAACTGATACTTCAAAAAGACAACATTTTGCGATCGCACCTGCGGAATCTGGGGTCTAATGGTATCTCTGACAAGAAGGCTTGCGCCTACGGGTTTCAAATCTTCAAAACCAAAGATTAAAAGCTCAAAAAATTTGAGTATAGCTAATGCCACTGCATTGACAGAAAAAATGTCATTAATTTTTACTGAGATAGAAGACCCACCTGTAGAAAGAACTCGTGTCCATTTATTAACAGATCTTTTAGGTTATTTCTAAGAAATAATTTACCAATGCAAATCAGATGTAATGTTGATGAGTAAAAAAACAGGGGCAAGTATTTTGGAGTATACTAGACCCAGCAGAGGAACCCAAATCATTAACAAGATCACAAATAGAAGACTTGCGGTTGCCAGCATGGAAAATGAATGGAGTACAACGTCGGGGCTTTCAACCTGAGATGACCTTGAAATATTGCCAAGGTAGAGCAAAGTTAGCACAAATAGTATTCGGTTGGGGTAGAGAAAATATAGAGTTAGGGTTAACGGAAAAAAGAACAGGGATAATCTGTGTGGGATTACAATCAGCCTTTAGCACAGCAAAGCGTTGCCAGGAGAAACAACCTCTTCTCTTGTGGCATTATCCCTGGGACAAATTGCAGAATCTGATTCTCAACAAGACCCAACATTTAAAACTTCCTTAGCCTATATCCGCTTAACAGCAACATCCGCACTAGAAAAACTCAAAGAACAGGGATTTACCCAGGAGCAATTGCCTTGCGCCAGTACAATGGCACAAGTATTGAATCGAATGGGCTATGGTCTTCGTAAAGTAGTAAAAGCCAAACCTCAAAAAAAATTTCACAAACGGATGATATCTTCAACAACATCAAAGAATTTGAGCCGCAATCAACAAACAAGCCTCAAACTCAAAGGACTAAGCATGGATTGCAAAGCTACCGTTAATATCGGGGGTTATTCTCGTGGTGGAAAAACCAGAGGAGACAATCAAGCAGAGTATCATGATATGGGATGCACAGAAAAATATACTCCCTGTGGGATTCTTGATGAAGATAGTGGGCAATTATTGTATATTAACTTTGGTAGTTCTTCTTATAAAACCAGAGATTTTATTGTTGATACTCTAATTCAATGGTGGAAGACAATGACACCATAACAAAAGCAGGATACCGAACTGATACAAATAAAAGTTGATAATGGTCTGGAAAGTAGTAGAGTAAGAACTAAATTAAAAAAAAGGATGGTTGAGTTTGTTGATTTTCTAAATATACCAATTCAATGGCTTTACTATTCTCCTTACCATAGTAAATACAATCCCATAGAGGGTTGTTGTGGTATTCTTGACCAGCATTGGAATGGGGGGGGGGGTGAAGCTTGTTGATGTTGAAGTAATGCTTTCCTGGGCTTCGAGTATGATTTGGAAAGGCTTATATCCTATCTTGAGTTTAAGTAAAACTGTTTACCAAAAAGGCATTTCTCTAACAAAGAAAGCTATGAAACAAGTCGACTTTAGATTACAGCGAAGTCCACGGTTGCCCAAATGGGATATCTTGATTCAACAGCTTTAGGTGGTAATTTATTTTTCAAAAATCACCTTAATCATTGGAATACTATCAGTGATTACAGGAGGTAAGGGATGGGAGGACATGGAAAATTATGGATTGAGTAAATACCACTGGTTGGAGCTGTTTTTAGCTTTACCAGAGGGCATCCCAAGTGCAGATACCTTTCCACGGGTGTTTGAACCCATTAACCCAAAAGTATTTGAGCGATGCTTTCGACCTTGGGTAGAATAAATAGTTGAAGCCGCAGCAGCACAGGTAATTACCATTGAGGGTCTTACCATCAATGGTTCCTATGATAGAGAACAGGGTAAATCAGCCTTACATCTAGTTAGTGCATGGTCGATTGATTTATGGTCTTGTTTTAGGACAAGTAAAACAAGACCATAAATCAATCGAATGAAATTACAGCAATACCTGCATTATTGGAATTATTAGACATGGCTGGATGTATTATTACCATTGATACGATGGGTACACAAACAGCAATTCCATCCCAAATATTTTACGCAAAAGCAGATTATGTTTTAGGATTCATCGGTAATCAGACTACACTTTACGGGACAAGTGAAAAATCGGTTTGAGCAACAGTTATATTAAGGTTTTAAAGGTATTATCCATAGTTATGATAAACGGGTAGAGAAAGGTCATCATCGTACTGAAAAAGGTCAAATTTGGTGTGTTCCTATTTCTGAACTGCAAACTTTGCATAACCAAGACAATTGGGTTGGTC
>CBZS010000405.1 GCA_000613065.1 Richelia intracellularis | reverse complement strand
GGTGCCGTTGCATAAGTGCGGGATGAATTAGCGTTTGAAAGCATTGAGAAATCGTTGAAACCCACATTCTGCAGGTGCAATCGCAAAATGTTGTATTTTTGAAGTATGAGTTTTTCAGAATCACAAATCAAAGTACAAGATATCGAGCACTTAGGCATAGTGGCAGGGATTATTGATGAAATGAGTTTGGTTGATTTGTTCAACCAACTGCTTACAACTCATCCCCAAGAAATAATCCGCGCAGGCCAAGTGGTCAAAGCAATGATTATCAATGGCTTAGGCTTTATCAGTGCACCACTATATTTATTTGAGAAGTTCTTTTCAGGGATTGCAACGGAACATTTATTGGCACAGGGAATACAACCAGAACATTTGAACGATGAACCCTTGGGCAGAGTCTTAGACAAACTAGATGATGCAGGATTAACGGAAATTTTTATCCGAGTCCCACTATCAGCAGCAGATATATTTGGAGTGAAAATGAACAGCTTCCACTTGGATTCAAGTTCACTTCATGTACATGGGGATTATGGAACAGGTACTGATGATGAAGCATCAGCACAATCAGGATTAATTACAATTACATATGGTTATTCTAGAGACCACCGACCAGATGTGAAACAATTTATCCTTGACTTGATGTGGAGTGGTGATGGAGATATTCCTTTATCTTTAAGAGTTGGACATGGGAATGAAGTCGATTCTGCCATGTTTGGAACACTTATGGCAGATTTCCACAAACAATGGCAAATTGATGCTTTATTTGTTGCGGATGCAGCCCTTTACACTGAAGACAATTTGCAGATGATAGTCTCATTAAGATGGGTATCTCGAGTGACTGCAACCCTAACTGCTGCAAAAGAACTATTAGAAAAGAACAGTATTGATGCATTTGTACCAAGTAAAATCCCAGGATATCGTATTGCCCCCTGTTGTAATCATTCTGGTGGTGTGCGACAACGGTGGCTAGTGATAGAAAGTGAACCCCCTAAAGAATCTGACTTCAAACAACTGGAAAAACGTCTGACCAAAAAATATACCCAGGCACAATCCCAACTACGAAAATTGTGTCAACAGGAATTTGCATGTGCCGAAGATGCATTCAACCCAGCCAAATTACTTGAGACTCAGTTGCCATTTCATCAGCTTGCAAATATTGAAGTTATTGAAGATGGCCAACACCGGGGACGTGGTAGACCTCGCAAGGATTCTCAACCTACCCTAATTTCCCATATTCAAGCCGAAATTTT
>CBZS010000404.1 GCA_000613065.1 Richelia intracellularis | reverse complement strand
TAAAAACAGATAATCTCCTAATAAATCAGCCTTCACTAGCTCGGACGCTGACAAAATACCTAGACTAATAGGCAAATTAAAAGCAGGTCCTTCCTTACGTAAATCAGCAGGGGTGAGGTTAATCACTATCTTTCGCATGGGAAAAGCAAAACCCGCATTTTTCAGTGTTGCTTTTACC
>CBZS010000403.1 GCA_000613065.1 Richelia intracellularis | reverse complement strand
ACTTGTAATCAAGCATTGGCTTTTAATTCCCTCAGTAGCTGGGGTACTCAAAAAGAATCAGGAGAGTTTTATGCAGATCCTCTGGCTACAGTTAAATTTTGCCGTACCCTGACTCCTTGGGTCATTTTACGCCATGACTATATGCAACATGACTTTACCATTTATATGTATCGGGAATCACATTACAGATGATCGTATCTATCAATCAGCCAGCTTATTTACCATGGCTAGGTTATTTCCAACGCATTGCTGTTAGTGACTTGCATATCGTACTAGATCACGTACAGTTTGAAAAAAATAGTTTTACCAATAGGAACAAAATAAAAATAGCGAATGGCTGGTGTTGGTTAACGGTTCCAGTCAAGACTAAAGATAGATTTGGAAATTTGGCCATTAAATCCCTGGAAATTGATAATAGCACCAACTGGAGAGTTAAACATTGGCAAACCATGCGTCACAACTACGGGAAGGCCCCCTATTTTCAGCAACATAGCTCATTTTTTAAGTCAGTCTATCAGCGTGAATGGCAATATCTATCAGATTTATGCCGTGAAATTACTAATTATTTGCTTGAGGTTTTAAAGATTAATACATCGTTGCTATTCAGTTCAGAAATAAATACTGAAGGAATAAAAGATGAACTGATACTTAACTTGTGCCAAAAAGCAAGAGCAATTACTTACCTGTCTGGTAGGCTTGGGCAAAATTACATTCGCGAGGAGTTATTTAAGGAGAAAGGAATTCAAGTAGAGTATCAAAATTATCATCATCCCCAATATCTTCAATGCTGGAGGGGAAACTTTGAGCCATATATGTCTATTGTTGACTTGCTATTTAATTGTGGTTCTCAAAGTTTGGATATCTTAATAAAAGACCAGAAGGCTATTCAGACACAAGCAAAGTATTTAGTATGAAAGTACTTGTAGTTGCTGCACACCCTGATGATGAGGTTCTTGGTTGCGGTGGTGCGATCGCCAAACACACTGAACAAGGTGACATTGTCCATGTATTAATTATGGCAGAGGGAGCTACTAGCCGCAGTTTACAACGCGATCGATCTAAGGCAAAAAATCAACTTTCTGCCTTAGCTGTAGCCGCTCAGCAAGCTAGTGAAATTCTAGGAGTTCAATCCCTAAAATTACATCACTTTCCCGACAATCGGATGGATAGTTGTGACTTACTTGATGTGATTAAAGTCATAGAAAAAAAAATCTCCCAATATCAACCAGAAATCATTTATACCCACCACTTTGGTGATGTGAATATCGACCATCGTCGCATCCATGAAGCGGTAGTAACTGCTGTTCGACCAATACCAGGACAAATTGTTCAAACCTTACTATTTTTTGAAATTGCCTCCAGTACCGAATGGCAGCCCTCTAGCTCTGCACTTCCTTTCACTCCTAACTGGTTTGTGGATATATCAGAAACCCTAAGTTTGAAAATTAAAGCTTTGACAGCTTATGAGTCGGAAATGCGTCCTTTCCCTCATGCTCGTTCTGTTAATGCTTTAGAGCATCTAGCCAAATGGCGTGGTGCTAGTGTTGGGGTGGAAGCTGCTGAAGCATTTCTTTTGGGAAGAAATCTGATTTAGTTGAAACAATAGGTCAACATATTATTAGTTTAAATTTTTGTTGTTGACATAACAACCTCAATGTGTAGTCTATGTCTAAAAAAAACAACATATCGAGTTGCCTTAAACTTTATTATTAGTTTATTTTTTCAGAATATGTCTCAAAATAAAGTTAGATTAATTATAGCTCAAGGTCCCAATCAACTTCTATATGTTCTTTCTGCTCTTTGCTACCAGAAAGCATCTGGAGAATATCAAAATTGTGAAGACATATTAATATTAGGTGGATATAGACCAGACCCAAAACTTACAGAAGTATGTTTACAAATATCTGAAATATGGGATTTTAAAGATAGAATACTGTTGCATGGATTTCAGTTTTTTTGTACAGATAATTCTCTTGATTTTGTATCAACTGTAGAGTTATTAAAAAGGACTATTAATATTAATTGTGTTGATGTAATATATACACTCCGCAATTGGCAATTTATAAACGAAATCTTTTTATATGCTTACCCAAACTCCCGTAAGATATGCTATGGAGAAGTTGGTTGGCTAGAGGTTAGTAGTAAATATTGGAGTAATCTTTATAATAGTCCACCCCTGAACCCATCAGGTGATTTTATCCCGATGGATGATGCTTATTTACCATTTGTACCAGTAGATGGAGAAAATGCCTTAGAAAAATGCCCCGTTAGGCGTGTAGAAGCAGATTTTTTTAGTTCAGTAGTGTGTGATAGTGCCAGGAATATCCCAAAACTTAATGAATATTGTGCAGAAATTATAAATCAATTAGGTAATTCTATAACTATTGTCCTGACATCATATGATACAGAGGCAGGATACACTAAGAGTTATGAAGACGAAATAGCTTGTTACTTGTCATGCGCCTTAGCACATACTCAAGCAGAAGAAGCAATAATCGTCAAAGGACATCCTAGGCAGGCATATAATCAGTCACAATTACTGGCGGAAAAGTTATGTGAACATGGTCGTAAAGCCTTCGTTATTTCAGATTTAAACCATGTACCTATTGAATTTTTTGTCCCTTTTCTGCCAATAACAAAGGTCGTAGCTCCTATGTCTTCTGCTTGCATAACCCTAGGAGAGCTGGGAGATTATGAATTGATTATCGGCTTGGGAGAGAACTTAATTAGAAAATACATATCTCCTAAATATCAGGAACCTATACTGATTATGGAGTATATCAGAATATTACAAGTTAAGTACTCACGTCAACCGGAGTTTGAGCCAATTAAGTACTTGGAAATCAAACAAAATACACAGGAATATCCTCAATACCCAACACGTATTAATCTCTCCGTTCAAAATACTATTCCTCAGATCCCTATTGGAGAATTTATTGATAATTATGAGTTGACGGATAAAATATTCAGGGTTACAGAGCAATACAAAATAGAGCCATCAAAGCTATTTTTATTAGAAGAATTATCTCATTTTAGAAAACAGATGGCTGAATATTTGCTATCTGTGGAGCCAAATCAAATCGAAAAAGTATACGCCAGCAAAATTGGTGAAGGATATCGAGTTCTTGTCAAGAGTGGTATTCAAAACCAGAATTTGACAGAGAGTGAACAGTTGTTTGTAAATGAAATTCTAGGACAAGTTGCAGAAGGATTTAATCAACCAAAAGCGATTCAGCATATCCTGGCTGCAATGCTCTATAGCCGTGCTGACGAGCTACCATTGGAGCATGACTTTTCTTTTATACCGAATTGGTTACTTCATGATTATCTACAATTACTATTTTCTTCTCCAATACATTTCCATAAATCTGAAGAGGCAAATAATTACTACGGTTATATGCAGGGATGGGTTAACTATTTCTACACTTCTATATTTAACAAAAATTCTCTCCCTATTCCACAGGGAATTGTTAACTATTTTGCTCAATGCGCTAACTTTATCCCCACATACTTCAACGAAGAAAATCTAAAAGAACTCTATGTTAAACGAGCAGCAATTATAGAACATTTCTTGAAAAATAATGGATGTCAAGTAAATTATGAGTTTCCAGAAAGACCAGTAAATAGAAAAAAAATCCGTGTCGGTATCCTTGCAGCACATTTCATGCCTGGTTCTGAAACATTCGCCTATCTTCCTGTTTATGAATATCTCAGTAGAGAATTTGAAGTTATTTTATATTCTTTGAATCAAACTGGTCATCCTTTAGAACAATATTGTCAAAGCTGTGCTAATTATTTTAAGCTGTTACCACAAGATTTAACTACACAGGTAAATGCTATTCGTGCTGATGATCTAGACATATTATTTGTTGCTACAAATGTAACAGCAATAACCAATCAAATTTGTCTCCTAGTAACCCATAGATTAGCCAGAAATCAAGTCACTAGTGGTGGTTCATTAGTCACAACTGGAATGCAACATATTGATTATTATGTCTCTGGTACATTAACCGAACCATCACCCATAGCGCAAGAGCAATACCGGGAAGAGTTGATAAAATTAGAAGGTACTGCCCATTGTTTTAGTTATGGTTGTGATGAAGCAAAATCAACTATTAAAGTCGATAGAGAAAGTTTAGGTATTGCGGAATATTCTGTTATTTTCATTTCTGGTGCGAACTTTTTCAAAATTACTTTCGAGCTGATTCATACATGGGTAACAATACTTTTAGAAGTACCAAATTCCGTATTAGTGCTTCTACCATATGGCCCAAATTGGTCAAATAGTTATCCTAAAAAAGTGTTTGAGAATAATCTAAATGAAGTACTCTCAGAATATGGGCTCTCAAAGGATAGATTAATAATTTTAGATCCGCAACCAGTGCCTAATCGAGAAGATGTTAAGGAATACTATAAGATTGCGGATGTTTATTTAGATTCCTATCCATTTGCAGGTACAACATCGTTAGTAGAACCACTACAGGTCACTTTACCTGTAATTGCTAGACAAGGAAATAGTTTCCGTTCTGCAATGGGTGCGGCAATGATACGATCACTAGATGTTTCGGATTTAGTTGCTGATAGTGAAGAGTCTTACATAAAAATAGCTGTGGCACTGGGTATAAATCCAGAATTGCGCCAACAAAAGAGGGCTGAAATTAAAGCAAAAATGCAAAATAATCCGGCTTTTCTGGATAGTCGCTCTTACTCTGCAAAAATTGGTAATCTTTTCCAGAAATTATTTAATAATTACCAAATCACTGCTATGAATGAGAAGTTAAGTTTACGAGACAATAACTTCATCATTTTCCCCGATTGGAATCAATCAGAAGAATCTATTGGTTCAGAGTTACAGGGAGTAATTAAAACTTTTGCAACCCATCGCGTTCGCAATACTACTACTCTATTAATAGATACTAGTAATATCACCGCAGAAGATGCGGAAATGTTCTTATCTAGTGTCGCCATGAACTTAATGATGGCAGAAGATATAGATATAACTGAGGATTTGCAAATTTCTTTGGTTGGGGAGTTGAGCCATAACCAGTGGAAGGCTTTATTAGCACGCATTCAAGGCAGAATTGTTTTGGAGTGCGAAAATAAAGAAGCAGTGGCACAATTACCTGTGGAAATACTACAACGAGAGATAGATAATTTCCAATTGTCCGTAGTGTAGTTTTTACAGAATATATGCCACTAATAGCAGAAGGTGATAATATGCCTGTTGAGTAAGAATGGTTATAATCTGGTGTCTGGACGTTTTGAAGGACTGAGTAATTTGGAGTGGTCTTTGTTTGAGGATATTTTTCCGAAACTGCCAGAGAAACGCGAATGAGGAATGCCACATTCTTCATTTCCTTATGTACTCAATACCTTAGTGTATATATTGATAACAGGGTATCGTTGGTGTGACGTTCCAAAAGAAGAAATATGGGCATAAAAGAGCTCTGGACATAGATGGCTCAAACGTTGGGAGTTGGACGGGACCTTAGAGGCTTTACAAGCACAATTATTGAGGATTAGACAAGATAAAGGGTTAATCAACTGGAGTTATGGCGCGGTGAACGGGTCTTTTTCCCCCTGGAAAGGGCGGTGGTGATCGTGTTGCTTACGGTGGAAAAGAAAAGAGTATTTTAATACACACTCTTACTGAAGGCTTAGGAATGCCTTTATCCAATCGCACCACACTTGCCAATGGTAGTGAAAGATATCAGGTGATACCACTTCTAAACAGTGTAAAGGTTAAGACCAAAAAACGGGGTAGATCCCGTAAACCCCTGAAAGTGCTTGCTGCTGACAAAGCCTATGATTCTAAGGATAAGCGCGCTGCTTTACGTAGACGTGGTATTAGGCCGCAATGGCCGGCCCAAGCGGGTTTGCAAGACAAAGAAGAACAAGGGCAGACCCATTAAAATTTCCGTCCCAGGTTTTCAACAAGAACGTTTTTTCCCATGGGTTCAAAAAAATATCGTCGTCTTCTTGTCAGATACAACATTCCGCAGGTGCTATTGCACCTGCGGAATGTTGTATTTTTGAAGTATGAGTTTTTCAGAATCACAAATCAAAGTACAAGATATCGCTCACTTAGGCATAGTGGCAGGGATTATTGATGAAATGAGTTTGGTTGATTTGTTCAACCAACTGCTTGGAACTCATCCCCAAGAAATAATCAGCGCAGGCCAAGTGGTCAAAGCAATGATTATCAATGGCTTAGGCTTTATCAGTGCACCACTATATTTATTTGAGAAGTTCTTTTCAGGGATTGCAACGGAACATTTATTGGAAGAGGGAATACAACCAGAACATTTGAACAATGAACCCTTGGGCAGAGTCTTAGACAAACTATATGATGTAGGATTAACGGAAATTTTTATCCGAGTCGCACTATCAGCAGCAGATAGATTTGGAGTGAAAATGGACAGCTTACAGTTGGATTCAAGTCGATTTCATGTACATGGGGATTATGGAACTGGTACTGGTACTGATGATGAAGCATCAGCACAATCAGGATTAATTACAATTACATATGGTTATTCTAGAGACCACCGACCAGATTTGAAACAATTTATCTTTGACTTGATGTGGAGTGGTGATGGAGATATTCCTTTATATTTAAGAGTTGCACATGGGAATGAAGTCGATTCTGGTATGTTTGGAACACTTATGGCAGATTTCCACAAACAATAACAAATTGATGCTTTATGTGTTGCGGATGCAGCCCTTTACACTGAAGACAATTTGCAGATGATAGTCTCATTAAGATGGGTATCTCGAGTGACTGCAACCCTAACTGCCGCAAAAGAACTATTAGAAAAGAACAGTATTGATGGATTGGTACCAAGTAAAATCCCAGGATATCGTATTGGCCCTTATTATAATGATTCTGGTGGTCTGGGACAACGGTGGCTAGTTATAGAAAGTGAAGCGCGTAAAGAATCTAACTTAAAACAACTGGAAAAACAAACGTCTGACCAAAAAATATACCCAGGCACAATCCCAACTACGAAAATTGTGTCAACAGGAATTTGCATGTGCCGATGATGCATTCAACGGAGGCAAATTACTTGAGACTCAGTTGCCATTTCATCAACTTGCATGCAAATATTGAAGTTATTGAATATTGCCAACAGCGGGGACATGGTAGACCTGGCAAGGATTCTCAACCGACCCTACTTTCCCATATTCAAGCCGTGTACCCAAATAAACTGCAATTACCATTGCTACAGAACAGGCTGGCAGGTTTATTCTTGGCACCAATGTTGTTGATGCCGACAAACTTAGCAACGAAGATGTTTTACCTGAATATAAGGCACAAGAATCTACAGAACGTGGTTTTCGGTTTCTCAAAGACCCATTGTTTTTGACTTACACTGTGTTTCTAAATTCAAGGAAAAGAGTGGCGGCTTTGGCAATGGTTATGAGTTTGTGTTTGCTAGTTTACAGCCTAGGTCAGAGGGCATTACGCCAATGTCTAAAACAGGCTCCCAAACAATTCAAAATCAGTTAGGTAAACCAACTGGCACTCCTACTTTACCTTGGGAGTTTCAATGTTTCATGTCAATTCATTTATTAACGTTGGCTTCTTTGAAACAGATTTCCAACCTCAGTGAACAGCGGTGCTGGATTCTACTGTTTTTTGATGCTCCCTGTCGTAAATATTATCTTCTTTCCTAACTAACCTGCGGAATGTGGGTCAGATGGAAAATAATTTCAGCTTGTTTTGATGCTTTTTTGTCTCTTGCAACAATCCATATTTGGATTAACAAAATCATATTAGTGGGATAGGTTCATCTACAACCGTAATCATTGAATCTAAACATGTAACATCACCTAATGAAGTACTCAAAAAAATCATCATCAGAGCGATCATTTCAGCGATACCCGTAGTTTCTATAAGAATATAATCAATATCTGGAGTTGCATAAGTGCCGGATGAATGAGCGTTTGAAAGCATTGAGAAATCGTTGAAAATTTAGGAAATTCATCCGGCACTTATGCAACGGCCAATATCTTTCTGGTCTATAAATTGATTTACTGCATCAATTAAACTTCCATTAATACTACAATAAATATAACCATTACTAAGTCTTACCATGTGCTTATCAATAGCGACTAAAATCTGACTATCACCATTAATATCGCCAAATTCATTCACCAAAACTGCAACTTTCAAATCTTGGCAATTTGTCAAAATATGATTCAGAAAACTGGTTTTGCCACTTCATAAAAACCCTATGATTATTGTTACTGGTATTTTTATAGTATTTATCAACACTATAGATATATTAAAAAACTACTGAATTTCACTCGTATATAGATAACTTTGACGTTACTGAGTCCCACCATATTCTATGCAAGTATTGCTAAATTTAATTTTCGCGCTATCATGAGAACGATTCTCATTGTATTTTGCCATGGTAAGTTCAGTCCCTCAGTCCCAAGATAGCTGTCAACACCAGAACCCAGACAGACTAGAGCGGATACGTCATACTTGCGCTCACATAATGGCAATGGCTGTGCAAACTTTGTTTCCGGGTACAAAGGTAGCTATAGGCCCAGTTACTGAAGCGGGATTTTACTATGATTTTGATTGTCCCGTTAGTATTACTGTGGATGACCTGGGTAAAATTGAGACTGAGATGCAGCGAATCGTTGCTGCAAATCTACCAATTATTCGTGAGGAAGTGGAAAGGGAGGAGATTAAGGCAGAGATTTCAGCTTTAAAGGAACCTTACAAGTTAGACATACTAGAACGTATTCCGGTTGAGGAAATAATTACTCGCTATTTTATTGGTAATCCTGATACTGGGAAAATAGAAGCATCATTGTTCGCTGCGAATGCTTTATGCCCTACTGAATATTGGTGGGATTTATGCGCCGGACCCCATGTCAATTCTACGGACGAAATTCACCCGGATGGATTCAAATTATTAAGTGTAGCAGGTGCGTATTGGCAAGGAGATGAAGCTCAACCCATGTTGCAACGTATTTACGGTACAGCTTGGGAAACTCCGGAAGCATTACAAGTATATTTACAGCAAAGAGAAGAAGCATTACGACGAGATCATCGAAAATTAGGGCAAGAACTGGATTTATTTAGTATTCAAGAAGATGCTGGTGGAGGATTGGTATTTTGGCATCCCAAGGGTGCAATTATTCGCTACATGATTGAAGATTACTGGCGTAAATCCCATCTAGAGTCTGGTTATCAGTTGTTGTATACTCCCCACATCGCCAATTTAGACCTATGGAAAACATCTGGTCATTTTGACTTTTACAATGAGAATATGTTTGATTCCATGGAAGTGGAAAAGCAGGCTTATCAAATTAAGCCAATGAATTGTCCCTTTCATGTTTTAACATACAAGAATAAGCAGCATTCCTATCGAGAATTGCCTCTAAGATGGGCAGAGTTAGGAACAGTTTACCGTTATGAGCGTTCGGGAGCATTACATGGTTTAATGCGGGTACGTGGCTTTACCCAAGATGATGCTCATGTTTTTTGTTTACCAGACCAAATAGCTGATGAGATTTTGGCAATTTTAAATCTCACAGAACAGATACTATCTGATTTTGGATTTGAAAATTATGAAGTAAATCTTTCCACCCGCCCTGGTAAATCTGTTGGAACAGACAATGTGTGGGAATTAGCAACTACGGCTTTAAAACAAGCATTAGATACTAAGGGATGGGATTATCTAATTGACGAAGGTGGTGGTGCATTTTATGGCCCGAAAATAGATATTAAAATTCAAGATGCAATTGGTAGATTATGGCAATGCTCTACAATTCAGGTAGACTTTAATTTACCGGAAAGGTTTGATATGGAATATGTCGCTAGTGATAACACAAGACAGCGACCAATTATGATTCATAGAGCTATTTTTGGTTCTTTAGAAAGATTTTTTGGAATTTTAATTGAGAACTATGCTGGTAGTTTTCCCTTGTGGTTAGCACCAATTCAACTAAGATTATTACCCGTGAGTGATGAAGTCAGAGATTATGCAGAGTCAATAGCTACCGATTTACGCAAAGCAGGTTTCAGGGTAGAAGTTGATGGTAGTGGAGAAAGGTTAGGGAAATTAATTCGTACAGCAGAGTTAGAAAAAATTCCTGTAGTTGCGGTAGTTGGTAAGCGAGAGGTGGAAAATCAAACCTTGAGCGTACGTACCAGAGAGGAAGGAAATTTAGGAACACTATCGGTAAATGAAGTCGTCAGTCGTTTACAAACTGCGATCGCATCTAAAACCATAATTTAAGGTTTAGTGATATGAATGTCAAGTTTAGCAAACAATCTCAACCAAGAAATTCAGGCGTAGCATAAGTGCGGGATGACTTAGGGTTTGAAACTATTGAGAAATCGTTGAAAATTTAGTGAAATCATCCCACACTTACGCTACGCCCATAAAAGTATAGCTGAGATGAAATATATAGATATTTCTCAGTTGCTAGATAAGTAAGACAATTTAGAATCAATTACTATATTCACAAAGGCAAAATCATGACTCAAGTTACTATACCCCAATCTGAGAGTATTCCTAATATTCCCAAGCGGGGAATGCCTATCACTATAATCACGGGTTTTTTAGGTAGCGGAAAAACTACATTACTCAATCAAATTCTACATAATAAACAAGACTTAAAAGTTGCTGTCTTAGTAAATGAATTTGGTGATATTAATATTGACAGTCAGTTACTTGTCTCCACAGAAGACGATATGATGGAATTAAGTAATGGCTGTATTTGCTGTAGTATCAATGATGGCTTAGTTGATGCTGCTTATAGAGTGTTAGAAAGAGATGACGGTGTAGACTATATGGTCATTGAAACCACCGGTGTAGCCGATCCATTACCTATTGCCTTAACCTTTTTAGGGACAGAATTACGGTATTTAACTTCTCTTGATTCTATTATCACTGTCGTTGATGCCGAAGCCTTTAATCGGGAACACTTTCACAGTGAAGCAGCTTTAAAGCAGATTACCTATGGTGATATTATTCTTCTGAATAAGACTGATTTAGCTACTCCAGACAAATTGGCAGACTTAGAGACTTTTATCAAGGAAACAAAAGCAAACGCGAAGATTCTACATACTACCTATGGTCAGGTAGCTTTACCATTAATTATCGATGTAGACTTAGTAAAAAAAGATGAATATGCTCCTTTTATGGAGGAAGATGAGCATCACTACCAGCATCACGAACACGAACATGAGCATGAAGATGAACACCATCACCACCACCATAACGAACACGAACATCATCACCATCATTCCCATCACTTAGAAAATGATGGCTTTGTTTCCATATCTTATGAAAGCGATCAACCCTTTGATGTCTATAAATTTGAGCATTTCTTAAATGAACAAATGCCAGACAATGTATTTCGGGCGAAGGGTATTCTGTGGTTTAGTGATAGCGAATTACGCCATATATTTCAACTCAGCGGTCCCCGCTATCACATCGATGGGGAAGAATGGTCAACTATGCCAAAAAATCAACTAGTCTTCATTGGCAGAAATCTGAAAAAAAATGAGGTACATTCTCTTTTAGATCAATGTTTGGTATTATGAAGAAGTATTAAGAAAAAATTAGTGATATCAATTCTGTATGAAGTTGCACTTAATCGCCCTCCCTCTTTCAGAGTGAGGTTACTCTAACAAAGCGCACACAGGTGGACTTTGTTTATTGTATCTTCATAAAGAAGTTATAACACCTAAGTAATTATACTCACTAACCATCAAAAACTATCAGAGCAATACAATGACCTTATCATTTCGTCCAGAACTCGATTCTGCCGAACAAATTATTGCATCTCAAGATACTCAACAAAAGCCACAAGTTACAGAAGCAGAGATGATGCAAGCTGTACGAACTTTGTTGATAGGATTAGGTGAAGACCCAGATAGAGAAGGATTAAAAGATACACCCAAAAGGGTAATGAAATCTTTACAGTTT
Source organism: Richelia intracellularis (assembly GCA_000613065.1). GTDB lineage: Bacteria > Cyanobacteriota > Cyanobacteriia > Cyanobacteriales > Nostocaceae > Richelia > Richelia intracellularis_B. Next base: position 1,302 of record CBZS010000403.1, on the reverse strand, counting down.
CTTACCAAGGGATATCATGAATCTTTGGATGAACTACTAAATGGTGCAGTCTTTACAGAAGATGCAGACGAAATGGTCTTAGTGCGGGATATTGATATCTTTAGTTCCTGCGAACACCACATTTTGCCAATAATCGGTCGCGCTCATGTGGCTTATATTCCTAATGGCAAAGTGATTGGATTATCGAAAATTGCTCGTATTTGTGAAATGTATGCGCGACGTTTACAAGTACAGGAAAGATTAACTTTACAAATCGCTGATGCACTCCAAGGCTTGTTACAACCCCAAGGTGTTGCGGTGGTTGTGGAAGCTAGTCATATGTGTATGGTGACGCGTGGTGTGCAAAAACCCGGCTCTTGGACTGCTACGAGTGCAATGCGAGGTATCTTTGCAGGCGATCCCCGTACCCGTGAGGAGTTTATGAATTTGATTAGACATACTCCTCAGTTTCACTAATTCATAGCTTTAATAGGGGCAATGGTAAATCAACTTAATCCATTGCCTGTTACCTTGCTTTTAGAGTTTGCAGGTAGTGGTAAAACAACTCTAATTAAATCTTTGACTCATTAAAATGAGTAACGGCTCTATCTGCTGTACTGGATTAGGAGATTTAAAACGGATCATTCACCATTTGCTTGCTGACAGAGAAAGTGGTTAAACTAAGTGCGAGCAATTCTTTATTGAAGCTAGTCACGAAACCTATCCAATACTAGTGACTAGAAATATTTGCCAACGCTTTGCATCTGATAAAGTCTTTTTACGGGAATTAATTACGGTTATTAACGCTGCAAACTATCCACCCACAGATACACAACCCTACTTAATAAGTAATCAGATTTTCTTTGCTGATCGCATCGTTCTTCATCATTGCGATCAACCTGCTAGTAAGCAATTAGACCAATGTCATAAGCAAATTCGCCGCGTCAAATGGCGGCCAACTTCTGAAGCTATTAGAGGTGTTGTTGATTCTAAGGAATTTTTATGTGTGTCTGGGGTGGAAACATTGATTTATTTTGCTGGTAGCATGAATTAAAGATGCGATCGCAGATGATTGTCTTGTCCGTTAAGCCACTACGCGATCGCACAATCCTACCACGAATGAAGTTCCTCAAAGTTGTGTCGGATTAGGTATATCCCCATAGACAACTTGCGGTTCGAATGTTTTCTCTGTTTCCGTAAACTGCAAACTTATCCCTTCCTCCACAGAAACTGCATTTTTTCCCACAGGAATACTACGATAGAAGCAAGAACGATAACCGACGTGACAACTTGCACCCGAACCTGCAACCTCAACCCTCATCC
>CBZS010000402.1 GCA_000613065.1 Richelia intracellularis | reverse complement strand
CATAACAATATCCTTTGTAATACGGATTAAAGAATGTTTCTTCTTGATGACCATGAACTAAATCATCCGTCACATCTAAATCTATTATTATCTGTCGTGGTGGCTGATCATAAGATTCTAAAAATAGCTCAACTAAAAGTGTTTCTATCGCCTTAGCATCATAGTCAATATGATGATACCGACTATTTTCTCTTGAAGATACGTCTTCTGGACAATGTTCGAGACGATTTAAGGTGCTTTTCCCCGCCAAAGTCGTTAATTCTTGTTCTGAGTTAATAACCTTTCCTACCGCAAGTGCGAATATTGGAGCGTGACGTAGAATTTCATGGTCATTTATGTCTTCATACCCCATGA
>CBZS010000401.1 GCA_000613065.1 Richelia intracellularis | reverse complement strand
TTACACTGAAGACAATTTGCAGATGATAGTCTCATTCAGATGGGTATATCGAGTTCGTGCAACCCTAACTGCCGCAAAATAACTATTAGAAAAGAACAGTATTGATGCATTTGTACCAAGTAAAATACCAGGATATCCTATTGCCCCCTGTTGTAATGATTATGGTGGTGTGCGACAACGGTGGCTAGTTATAGAAAGTGAAGCCCGTAAAGAATCTGACTTAAAACAACTGGAAAAACAAACGTCTGACCAAAAAATATACCCAGGCACAATCCCAACTACGAAAATTGTGTCAACAGGAATTTGCATGTGGCGAAGATGCATTCAACCCAGCCAAATTACTTGACAGTCAGTTGCCATTTCATCAACTTGCAAATATTGAAGTTATTGAAGATGGCCAACACCGGGGACGTGGTAGACCTCGTAAGGATTTTCAACCGACGCTAATTTCCCATATTCAAGCCGAAATTGTATGCAAAGAAACTGCAATTACCATTGCCACAGAACAGGCTGGCAGGTTTATTCTTGCCACCAATATTCTTGATGCCGACAAACTTAGGAACGAAGATGTTTTACCTGAATATAAGGCACAAGAATCTACAGAACGTGGTTTTCGGTTTCTCAAAGACCCATTGTTTTTTACTTCCACTGTATTTCTAAATTAAAGGAAAAGAGTGGCGGCTTTGGCAATGGTTATGGGTTTGTGTTTGCTAGTTTACAGCCTAGGTCACAGGGCATTACGCCAATCTCTAAAACCAGGCTACCAAACAATTCAAAATCAGTTAGGTAAACCAACTGCCACTCCTACTTTACGTTGGGTATTTCAATGTTTCATGTCAATTCATTTATGAACCTTCCCTTCTTTGAAACAGATTTCCAACCTCAGTGAACAGCGGTGGTGGATTCTACAGTTTTTTGGTGCTCCCTGTCGTAATTCCAAGTGAATATGAAGCTGCATATAATAGAGCCAAGCAAAGTTGATCGGTTTAAATACTCATGAGCCCCCCATTTAAGATTGAGAACACCCAGAGCGAAGAAGAACTAAAAAAAACTGCTACAGACAGCCAGGTTGGGAAACCAGAAAGAAAAACTACACATGTTGTGGTGGATCAATGCCGAGTGGACAACTAAAGGAGCAGCAATAAATCGGGAAACCCTTGGCTAGAGATACTTCAACAGTTACAATATGGTTGCAGAAGTATAGAACTGGTGGTCTGTCTGGCTTATTAGAAATCAAGAAAGCGGCAGGAGCAAAACGAAAAATCAATGATGATGCGATCGCAGCACTCATACAGGAGTTAAAAACAGGAAAAGGGTTTAGTAGCGATGGTGGGATAGTAGAATGCTTGAAAAAAGAGCATGGACTTGAGATTGAGTATGGAACGGTTTATCCATTGGTTCGACATCGATTGGGAGCAAAACTAAAAGTAGCACCTCCTCAAAGCTACAAACAGGATGAGAAGCTGGTATCTGAGTCAAAAAAAACTCGGTGTCATTCTCAATTGTCTAGAAAAACATCTAGCACAGGGGAAGTCCGTTCATTATTTGTGTCAGGATGAAACTAGGCTTGGATTGAAAAGCCTCACAGGAAAAGTTATTACTGCTTCTGGAGTAAAGCCAACTGTTGACGTTAAATGGAAAAGGAAAAATTTTTGGATTTATGGTGCAATTGAACCATTAACAGGAAAACATTTCCAACAGGAGTACCCCAAACTCAACGGGGACTGTTTTCAACCGTTTTTAGATTGGCTATCTCAGCAGTTAGGTTAAGATTATGCTATTTTACAAATTGACCAAACTCCTGCTCATACAAGTTGTGGGATTAATTGGCCAGAAAATATTATTCCCCTGCTTCAACCACCTCATTCCCCTCAACTTAATCCAATCAAAAGGCTTTGGCACTTTCTCAAAAAACCTCTAAAAAACGAACTTTCCTCTTCTTTGCAAGATTTACATGAGCGCATACAACAATTGTTCGAGCAACTTACATTTGAGCAGCTAATATCTATCTCCTCTTACAACTTTATTTTAGAAGCTATTTTCTATGCAGTTTAATATTAAGCTGGTATAAATATTATCTTATTTGCTAACTAACCTGCGGAATGTGGGTTGCAAAGGTCAGATGAGATGCTCCCAACCCTTTTGATTACGATCTGAAACCTTCCCTAAATGGGACATCACAATTGTACCGTCCTCTTGGGTAGGTTATAAATCCGCTCCTTACCTATTAACTAACAACAATGTTTTCCACATCAGAGCCATCTGTTGGTAGTGCTGCGGTTAAAACTTCTCTCCCAGTATCTGTAATAAAAATATCATCTTCAATGCGGATACCACGGACATCAGCAAACTGCTCTAGCTTTTCCCAATCAATTAAGTATTGATATCTGGAACGGGCAGAATTTAAAATTGCCGGCACTTGATAGAATCCAGGTTCAATTGTGACTAACATATGTGATCGCAAAGAACGATTTAAACGTAAATAGCCCAGACCAAAGCGATCACTCCTACTTCTTCCTTCTTCATACCCGGCTAAATCCCCCAAGTCTTCCATATCATGTACATCTAAACCTAATAAATGCCCAATCCCATGGGGGAAAAACACCGAATGCACATCCCTTTCCACCAAATCTGCTGGATTTCCCTTTAATATGCCCAAATTCACTAATCCTTCTACCAGAGTAATACAAGCCA
>CBZS010000400.1 GCA_000613065.1 Richelia intracellularis | reverse complement strand
AAGGAGGGAAACGAGTACTTAAAAGGGTCAAACCTATGGGTAAGGGAGTGTCACCTTTGACACTAATCTGGGTAGATGGAGGGTTTGATGGTAAGCCTTTCATGGAGTGGGTAATGAATGTCTGCCGTTGGATTATTCAAGTGGTACTGCGACCAGAACAAACCAGAGGTTTTGTTTTGCTCAAAAAACGGTGGGTGGTAGAACCTACCCTTGGTTGGTTGATGGGATATGGGGGATTAGTTCGAGATTATGAGCTATTGCCAGAAACATCGGAAACTTTTATTTATATTGCTATGAGCCGTATCATGGTGAAGCAATTAGCATAATTTATGACTTCTAAAAAGGTTTAAAACATCCTCTAAGTTATTGTTACTTGTAATAAATATTGCAAGTCATAAAGGTGTAAAACCATCAAATTTCTATATCCATAAAAAATGATAATATAGTATCATAACTAGTTTATATCTCTTTGTTAGAATGTCTATAATTCTCCACATTACCGAAAAGAAGCAATGGAAAGAAGCAAAACTAAGTGGGATTTATCGTGGAGATACCTTAAATACAGAAGGATTTATTCACTGTTCGACTCCTAAGCAAATTATTCCCACTGCGAATAGATTCTTTCTTCACAAACAGGGATTAATTGTACTATTTATTGATACTGATCGCATACAATCAGAAATCCGCTACGAAGCTGCGGAAAATGGTAAAATTTTTCCTCATATATATGGTGTCTTAAATACTAATGCAGTCTTAAAAGTGTTAGAACTTTCAGCAGGAGAAGATGGGCGCTTCCAATTATCTTCAGAGATAATACAATATGCTCAAGATATGAACATTACTGATATATGCAACTAATTAGTTATATTTTATTTTAGTAAATAAAACTAACAAGAATACTAGGTGTATTTTTTAGAGTAATAGTTTTCTGAGTTAAGTTTTTGTCGAAAAACAACTCAAATAATATCTGGGAAAGTAGGGATTTAGCATTCCTAAATCCATCGCCATATGTCGCATTTTTCCTAATAGATATAATTTTGTGGTAAAACTTGTATTCTCACCAGATAAAAATTGCTAATGGGACAACAACAGTTTACTATCCTCAATAAAACTAACAATGCTTGACTTTCAGAGTTAATGTTTAAACTAATAGATGTATTCTGGGCTTATATTCTCATAGGGGTTTTACTACTTGTAGGTAGGTTAATTAGGCCGCGAGTACCCATTTTTTAATCCCTATTTATTCCTAGTTCTGTGATTGCAGGTATAATTCCTTTACTTCTAGGACCTAGTGCTTTAGCGGAAATTGTCAAATCCACTGTTAGTCCTGAATCTCCCCTTGTCAATGGAATTTTCTCTTTCTCTGTAGTTACTGTTTGGAAACAGTCTCCTAGTATTTTTATTAATGTTGTACTTGCTACCTTCTTTTTAGGACAAGCAATTCCTGGATGGCGAATTATTTGGCAACAGGCTTCTCCACAAGCAGCTTTCGGACAAGCTTTGGGATGGGGTCAGTATGTTGTAGGATTATTATTGACAATTGCAGTACTAACACCTATCTTTAATTTGCCGCCTGTTGTTGGTTCCCTGATTGAAGTTGGATTTTAAGGCGGACATGGAACAGCTGCAGGGATGGCACAAACCTTTGAAAAATTGGGTTTTGCGGATGGTTCTGATTTATCTCTAACCCTAGCTACAGTGGGATTGATTTCTGGGATTATTTCCGGTACTTGGTTGATTCACTGGGGAAAGCGTACAGGAAAGATTCAAATTAGCCGTGAAGTTTCACCAGAGTTAGGAATTGAAGCAGATAGAGTCCATACTCATATCGAAGAAGAACCGGCAATTACACAAGCCGGAAAAAGGTTGTTCCGGAATTTATTAATTGACCCCATTTCCCTCAACTTTGGTATTGTTGGGTTAGCGATCGCTTTTGGTTGGTTAATTTTAAGAGCACTAGAATTACTCGAATCTGTGACTTGGGGAAGGGTTGACGGGTTAAAGCTTATACTTTATGTACCCTTATTTCCCATTGCTTTAATTGGCGGTATTTTAGTACAAATTATCTTAGTACGAATGGGACGTAGTTATATAGTCAGTCGTCCTTTGATGGAGCGGATAAGTGGAGTGGCATTGGATGAAACTATTGTCACCGCCTTAGCAACTATTTCCTTAACAGCCCTGGGTCCGAATTTACTCCCCTTAATTATTATTTCTGTTGCTGGTATTACTTGGAATGTGTATGCATTTATCTTTATTGCACCGCGTCTAATTCCTTTTTATGCTTATGAGCGTGGTTTAGGTGATTTGGGACAATCTATGGGTGTGACAGCAACAGGTATATTACTATTGAGAATGGTAGATCAGGATAATCGTTCTGGAGCTTTTGAGTGTTTTGCTTACAAGCAGTTATTATTTGAACCAATTCTTGGTGGTGGTTTATTTACTGCTGCTGGACCACCTCTAATTAATAACTATGGTGTGATTCCTATATTATTGCTGACATCAGTTATTTTGGTATTTTGGTTAGTATTTGGATTCTGGAATTGAAAGCAACTAAGGAAAGCAGCAAAGATGAGAACAATTCATCAGTAAGAACAAATCCCCAATCTTGGGGATTTGTTCTTACTGATGAATTGTTGAAAGCGGCGGAACCGTCAGCATTCGTTTTCAACTATAAGTTAGCAATATTTGTAATAAATTAGGTACTAAAGTTGATAAAAATTAGTTCACATTATTTATTAATTAAATTTGTTGTAAACATTATTTTATTTTTTAGAAGGTTAAATAGTCTAAAAAGTCATGTTGAATAGTTTCATTTTTGGCCTTGCATAAGTGCGGGATGAATTAGCCTTTGAAACCATTCATAAATCGTTGAAAATTTAGTTAAATCATCCTCGAATTCAGCAATGCCTCATTTTTTAGACACATAACACTTGCAATACCATTTTTATGTGAAACTGTACATGATTAGCCAGATGGAATCCTAATATAAAAGGACTTTTCCATATAGACTCATAGAAAATTTGTATGAGTTAGGGTGCACCCTAGCATTCACTCCAATAAATCCTGATTTTCCCTAACATAGCGTATTCTCAGTATTATTCCTAAGGTAATCTGCTTCATTAACCAATAAGCTAATGTAATTACAACAAAGGTAATTGCAATAACAACTAGGGGAAATTTAGTAGTTAAATCATCAAAAGTACTGACAAAAATACCACCAGGATCGGTGACTAAATCCCAGCTATTAAATCTTCTGAATCTACCCAGATAAACACCAATGGCACTGAGTAAGTGAATCATTAATTCTGCAGGTATAACAAATTGTCTCTTACCTTGTCTTTGCAAGTAATGACCTTGATTAATTACAGATATAACATAAGCTTCAAAACCGCTTAAAATTGCGAATAAATGTAGGGGAATAAAAATTAAGGAAATAATCCAAACTGAATATCCAGAACGTATAGCTCTAATCAGGTGGATAATATCTGTGAGTAAATAAGGAGCATTGGGTAAAAAAGCTATAAATACGATTAAAGCCACCCACCACATTAAAGAGCGAGAATTGGTGCGTCGTCTAAATAACCCAAAACTCAGTGTTAAGGGAATAAAAGCTAAAAATAGGTTCCAGATAATCCAACCACTGTGCCTCTCAAAAGCTGTTAATGCATTACCAAGAATTGATTCCATAATATTTTTGTTTAAATGATGTTTTTGATGTTATTAAAACGAAGTTAGCTTGTAAATTTAGATGTGATGAAAACTCGCAGACACTTATTATAGACAGTTATAACAGGTTGGGAGCAGTTAGCCTAGAAAATTATGACTGGAGGTTGGTTCGAATGTAGTGTGACTTCAACTATCTCCTTTCTGTCACTCAATTGTAATGTTCAAATAAGAAGCGAACGCTCAAATATCATTAGTATATTAGGTTATTATTTAATAATAAATTACTAGTTCAAACGGTTGAATCAAGATATCCCATTTGGGCAACAGTGGATTTCGCTGTAATCTATACTCGACTTGTTTCATAGCTTTATTTGTTAGACAAATCCATTTTTGGTAAACAGTTTTACTTAAACTCAACATCGGATATAAGCCTTTCC
>CBZS010000399.1 GCA_000613065.1 Richelia intracellularis | reverse complement strand
ATTGAGTATTTGTGGAAAGCTGCATTTGTCTTTTATTCTCAGACTTCAACACAGGCACAAGCTTGGGTGAGCAAACGTTTACAGCTTATCCTTGAAGGTAAATCAAGTTCAATTGCCCCAGGTATGGGCCGGAGTGCGACTTTACCCAAACTCACCCCCCAAGAACGTAAACCCGTGGATACCTGTGCTAGATATTTACTTAACAATGCCAAATACCTCAAATATGACGATTACTTAAAAGCTGGATTCCCCATCCCCACGAGGGTGATTGAGGGTGCTTGTCGCCACCTGATTAAAGAGAGGATGGATATCACTGGGGCTAGATGGACCATGAGGGGTGCTGAGGCTGTTTTTCCCCTGGGTTCTTTATACATCAGTGGCGATTGGGATGAGTATTGGCAGTTTCATCTACAACAAGAACATAAACCCAATCACCTGGCTTTGTACTCTAGTGGTATTTCTTTGATCAAGCAAGTTCTCAAAGGTCGTTGTTCTACTACCCCTGGAGCTCTTCCAATACCTGCCTAAGTTCCACTCCCCGTCTTACTAAAAGAGTCGCACCCATTTAATTTATGCAGTATCTGCAATAGAAAAACCACAAAAACACTGGAGAAAATTACCTCAGTATTTTTGTGGCAGAATTTGTAGATAATTCAAGGGGGAATCCCAAGTTCTCAAAACAAATTTAAAAATTTGGGATGCTTCTTGATTCATCACTAAATGGGTTTCACGTAGTGAAATAGCCATTCAGTGTTTCCAAATTTATCCCTACCTAGAATATCTAAGCAGGATAAACGCTTACTTTCTTTCTGCTTTTTCCCTTACGTTCAAAAGCAACAACACCATCAACTAAGGAAAACAGAGTATCATCACTACCAATACCCACATTATTACCGGGGTGAAACTTAGTTCCCCGCTGACGCACGAGAATATTACCCGCACGAACAGCTTGACCACCGTAGCGTTTGACACCTAGTCGTTGAGCATTAGAATCACGACCGTTACGAGTACTACCTGTTCCTTTCTTATGAGCCATAATTCCCTCTCATTTTCTAAAGATACTTTTTATTATTATTCAACTGCTGCCTCAGTAGTTGCAGCAGTTGCAGTTTCTTGGGTGGTTTCTGGGGATGCCAATATGGAGCCACTAAGACTAATGGAATCAATCATTAATCTAGTAATTTCTTGGCGATGTCCGCGCTTTTTGCGGGTTTTCTTTTTGGGCTTCATTTTGTAGACTATAACTTTACGACCCCTTAAATGGCGCATTACAGTCCCTTCTACCTTGGCTCCCGCAACCAAAGGCTGTCCAATGGTAACTTCACCATTATGCTCAACCAATAGTACAGATTCTATAGAAACTTTCTCATCTGGCTCATTTGCCAGCAACTCGATATCATAGAAACGACCTGGTTCTACTCGCAGTTGTTTACCACCAGTTTCAATAATCGCGTAGGTCATAAAATTGTCCTTAAGTTTGCCGTACAGGTAGCTGGTTAGTTGTGAATTGACGAGGGTTCCCGCGCCGCCGACAGGCGCAAGGGAACCCGCGAGTGTTAACAATGTTTTCCAGCTTTTGTATTGTGTCTACCTGATCCGAGCAGGAATTAGACAGACAGCCTATAATCTTAATTCATGACTCACTTTAAATCAAGTTTGGATTGCAATGTTCAGCAATTCCAAATTCAAAAATTTAGGATGAGTCAGTGGTAGGGAAAACGGTTCTCTGGGAGAGCATAAAGTCAATCAAATGCTGCCAACTCTCAAACAGCAAATACTTGGTGACGTTAAGAATATCTTGAAAGAATCCTTTGCGAGTGCCGCGCTGCAAAGGGATTTGTTGGTAGGATTTATCAACCAAGTGGAAAATGGTGTGGAAGAGAAAAGCCAAGAGATTAAGGGTGAGCAAGAGAGAGGGTAAATGGTGTTGGCCATGTCCAAAGTTGTGTTCCAGATGATAGCCCTTGGTTTTGAGAACATTGTGGTTTTCATTTTCTGTTTTCCAGCGACTTCTACCCGCACTAACCACCGAGGCTACAGTCTCAGGTGTCAGTTCATGGCGAGTAATGAAGGCATTTTGGTAAAGTACTTTGCCATCGGATTGGGGAGTGAGTGTTAGTTCACACCAATTAACTGCCAAGGCAGGCTGGGTATCTCTCAAGGGAATATTATTGACATAGCGATAGCGGTAAATTTGTTTCGAACACTTGTGCCATTGGCTAGTTTCTAAGGTTTT
>CBZS010000398.1 GCA_000613065.1 Richelia intracellularis | reverse complement strand
TAGGAATAGGAAAGAGGGAATATTACGAGTATATGGGGAAGATGGTTCTTTTTTTGGGTTTAGGGAAACAAAGAATCTCAGACGATGACAATTTATTAGTTCCGGTAATGGTGCTTGCTAGTAATACTTAGTATTTCCATAAAGCGATCGCAAAATTTGTATGAGTGTCATCTGATACTATTCACCCGATTACAATATATTTTTGAAATATTGGGATGCTCCCTGTATATATTGGTTCAGACAGCATCTTTTAGCTAGAGCACTATTAACATAAAAACAGCCTAACTATCTTGACTACTGCTATAAGCAATAAATCTTATACTACTTCATAAATAATTATAGCCGTAGCCACAAAAGTTAGGACGTAAACTCTAATCTTTTCTGCTGGCTTATACGCATTTCAATCTACTCATCAAAATGGCTACTGCTATAGTACCAATAAAATCATATTTCCAATATCGCCATATTTTTCAGCGTCTGTAGTTAAGCTAAAAATATTTATTGAACAAAAATAAAAAGAATATTGCAGTTTATGAAAAATAGTTATAAGTTGTTAGATATAGATAGATTTATGGCCAAAATGTGTATTAAAAAATAAGTCTACCTGTTTTAAGTAAATATGCTTACATGAAAAGCAGCCTTTGATGCTCATATCAAACAAATATAAAAATAGTACTTGTTAGAGATGTATGTATTTCAGGGTATTTCTTTCAGGGTAAGCGGATCTCAAATTCTATTGACAAGCGGGTTGAGAGGTATCATCATGTTGGGATAAACAAGCAGTAAGAACAGTCAGCATATAATTATTATCCATAGGGGCTCGATTAGATTTTTGGCGATTACTAC
>CBZS010000397.1 GCA_000613065.1 Richelia intracellularis | reverse complement strand
CCACTATGATTTTTATATTTTCTTTAGAATTGAGTATACTCTGGTATTGTAAGCTAAAATTTACGTGGCGTTACATAAGTGCGGGATAAATCAGCGTTTGAAAGCTAAGTGCGGGATAAATCAGCGTTTGAAAGCATTGATAAATTGTTGGAAATTTAGTGAGATTACCCCCTGATTCAGCAACGCCAGTTAGACTTACTAGATAGATTGTAATCAGTTATATAACTACTTTGCTTAGGTTAGTTCATCTGATATTGTATTGCCATATCAAAATATCCACTTTGGTTATTTTTGATTAGTAATTCAACGGTAACCCAAAAGTCTGCCCTAAGTACTTATTATGGTAGTAGCCATAAGTATATAGATTATAGCTATCTTTATGTGTATTGTGATCGTCTGTATGAGTCTTGCTTTAAGAGTGTTTTCCTGTAACTTATTTCTTTTAGAAACAGTCACTCCCTTCACTACCCCCCTAAAAGTGATGAATATAGGTTAGCCCAGATTTATAAAAAGTCAACCACTGTGAATATACATAAGAGAAAATTTTACAAGTCAATAGGAGTTAGAATCTATTGTCTTGCTCTTCTAAATTAGTTGCTATAGAGAACAATCTATACATATAAGGATTAAGGATGTTTTAGGCATATTAGAAGATAGCAATTAAATTTACATATACGAACACCTCATTATGCATAAGAATGGCATTGCTGAATCAGGGGATGATTTAACTACATTTTAAAAGATTTCTCAATGGTTTCAAACTCTAATTTATCCCGCACTTATGGAACGCCGAATTAATAATCAAATTATAATAACTAATGCACAAAGGCAAATAAAGGAGCTGGCAATAGTAAAAACAAGAATGAGTTTTTGTTTCAGATTACTGCCACATTCCGCGACTATAAGTCTATATATATAACACTCCTTAACCAGAAAAGAATCCGCACAAAAATTTCTATTTACAGATTGCTACGTTTTATCTCCTCTGTGATTAACATCGGACAAGTAAAAAATAACATTCAAATTATAGATAATTTAATGTATACGGACAGCTTTAACTCCTAATTTTTTTCTATCTTTACTCAAAATAACGAAGTCTATATAAAAAATGTTGCCTAAATGGCAACATTTTTATTACCCAAAATCAAGTATGCAGATATACAAAAATCTTGATATTCCAGTCTAAATAGACTGACTATTTTATTATTAGAGAATCCAATGATACAAAAAAAATAACGATTTTTATAGGAGATTCAGAATAATAAACAATTGTTAACATGTAACGAATAATACTGTTAGGAATAAACTTCTTTCACGAGTAATTTAGAATCATAGTGTTAACGTGGGCAAAAAGATTAGTAGCCATAGATTTGTATACTTCCTATAGTACTTGACCATATTAAGTCTGACGGTTTGATGTAGTGTGGGTATCTTGCCCACTTTTTGACAAAAGGGAGCGAGAGGTTCCTACTACAAATTTTTCCGGCGTTGCTGAATCAGGGGATGATTTCACTAAATTCTCAACGATTTCTCATTGGGTTCAAAGGCTAATTCATCCCGCACTTATGCAACGCCGAATTGGCTTGTAAAAAGTGAAAAAACAGGAACAGTTTCACACCCTATGCAAGGATCTACATCGAATCAAGGTATGTTTTGGTCACAAGCACGAGAACTATTTGAACAGATAGTTAGTTGGTTCGACTCAAACAGCATTTGTGGGTTAGAAAACTCCCAGATAGAGAGTAAGTTACTTGAGAATGGATAGGAACTATTGAGACGGTTGTTACAAACAAAGATATTTTGATAAACGCAGTCAAGATGAAATAGACGGAGAGAGTGCAGGTGCAGGCACAGACTCAGTAAACAGAACACACAAGAAAAAATTGTCGCGGAAATTGACCACATTATTTGGCACAGTAATAGTTATTTTCTAAAATTAACCTTACTTTTACCCCCTCTTGATGTTTTTGACTAAAGCTTGAGCTAACTTAGGTAAGCGTAGCTCCTGTACAGCAACATAAACCGTAGATTTGGCTTGAGAAATAGTATCAATAATTTGTTCCTCTAAATTATCCCCTTGGCGCATTTGCTGGCGATAGGGCTCCAAATATTGAGAATAAAGGGAGTGATTAAAGTAAACTTGAACTAAAGGGTCTTGCGGCAGGGGTTCAACAAGTCCTTCGTGGCGATCGCCACGAAGGACTCTTTGGTAGGCAGTGATACTCAATCCCAAGACAAAAATAAGCCACCAACACCGTTGGTGATGCAATATTTTCACTGTGGTCTGTTCTAAATAGATTTGCAGTGGGCAAGCTTATAATTCCCGTTAGGAAATAAAATTAACATGCAAATTTACTTAGACTACAGTGCCACCACCCCAACCTCTCCAGAAGCGTTAGCTGCGATGCAAGCTGCCCTTAACCAGCAGTGGGGGAATCCTTCAAGCTTGCATATGTGGGGGCAAAGAGCCGCTACAATATTAGAAACTGCGAGGATGCAAGTCGCAGATTTAATTCATGCTCCTACTCCCGAATCTATCGTCTTTACCTCTGGAGGAACGGAAGCCGATAATATGGCAATTATGGGAGTTGCCCGTCAGTATCGCCATCCCCAACATTTAATTATTTCCAGCGTGGAACATTCAGCCGTGGCTGAACCTGTGAAGTTATTAGAACAGTGGGGATGGCAAGTCACCCGTTTACCTGTGGATAATAAGGGTCGGGTAAATCCTTTAGATTTACAAGCCGCTTTACAAGATAACACCGTGTTGGTATCGGTTATTTATGGGCAAAGTGAGGTGGGAACTGTACAACCTATTGAAGAACTGGCAAAAATAACGCATGGTTCAGGAGTCTTGTTTCATACAGATGCAGTGCAAGCCATAGGACGTTTACCTATTGATGTGCAAAAAATGCACGTAGATTTACTGACTGTTTCCAGTCATAAAATATATGGCCCTCAGGGGGCAGGAGCATTATATATCAGTCCTGGAGTAGAGTTATTACCTTTGATGGTTGGCGGTGGGCAAGAGATGGGATTACGTTCTGGAACCCAGGCTATCTCAGTAATTGCTGGGTTTGGCATGGCAGCAGAATTAGCATTGCAAGAAATGCCAACAGAAACACAAAGATTGATTGAACTGCGTGATAGCTTGTTTTGTCAATTAGCTAATGTGTCTAATTTAATTCCCACTGGGGATTTAATTCAACGCTTACCCCACCATGTGAGCTTTTGTTTGAAAAATGCTGATGGAGAAATACTCAGTGGTAGAAGTATTGTGAGACAAATGAATTTAGCTGGCATTGGTATTAGTGCTGGAGCCGCTTGTAGTAGTGGTAAACTGAGTCCTAGTGGGGTACTTATGGCCATGGGATACGAGGATAAAACAGCCTTGGGAGCGATTCGACTTACCATGGGACGTTGTACCAAGCAAGCAGATGTAGATTGGGCAGCGATTGTTTTAATTCAAATTATAGAAAGGTTTAAAGGAATGAAGCTATCCGTAGCTAGTTCTCAGGTATCTTAAGTATTGATAATCAAGCACTGATAATTTTCGAAATTGCTGAAAAGCTATGTAATTTTGGCTCAGTTAGTGTTTTGTATTCGGTTTGATTCATGGTCAGAACCCCCACATATCATTTGAATTTATCATCTGTTATTGATCAGGCGATCGCCTTTATATGGAATCCTAGCTATTGGGAATCAGAATTTTTGATAGTATTAACAATGAAACTGCCCTATAACAAGCCTTTGTCTGTTTGATGCCTAACAACCACTAATTCATACTTGAATTTTAAGATTTCTATTCTTTAACATGAGTGAACTTCCCAACAGCCTAGAAGATGCGATAGCTCAAGCTGGTGCAGCCACCCAAGCAGCTTTAGCCGATGGACAAACTCGATTACAAGTGGATTTACTGTTCCCAGAACTAAAGTTAATGCCCCTGGCAGAGATGTTTTTACCATTTTTGACTGAATATGGTGACAAGCTGAAAGTATTTTTTGCTGATGCTGGTGCGGCTGGTCTTGCACGGCGTGATTGGGCAGACGTAGAGTTTAAAATTGAAGATATTGGTACGGGTATGGGTTCTTCTCCCGAGTCAAAAATTCAGCCAGAAGATGAAATTTTCTTGTTTCTTTGCCCAACTTCCGTAGAAGTAAAACAACTAGAGAAACTTTGTGCAACTATTGACAATCGCCCCATAGTTATATTAAATCCTCGCTTGGAAGATTCTGGGGTTGTGGGTATTGGTTATGCAGCCAGACAAATACGCGATCGCTTTCTGAGTACTATTGAATCTAGTTACTATTTGCGTCCCATTTTCGACGAAGGTGCTGTTATTCGCTCTTATCCTGGATTATGGGAAATATGGCAAGAAAAAGGTGGTAATTATGAAAAAATTGCCGAATTACCCAAAAGACCATCTGGTGATGAAATAGATATGATTCTTGCCTCTCAGACTAAACCTGCAACATCTGGTGAAGCTAAACCTGCAAGTCAGTCTAATGTCTTCCGGAGTTTACAAAGGTTTATTCGGGCTTTACGAAATTAGCGGTTTATGGCGCTTTAATTCTTTCTTTCGTAACTTGCATTAACTCTAATAACTAGGAAGCTTTGGCTAATACTGCAAGGTGGAAGTCAAAAGTCAAAAGCCGAAAAGCTTATAAGATAAGGCTGTTATAAATTTGAAATGGTTGCTTTATTTACGCCGAGGTATACTAGGCTGTTGATTTTCTGACTTTTGTGGGGGTAAATGTTCACACCACACACCGAGGCAGAGCCTCGGCACGATAATGACACAAAAAACCTATGAACAAAAATCATGAGAATTTTATCAAAGTACACAGCCTAGGCTCTGGCTCTTGTTGAGAATGGTGAAAATTATCGGTTTTTCCTTAACCTTTCCCTTCTTTACAAATCAATATTTATGAACCGCGTTTCAAGGCAGCTTCAACCCTTTTAAATTGCTGTTCTAAACGTTTTTTCAATTTTTCTGGCACAGGACGGTTGGGATAGGAGCTATAGTATCCAGCCAGAGAATTTAAGGCTGTCCGCATGGTGGTAAACGAAGAAAGATTAGAAACAGAGTTATTACGCTGATAACGAGCCGCAAAGGCTTGAATTCTTCTGCGTGCTTGTGTTTGCAATTCGGCTCTATCTGGAGCATCTTTGGGCAGTTCGATCGCATATTTGAGGTAATTCACTACATCCAAAGTGTCTTGAGGATAGTCTCCTGTTAGACCATCCCGGCTGCCAAACCCTGTTAAACCAATAAATGCTACTAGAATTAAAGCTAGTAGACGTAACCAAGTGCGCTTCATAACCATCAGTGAAAAAATACTTAAATCAACGTCCATGGTATCTTGTATTGGTCTCTCAAGGATCAATCACCAGAGTGAAGTCTTACTATTTGAGGTATGCGATCGCTCATACCTCTGAATTAATCTCTGTACTGATTGATAATGTTTTTTTTGCTAATTCCGGTGGTGAAATAATTATCCCTGTATTTAAATATCGTTGCACCCACAGTAAAAACTCATCTAGGGAACGTGGGGGTCAGGTCACGGTATAATCAATTGATAGAAGCTCCTCTGTAGCCATTGTTGTGGAACAGAGTGATGATTCTTTTGATTCTTTTAAGTCTGGGATATCAGACACAAAATTCTTGCTCTGCTTTCATTGATACTGGTTGATACAAAGTATCTCTTTGCTGATAAGGTCTATTTAAAGAAGCGATCGCAGTTTGTAACCTAGATGCTTCCATACAAGTGCCCCCAATTGCCCCTGCCATGGTGGTAATATGCTCTTCCATTAATGTGCCACCAATGTCGTTAGAACCCCAACTCAACGCTTCTGTAGCACCTGCTAATCCCAGTTTTACCCAACTGGGTTGATGGTTGGGAATCCAATTTCCTAAGTAAATCCGCGCTATAGCTGTTAATAATAATGCATCTGCTAATACTGGTTGATCCCTTCCCACTCGCTTACGTAGGGTTTGGGGTGCTTCTTTACCTACAAATGGTAATAATATAAATTCTGTAATCCTAGCAGTATATCCTTGATTCACTGCCTTTTGTTGTAGCAATCGCAATTTTTCTAAGTGGGTAATTTGTTGTTGTGGTGTCTCAATATGTCCTGACAACATGGTGCTAGTTGTAGGTAAGCCAAGTTGATGGGCTGTACCCACAATTTCTAACCAAGTCGCACTATCTATTTTTTCTGGACAAATCACCCGACGTACCGCATCATCTAAAACCTCAGCAGCAGTTCCTGGCATCGAATTAACACCAGCATCAGTTAAGGCTGTAATCACCTCAGCGTAAGTTAAACTATCTTCCCTAGCTATAAACTGGACTTCCTGGGGAGAAAATGCATGGAGGTGTAGCTGGGGAAATTCTTGTTTAATAGTTTCTACTAGTTTGATGTAATAAGGCAAAGATTGACCATTTATTTTCGCTTCGGGATTTAATCCCCCTTGCATACAAATTTCCGTCGCTCCATGATTAACTGCATCCGTGGTTTTTTCGAGAATTTGTGTCCAATCTAGCCAGTAAAACCCATCTTCCCCTGAATCGCGGCGGAACGCACAAAAGTTGCAATGTTGCTCGCAAATGTTAGTAAAATTAATATTGCGATTAATGACATAGGTTATGGTGTCACCGGCTTGTTTTTGCCTTAAACGATCAGCAGTGTGGCAAATGGAACTAGTATAATTAGGGTCGGTCTGTTGTAATAACAATAAACCCTCTGGGGGAGATAAATCGTACCCCATCAATGCGCGCTCAAGAATTCTCTCTAAACTTTGATGATTCACAATGATGAAATTTTGGATGTAAAATTTTTAATTTTAGATTTATAGACTTTATCGTACTCTATTTTTGTTGAGGAGAAAATTTTATTCCCTTAACTTTTACCTGTTCACGCTTCACCCTTAATATCTCATGGTAAGAAAAATATTGATTACAACTCAATGAAGCCTACATGAGCACGATTGACAATCATAATTACCTTGTATCAGTATCTACTGAACCATTCGTAATTACCCAATTTAAGCATCATAATTATTTATTATTTTCCTTAATAATTCCTACTTATAAAGAACGCGAAAATATTCAAAATCTGGTAATAAGACTAACTCAAATTTTAGATGGATATATTCCCGGAGAATACGAGTTAATTATAGTCGATGATGATAGTCCTGATCGTACTTGGGAAGTGGCACGAATGCTCATGGTAGATTATCCTCAGTTGCAAGTCATGCGACGTCAGGCAGAACGGGGGCTTTCTTCAGCGGTGATTCGCGGATGGCAGATTGCCAGAGGTGATATTCTCGGGGTGATTGATGGGGACTTACAACATCCACCCCAAGTAATATTACAGATGTTGGATGCCATGGTAAAGGGTGCTGACTTAGCTGTGGGTAGCCGTTATGTAGATGGTGGGGGAGTCAGTCGCTGGAGCATTCTTAGACGTTTTTTGTCCCGTGGAGCGCAAATATTGGGTTTGATGATACTGCCATGGGTTTTGGGAATAATTTCTGATCCCATGAGTGGATACTTTCTGGTGCGTCGCTCTTGTGTGGCTGGTGTCACCTTTAACCCAGTGGGGTATAAAATCCTACTGGAGGTCATTGCAAGGGGTAATGTGGGGAAAATTGCTGAAGTTGGTTACGTATTTTGCGAACGCAAGCAAGGGGAGAGTAAGGTTACTTGGAAGCAATATCTCGATTACATCCATCATTTACTACGTTTGCGTTTGTCTACAGGAAACTTAGGAAGATTTAGCCAGCATATGGGTTTTCCAATTGGTCGATTTTTCCGGTTTGGATTGGTTGGTTTGAGTGGAGTCTTTGTGGATATGGCAGTACTCTATTTACTCAGCGATCCTACTACCCTGGGTTTACCCTTAATTCGCAGCAAAATTATTGCTGGGGAAATAGCTATATTGAATAACTTTTTGTGGAATGATGCTTGGACATTTGCTGATGTGGCTATGCAGCAAAAAGAATGGGAACAAAGACTGAAGCGATTCATCAAGTTTAACTTGATTTGTTTGGCAGGTTTAGTTTTGAATGTGGTGATTTTAAATCTAGTATTCAACTTGATTTTACCCAATAGCTACATTGCTAACCTAATTGCGATCACAGTTGCTACTTTTTGGAATTTCTGGGTAAATATCAAGCTCAGTTGGCGAGTTACCCAGGTAAAATAGGAAAGGGCAATAGAACCTGTTAGTCCCCCGTGACTGTAAAATATGTAGCAACAAAAATCAGCATTTGCGATCGCTACCATGTCTCAACCTCTCACCAAGTTTTCTCCAGTTGATGCCAATAGCAAAGCCGCAACCTTAAAACGTTTACGTCTGTTCAGTCGTTTGCTAGATAAAGCCATACCTATCCCCGGTACAAATGTTGGTATCGGATTAGATCCCATCCTCGGTTTAATACCAGCCGGAGGGGATTTTTTAGGAGTGGTACTATCCGCATATATTATCTTTGAATCCGCCCGTTTGGGAGCCTCTAAAAAAATTTTAGGCAAAATGGTCTCAAATATCGTTATTGATGCTTTACTGGGGGTTATACCAATCCTAGGGGATATCTTTGACATTGCATGGGCAGGAAATCAACGTAATATGGCGTTATTGGAACAGCACCTACAATCATCACCCCATGGAGTAGAAAAGGCTGATAAGCGGTTTTTGTTCCTGCTTGTTATAGGATTGCTGCTATTATCTGTGGGAGTAGTTGCATTTGCCATAATAGTAATGAGGCTGCTATGGGTATTTATAACAGGCAGCTAAACTATTAATTATTAACATACTGATGAAAAAAGACTGGTGGCAGACAACTTTTCCCCAGGGAAGACAGCAGATTACAATTACTGATATTCATGGGTATCCGGTACAAATTGCCTATGGGGAAGTTGGTAGTGGTAAACCCCTATTTTTGCTCCATGGATTGGGTTCCTGGAGTTATAATTGGCGTTCTAGTATTCAACCTCTATCCCAACATTTCCGGGTAATTTGCTTTGATGCCAAAGGATACGGTTTCTCGGAAAAATCTTTATATCGCAGAGAAAAAAAAGGTCATCAAATTATTGAATTAGAAAGAATTATTAGGGGTTTGTGTGATGAGCCAGTGGTTCTTGTGGCAGAGTCACTAGGAGGATTAGTTTCTATTGCCTTAACTCAAGACAAACCAGATTTAATCGGGCGTTTAGTAGTGATGAATGTTCCTGTTTTTGCTGAACGTTTACCCCATTGGGGAATGTCCTTACTATCTCAAATACCCTTAGAATTAATTCAAATAGTTGAAACCCTTCGTCTCAATTATTGGTTTGCTCCCCTAGTAAGAGAAATTATGGCAACAGAAAGACGAGGGGTAATGTTCGATCCTTCTAAATTAACCGCAGATGATGTTTACTGGATTGCTTATCCTTACACCCATATTCCTGGTACTTTAACTAAAGTTGCAGAAGAATTACAAATAGCTGCCAGGGAAATTCAAGATTTGCAAGCGAACAAGCCCAACTTACTTAGCACCATCCAACAAAATCTTCATAAAATAAAATGTCCTACCCTAATTTTATGGGGTGAACAGGATAGTTGGTTCCCAACTGAGCATGGGAATAAGTTGCATCAGCATATTCCCAATTCTCAATTCAAAATCTTAGCTAATTGTTGTCATGATGCTTCTTTTGGTTCTGCGGAAGAAATAAATTATAAGGTGCTTTCATTCTTGCAAAGTACTAATTTTTTGGTAAGTAATTGAGAAAAAAGGATTAATTAATCTATAATTTTCCATAAGTGGGATATGGCAATTGCTAAACCCAATACATAAAATGCGTAGCTAAAAATAGTCTTTTCTCTAACTTACTCTTTCTAAGTAAGCTTAAGTCATCGGTAGCATCAAACTAATGCTCCAGATTTAGCACCCCCAGGAGATTTGTATAGTAATAAGCCGTCTTTTGAACCGACTTTTCAAAAAATATCGATTAGTATTCATCTGTTATTCTCTCTTTACTTACCCTAGTATTGGAACGCCTCTAGCTTTTACACTCTAAGTTATCCCTGCATGAAAAATGTATAGCTGATAACGGATAATGACCCAAACAATCTGTATTAATAACAGTCAAAAGCAAAATCTTTACCCTCTAAATATCCCTAATCGCTTCTTGATGGGACCAGGACCTGCAAATTTCCATCCGACGGTACTTCAGGCGATGAATACTACGCCAGTGGGACACCTCTATCCAGCTTTCTTGGAACTAATGGATGAAATTCAGTCCCTACTACGTTATACCTGGCAAACAGAAAATTCCCATACCATTGCTGTCAGTGGTACAGGTACCGGAGCCATGGAAGCAACGATTGCTAACTCTGTAGAGCCCGGTGATGTAGTATTAGTGGGGGTAATGGGCTATTTTGGTAATCGCTTGGTAGATATGGCTGGTAGATATGGTGGTAATGTCCATACTATCACTAAGCTCTGGGGACAGGTATTTAGCTTAGATGACTGACGTACAGCAATGGAAACCCATCCTCCTGCGGTTTTAGCCTTAGTTCACCCTAAAACTTCCACAGGATCAGGTGAACCCCTGGAAGGAGTAGGTGATTTGTGTTGTGAATTTAACTGTCTACTATTAATAAATACAGTCACTAGTTTGGGTTGTGTGCCCATATTCCTAGATAACTGCGGGGTAGATTTAGCTTACAGTTGCAGTCAAAAAGGTTTGTGTTGCCCTCCTGGAGCTTCTCCATTTACAATCAGCGTTCGCGCTATGGATAAGTTACAACGCCGTCAAAATAAAGTGGCAAACTGGTACCTGGATATGAATCTGCTGGCTAAGTATTGGGGAAGCGAGCGAGTTTATCACCACACCGCACCGATTAATTTGTACTACGCCCTACGAGAATAACTGCGATTAATTGCCGAAGAACGTATAGAACACTGCTGGCAACGTCACCAAACAAATGCGGAATATCTCTGGCAAAAATAAAAATCAATTGGATTAACTCTTCATGTAGAGAAGGAGTTTCGCTTACCTACCCTAAAAAAAGTAAGGATTCCAGACGGAGTTGACGGAAAAGTTATCGCTAAACACTTACTCTTAGAAAGAGGGATAGAAGTTGGTGGTGGTTTAGGTGAACTTGGTGGCAAAGTTTGGCGTATTGGCTTAATGGGCTTCAACTCTCGTCCAGAAAATGTTGATCGCTTTGTTACACAATTGCAACAGGTTTTGTCTCACAAAAAGGCCTACCTCAATCAAACCTTTGGCAATATATCGTGTCTGCCTGATTCGTTGTGATAAGAGCTTCACAGGATTATTTGCTTCTGGTAGGCGAGTTATAATGATAGCTGTATTACTCGGGCATGATATGCCAGCACACGATCTAAGTGAGGCAATTTTTTAACTCTCAAATCCCGATGGACAGACTTGTGACTTACCCGTAACCCTATACATTCCCTTCTAATACTCAAAAAGAGTTAAATTTATGAAGGAAAAGTTTTGTAAACTATTATGTCAATTTCACAAATATTTGATGGTGCTAATATTTTCGTGTTGCCATTTTGGGCATTGATGATTTTTTTGCCTAATTGGCAATTTACCCGCAAGTTCATGGAATCATACTTGCCTTTTGTGGCATTAGCTGCGGTTTATTTCTACTTATTTATTAGCAGCGTCACTCCGGAAAATGCCCAGGCTTTAGCAAATCCTCAATTAACTGATATCGCCAGATTTTTTGCAGACGAGACAGCTGCTGCAACTGGTTGGATTCACTTTTTAGTATTGGATTTATTCGTAGGTAGATGGGTATATTGGGAAGGGCAGAAAACAGGTATCTGGACAGTTCACTCTATTGCTTTATGCCTATTTGCTGGTCCTTTGGGATTACTCTCTCACATTATTACTTATTGGGTTAAACAAGCTTTTTTCCCTGACAACAAAAATAAAGAGCAATCCATTCCTGAAACGACTGCTACCTAGAATAACAATTCAGTTATACCAAAATTCCTGGTTGGAGAAGAGAGAGCAGAAGGTGTAGGAAGAAAGAAGCAAGGCAAATGAACTAACAGTTAACTGACAATTACCAACAGTAGTTTCATTCCCGCCAACTTGCATTTAGACCGATAATATTAACACCAGTATAATTGAAATTATTGGCGA
>CBZS010000396.1 GCA_000613065.1 Richelia intracellularis | reverse complement strand
ACTCAAGCTGATGCAGCATCAGGAAGAACCAAGACACAAATTGGTAGCGCAAATTAATCAAATCATCGCCACTAATTCAGTGGGAGTGAAAATGCTGCAAGAAATCGCCCGAGTTGTGGGTGAAGCCTTTGAGGTTGATTGTTGCTGCTTAGTGACTCTTTCTGATGATGACGACAGCGAAGCTATAACCGCTAACTGGTGTGCTCAGAAATATTTAGGGGTAACTCAAGGTGACGAGTTTTTCTGCCATTGATGAGTTAGACTGGCCAATTATGCAATGTGCAGCAGAGCCATTCACCATTGAGGATATTTCTACCATAGAGCGTAGTTTGGTGATGGGGTGTCAATATTTACCACTACCAATCAAAACTGTTTTAGGTCTTCCCACTAGCTTTGGTCAAACCAATAATGGTGTGGTTATACTAATCCACTCTCAGCCCTATGAGTGGAGTGAAGCAGAAAAAAAACTGCTCAAATCCCTAGAGACTGTATCTGCGATCGCTTTTGCTCAATTAATCCAAGCTCAGAAAATCAACTCCCAAAAACAAAGCATAGAAGCTAGCTCCCAATATCAAAATTTATTAAAAAAACTAACTATACTTAGCCGCAGCAACCTAGACTTAAATCAAAGGCTCCAGTTAGCGATCGCGTCCACTGCGGAAACTTTACAGGCAGACCGTGGTTTGTTGATGCTTTTAAAGTATACAGACCCTTTATTTAGAAGACAAAAGAATCAAGTTCCTAAAGCAAAAGTTAATCTTGTTGGTGAATGGTCACCAGAGAAAGGAAACAGGGAACAAAATGAAGTTAATCATGAAGAATCTTTCTTGCTGGCTGATTGTGCCCTCTGTCAACGAGTATTTACAGCTTCCATTAAGCCCATAATTGTTAACGAAGATCTAGGACAGCAGGAAAGCTATAGTTTGAGCGCAGCTCCAATCTTCCAATTAGCAAAATTGCCTACGGTGTTGTTAATTCCTTTAGAAAGCCAAGGAAAAATTTTAGGCT
>CBZS010000395.1 GCA_000613065.1 Richelia intracellularis | reverse complement strand
AACTTAGACCCGGCAGCATGGGGGTTAGAAGAATTACAAAGAGTAATAAGTAATAGCGCTCTCTGATTTGAAATAACTGTCCTGCTGGGTTAATTTACTTGATTTAACCCAACAAGTTGGTGTGTCAAATTTTATCACTATTTTGTATACTCGGTTTTTACTTCGTAGTCCTTGTCATCTGCAAGTAATTTGATAATGTGCCAATTAATTGATCCTAAATCTGGCTCATCCAAATGTCTTTTTCTCACTTGTGAGAAATCCGGGTAAAGCGAAAAATAATTTTTGTCAGATTTATATCTATTTTCAGCAACTATTTACTGCATCATATGCAAAAAACTAACGGATAGCCTCTGCCCAAGGAGAAGAAATGAGCCGCATAATAAGCAAATATATATTCCTTTCTCTATTTGTATGCTTACTATTTTTATTTACTTGTTCGCATTCTGAACCTTTGGCTACCACTTCATTATCAAATAATACATATATATCCTCACATCCAAATTACAGTAACAATTTTGGCGTTGCTGAATTAGGGGATGATTTCACTAAATTTACAACTATTTATCAATGGTTTCAAACGCTAATTCATCCCGCACTTATACAACGCCAAAATTTTAATTCTCCCAGCCTTGTTTCCTGGAAAGTTATCAATGGAAAATGGTCAGTTTCAGATGGTAACTTAGTTGTTAATAGTGGTTCTGCACCAGGAGCGAAAGCGATATTTTCATCTTTTCAAGGTCAAAATTTTGAATTGAATGTAGGAATGAAATCGCGATATGGGGCAAAGGGTAATAAATTTGGTATTTTGTTTGGCTATGATGCTGCCAATAACCATCATGTATTGCAACTCGATCCTGAGGGTAGTATCAGCCTTTTCAAAGTAGGAGAGAAGGGTAAATCAGTCCTTGCGAAAGGAACCTATCAAGGTGCAGCTGAGAATAAGTGGTTACAGCTAATGCTGCGCTTAGAAGATAACCGTTTATCTGTAAAGATAAATGGTAAATCCGTATTTAATAATATTAAGTCCACAGTTTCATCCCAAGGTGCTGTTGGTTTGTTTGCAGACTGGAATGTTGTTCTGATAGATAATTTTCAGTTAGCTACTAAAGATACTCAGAAAGTAGCATATCAAAGAAAACCGCAAAAGCGATCGCAAGAGCAAATTAAGCCTAAAAATAGAAATATACGTAAATTTATTAAGTCTTCTGCATGGTCTCCCGTTTTTTTGAGACCATCATCAGAAATTAGTAGCTTTGTTGGTGGTGAAGGTGGTCAATGGTTACAAGCTTTAGCAATTGATTCCACTGATGGTAATTTACTCATTGCTGGAACGGATGTAGGTGGTTTATATAGAAGTACCAATGGTGGGCAATATTGGGAGTCAGCAAACTATGGTTACCATGCTCGGGGTTCTTCTGGTATATACATCGATCCTAATAATCCTAACAGGGTATTATCTGTGGGATCTAATTCTGCGGAGGGAGCTTTTAACATTAAATGGCATGGACTTTATTTGAGTGAAGATACAGCCGCTAGTTGGAAGCTAGTTTTACCCGTTGCACACAGCGGTTATAGAGATATTCGTACCCAAATTGCTTTTGATCGTTCGTCTAAATCGAATAATCGAAGTAATATTGTTTATTATTCGAGTCAAACTGAGGGACTATTTCAGTCTAAAGATGGTGGTAAGAATTTTAAGAAAATATCATCTAAATATGGTGGTGCATATTTAGCGGTGCAACCGAAAACTGGAGCATTATTTGTTGCATCCACAGATGGTCTTTTTAGAAGCAAAAATCAAGGTAAAACATTCACAAAAATTCTGGATGGTAATTTTCGGGGAATATCTGTTGCGGTAAGCAAACCGAATATATTATTTGTTAATACTGCTGATAAAATTTACATTTCGGAGAACGGGGGAGATAATTTCCAAGAAATGAATACCACGGGGGAATTTGGCAAGCGAGGTTTTTATGATATTACAGTTCACCCTAGCAATCCCAAATACTTATTTTTAATGAATCAAGTGGGTAGATGGGAGTGGTATCCATATACCTCAATTGATGGAGGGAAAACTTGGCGAAAAGGCAGACATAGAATCGATCGCAATCAAGTGTTTCTCCCAAGAAATGGTAGAAGGGGGCTTTTAGCTTGGCATCCAAAAGATCCCAATAAAATGTGGTCATTTGGTGGGGATTGGATTTCGTCTAGCTTTGATGGCGGTATTAATTGGCGCTGGGATGCCAATGGTTACAATGGGATAATGGTTGGAGGTCTTATCAACTTTAATACCCATTACCCCAATTCAATCTTTTTATCTTCCCAAGATTATAATGGCAGCTTTTCTGATAATTATGGCAAGAACTGGAAATATATTAATGTTTCTGGTAAGTCTTGGGGGGGACACTCCTATGGTGGTACCAATATCGGACCGAGAGCTTTCGTTACATCTTATACTGACAGTTGGCGAGGACAACGTTATTTAGCAACTTCCTTAAATGGAGATTTGCAAGTTAAACGTACTAAAATTCCTCTGAATGGAGCCAATGTCAGTATGGTCGATCCGAAGAATAAAAATAATATTTTTGTCTTTGACCATAGAAGTACTGATGGAGGTTTCACTTGGACTAAGAT
The DNA here is from genome assembly GCA_000613065.1 of Richelia intracellularis. GTDB lineage: Bacteria > Cyanobacteriota > Cyanobacteriia > Cyanobacteriales > Nostocaceae > Richelia > Richelia intracellularis_B. The sequence continues at coordinate 5,658 of CBZS010000395.1, read as the reverse complement.
GCAAGGTTGTGATGGTGTATTTAGTTATAGTAATGGTTCCCAAAAATTCCTTATCGGTCGTAACAAAAAAAAATTAGTTATTTCTAATAATGGTGGTAGCACGTGGAAAGTCATAACCAAACTAAATGCAGATATTCGTGATGCAGCATATGATTATCGCCAGAAAAAATATTATATTGCTGCGAATGAAAGACTATATCAGTGGCAAAATAACGTACTTTCTGAAGTGAATACACCCAAAGACCAATTTGGCATCAGAAGAGTTACCACCGTTGCTGTAGATCCTGTAAAACCGAGAATAGTGTATGCCGGGAGTAGCAAGAATATCTATAAAACAGATGTGTCTGTCATTCGTTCCATGGATGGTGGTAATAAATGGCAAGTATTAACCTCTGTGATTGAAAAGGGAAAACGAGTCGATGGAGCTTTAGAAGCGACTGCATTGAGAGTTCACCCCACGAGAAGAGAACTTTGGGTGGCTACTAACTGTTATGGTGTTTGGAAATATACAGCTCCTTGATTAAGCTTTGATGGTTGTTATTTGATGGTTGACGGTTTTACAAATTTATCCCTCCTTCCCTCCATCACTCCTCCTGCGATCCTGCTCCCTTCGGCTCCGATCAGGGCAAGCCTGCACTCTAATGCAATGCCACTGATACCCTGGCGATAAAGTTGTTAAAAATAGTACCTGTATCATCGCCCCATTCTCAATTAGCGACAATACCCACACGGTTAATTAGTAGGGGAGAGCAACGTGGATAAATATCTGTAAGACAACGATATAAAAACGGCTCATTATTGATGAAAGCAGTGTAATTCATTCCATCAAAGACAACACGTAGCGCATAGGTAACACCCCAGGAAATGCGATTGCCAACATTTGTCCACGCCGCATCATAAACATATTCAAAACCGTTGCTCCTAAAAAAGAATGATATAGATGAAGATACAGGGGCATTGGGTATAGGATCATTCAACCAATTATTAACAATCATGTAGTTCCGTGCATCCTGCCAGAAAATTAAGCCTCCCCTACCTTTTTCTCTTTGTTCCAGTTTGCTTCCAGGAGGAGTAATATCAACTTGGACATCGGCAAATTTTGGATTGCTCCAGGAAACTGTATAGACTGTACGACCTGGATTTGGCTTTTATGCAGTTGCCTTTACTTTCACGCGACCCTTACCAGTCAATTCTATTTTCCCTCTCCCCGTTTCCTTGCACCAGGTACAACCATTGCCTATGTTTGTAGTTTTACCATCTAAGTCTCCTAATATACCTGTATCAAAATTATCATTTATAACAACCTTGGTTCCTTTAGCTGTCCAAGGAGAACCACAATCTAATTCTGTAGGAATAGGAATATTTAACCCATGGGCTTCAAAGGAGCGAAAATATTGACCGGAATTGGCTTCTACTGCTCCAAGACCTACACCATTACCATTGTCTAATCGAGTATCAGCAAAGTTCTGACCAAAAAGCAATTTACCATCAAGGTAAAGGCCAAATTCCTGCCCATCATCTAATATTTGAAGGGAGTGTATTGTATTTGCTTGTAGGTGATACTTTTTACTTATAGCTATACTCTGACTAACTCTCCCTTGCCAAATCTGTAATTGACATTGTTCTGCTCCTATAGATAAGCCCCAGTAATTATCCTTGTCTTGAAACCGCCAAAGAATCATTGCTGTGGTGACATGATCTGAGGTTTCTAACAGGCTGTGGTTCAGACACGAAAAACTACTAGTATTAACTATAGATAAACTATCAATTGATACTGCGGTTACACCCTTTTCTGTTCGGGAAAAATCTCCCTGATGGGTATTCCATAAACCACCGATTTCAGCAGAATAACCATCTAATAATCCATTCCCTGTTAATTTATCTGCTACCTGGGCTGTACCATACCAGTTAGATAGTTGAGGAATTGGCTGTACCTGAGTCCCATAAACACGGGTCTCAACCCAAAAACCAATCTCCCCTTGAACGCTTTGGTATATCATATCCCCGCATATAAATCATTATTCTCATTCCAGGGATCTATAGCTATGGGACGCATATTTGGATAACTACCTGTTCCATAACCATTCTCCCTTGAAGCCATATAGTAGACTGCACCCTTTTCTCGGAGAATGACAACATAGTATATTTGGATATTCTGTAACCCTTTTAAAGTAGATAGAACCTGATTCCCGAAATGAGTCCATACTTCTCCATTATCTGTATCTGCGGCATGAATCATGAAATAATTGCCTTGAGAACAAGGATTAGTAGGAACTTATTGAGGAAACGAACCTACAGCTAAATTTTCATAAATTTCTGCTGTAAGGGTGCGTTTTTGGGTATTATTTGCCCAATATCGCAAACGTCGTAATACCCTTTTGCCATCGCTAACCTTTAGTAAACCTAAAAACCAGATAAATTTCTGGGGATGTAAAAGCCATCGTAATGTTTTTTCTTCATCAGCTTTTATCCAGCGCAGGACTTGCCGTTTGAAGCTCTTAATACTGCCTGTTTGTGAAGTATTATGACCATTAACTTAAAAAATCCCAAATGCTAAACCATTGGAGCGTTTGTAAGGACCATAGGCAATACCTTCTTTTCCCCAAGCCGGTATCATTAAGGATTGCAGACGTAAAGCACCGTTATCAATGGCAATGATGTCTTCTGTATCTATACCCTTACGAATGATTGCCGTAGTGCCTTTAGTGCCAATTACTTTACCATCTGGTAAATCGTCTTGGTATGAATCCTGGAAAAAATCACTTGTTGTTGGAATTTTTTCTTGATATTGCATTTTTTAACCTTGATAAATTATTAGGTAGTGCTTTGTCTCATAAGTTGTAATAGGTAAAAATTTTTAGTGGGAGCGTTTCGCTCCCTTTTCTCAAGAAGCGGGCAAGATGCCCGCACTACATCAAACTTTCAGAATTCATAAAACCAGCACTTTGACCAAATTCAACTCATTTGTTGAGTTAGGGAACAGGAATATTCTGACATCTTGCACACATCGTATTAATACTGATTTTGTGTATCACTGATAAAAATATATGTTGATCAGTAATACACAAAATCATATTGTTTAGCCTGCCTTTTGCAGGCTTAGTTCAATTAGCCGCACCATTCTATTGTGACGGCGAGATTCTGGTAGAAGCATTACCCCTGAATGAACAACAGTATCCTTCCAGGGAGCAAGAACAAGATACTGTAAATCCCTGACTGATTTAAAAGTCGGGGATTTGAGTCACTAATTATTTACGAAATGCTCGAAAATTCGCGTAACCTTTGCTGCCAAGGATCCACAGTAGTTTTCAATCCTTCAGATAATTCTGTAAGTACATGAAAATTAGCCTTTTGAGCAAATAAAGAAACATCTGCACAGGAGTGACGCACTTCACCAGTACGAGCAGGAACAAAATTGGGTTCAGCATTTGTATTAAGTATTTTAGCGATCGCTAAAATACTTAATACAAAATACTATGCTGTTTACCAGAACCAACATTAAAAACCTCACCCCCAATACCAGGGGTAATTGCTGCTGTCCATAATGCCCGAACAATATCACCTACAAAAATAAAATCACGGGACTGTTGCCCATCACCATAGATTATTGGCTGTTTCCCAGCACATAAAGCTTCAATAAACTTTGGAACCACCGCTGCATAGGGGGAACCAGGATCCTGACGCGGACCATAAACATTAAAGAAACGTAAAGATACAGTTTCTACATCATATAGGTGAGTATAAAGCTTACCACTGTATTCCGCCGATAGCTTTGTGGTTGCATAAGGTGATAAAGGTTGAGGTAATTCCCCTTCACTTACAGGCAGACATTCATTATTACCATATACCGCAGATGAAGATGCTTGTACTAACCGATTTACACCAGCCAGACGAGCGGCTTCCAGTACCTGTAAACTTCCTGTACAATTAACTGTCTGGGCACGCAATGGGTCTTCAATCGATTCCACAAAGGAAACTAATCCCGCTAGATGAAAGATAACTTCCATACGATTAGCAGCCTTCTGGAGTGTGGACATATCTCTGATGTCCCCCTCGATTAACTCCACCCATTTCACCGCAGAACCAAGGAGTTCGGGATTCCCAGAACTAAAATTATCCAGAACCCGTACTTCGTGACCCTGCTCTAACAACCACCGTACAAGCTGGGAGCCAATAAAACCAGAAGCTCCGGTAACAAATACACGCATAACCTACCTCCTTGCTCTAAATAATTTCAAGGGTTTATACGCATGAGATAGGAAGTATATAGAGACTCAATTTATACTAGTGACGAGAGTGATTACTGTAGGAAAGTCTGGGTAGATTCTATTCATATTCTCACTGAGATGAGGATGATAGGTAGGGAATGGGAAATATTGATAAATATTGATAAGTCAATTTTTATGATTATTTTTCAGACCCAAAATATATTAGGTACCTCCAAAAATTATCTATACATATGTAATCCAAAATCATTGTTCGAGATACAAAACTTTATATCTCCACATTCATTTCCGGAGATGTCCATTACATTTATTAAGTAGTAGAATGCTCGTATCGTTGAAAAACTTCCCGCTCTCTAAAGAACTGTTGTAAGAATTGTCTATTTGATACATCATTCAAAGTTGACGATCTTGGATCATCAATCAAACGTGTCACCTGTGATTTATGTTGAGCCAGGGCATTACGTTTTTGCTCTAAAATATCCCCTATATATATGGAACATGTGAAGTCCTTTAATGAGCGCAAACCAAAATTAGACATTACAGTATGTTTGAGTATAATTTGAGTTAGCCACATATTTTTATTAATTAAATATACCCAAGGCCAATGATACCAGAACCATATAGGATATTCATAAATAACTGCATTTTTTTGAGAAGATTGTAATGCTGTTTTGAGGGCTCTAGTTGTACATAGATGGTCTTCTGACCATAAGAATGGTTCTTTCTGGTAAGGAATAAAAATTTATTCCGGTTGATATTTTTGTAGAATCTGAATAACTTTCTCTACGGCTAAATCATAATGTTATTTTAATTTTGTTTCTTCAAACCCAAGTAAAAAAACATTATCCTTATCAATACCCATAGATTGAGCTGCAGCGATACCTTCATTCGACCGAATTTTTGTTAATTCATCTTCTGGAATCAAATTGCTATGGGACTTACTCCCGTCTGTCATAAAAACTAGCTTAACATCTGCCCCAGCTCGCTTTTTCTTAATCATCATTCCACCACAACCAAGAGTTTCATCATCAAAATGAGGTGAAAAAACGATCGCAGATTTGTTTATAACCCTATGGCTGTATTCTTTGACATCACTTTTGTCCAGCCATGTATACAAAGCAGGGTAAGCGCATCTCCAATTCTATTGACAAGCGGGTTGAGAGGTATCATCATAATGTTGGGATAAACAAGCAGTAAGAACAGTCACCATATAATTATTATCCATAGCGGCTCCATTAGATTTTTGGCGATTACTAGGTTTCAAAGATTGCTCTAGGTTTAAAGCATTAAGAGCTATTCCGCCCAGAAGTGCTAAGTTTTGTGGAGCATGACCAGTACGGACACCACAAGCATCTTCAGAAAAAGTGACATCTAAAGTCCAATGCAACCCATTTTCCACACCCCAATGAAGACGAATCACTTGTCCTAAGTT
>CBZS010000394.1 GCA_000613065.1 Richelia intracellularis | reverse complement strand
AGCTTAAAACCTTAGAAACTAGCCAATGGCACAAGTGTTCGAAACAAATTTACCGCTATCGCTATGTCAATAATATTCCCTTGAGAGATACCCAGCCTGCCTTGGCAGTTAATTGGTGTGAACTAACACTCACTCGCCAATCCGATGGCAAAGTACTTTACCAAAATCCCTTCATTACTCGCCATGAACTGACACCTGAGACTGTAGCTTCGGTGGTTAGTGCGGGTAGAAGTCGCTGGAAAACAGAAAATGAAAACCACAATGTCCTCAAAACCAAGGGCTATCATCTGGAACACAACTTTGGACATGGCCAACACCATTTACCCTCTCTCTTGCTCACCCACCCTTAAGGTGATTTATAAGAAAGAATTTACTAATGAAAGTAAGATGTAATGTTGATGAGTAAAAAAACAGGGGCAAGTATTTTGGAGTATGCTAGACCCAGCAGAGGAACCCAAATCATTAACAAGATCACAAACAAATAGAAGACTTGCGGTTGCCAGCATGGAAAATGAATGGAGTAGAACCTCGGGGCTTTCAAGCTCAGATGACGTTGAAATATTGCCAAGGTAGAGCAAGGTTAGCACAAACAGTATTCCCTTGGGGTAGAGAAAATATAGAGTTAAGGTTAGGGGAAAAAAGAACAGGGATAATTTGTGTGGGATTACAATCAGCCTTTAGCACAGCAAAGCCTTGCCAGGAGAAACAACCTCTTCTGTTGTGGCATTATCCCTGGGACAAATTGCAGAATCTGATTCTCAACAAGACCCAACATTTAAAACTTCCTTAGCCTAGCCTATACCCGGTTAACAGCAAAATCGGCACTAGAAAAACTCAAAGAACAGGGATTTAGCCAGGAGCAATTGCCGTGGGCCAGTACAATGGCACAAGTATTGAATCGAATGGGCTATGGTCTTCCTAAAGTAGTAAAAGCCAAACCTCAAAAAAAATTGCACAAACGGATGATATCTTCAACAACATCAAAGAATTTGAGCCCCAATCAACAAACAAGCCTCAAAGTCAAACCACTAAGCATGGATTGCAAAGCTACGGTTAATATCGGGGGTTATTCTCGTGGTGGAAAAACCAGAGGAGACAATCAAGCTGAGGAACATGATATGGGATGCACAGAAAAATATACTCCCTGTGGGATTCTTGATGAAAATAGTGGGCAATTATTGTATATTAACTTTGGTAGTTCTTCTTATAAAACTAGGGATTTGATTGTTGATACTCTAATTCAATGGTGGAAGACAATGACACCAGAAAAAAAGCAGGATACCGAACTGATACAAATTAAAGTTGATAATGGTCCGGAAAGTAGTGGAGTAAGAACTCAATTAAAAAAAAGGATGGTTGAGTTTGTTGATCTCCTAAATATACGAATTCAATTGCTTTACTATCCTCCTTACCATAGTAAATACAATTCCATAGAGGGTTGTTGGGGTATTCTTGAGCAGCATTGGAATGGGGGGGCGAAGCTTGTTGATGTTGAAGTCATGGTTTCCTGGGCTTCGAGTATGAGTTGGAAAGGCTTATATCCTATCTTGAGTTTAAGTAAAACTGTTTACCAAAAAGGGATTTCTCTAACAAAGAAAGCTATGAAACAAGTCGAGTCTAGATTACAGCGAAATCCACTTTTGCCCAAATGGGATATGTTTATTCAACCGCTTTTGCTGATAATTTATTTTTCAAAAAGCACCTAATCTCTTGGCTTTTCTCTTCCACACCATTTTGCACTTGGTTGATAAATCCTACCAACAAATCCGTTTGCACCGCGGCACTCGCAAAGGATTCTTTCAAGATATTCTGGCGTTGCTGAATCAGGGGATGAATTAGCGTTTGAAACCATTGAGAAATCGTTGAAAATTTAGTGAAATCATCCCCTGATTTAGCAACGCCGATATTCTTCACCTCACCAAGTATTTGCTGTTTGACAGTTGGCAGCATTTGATTGACTTTATGCTCTCCCAGAGAAGCGTTTTCCCTACCACTGACTCATCCTAAATTTTTTAATTTGGAATTGCTCAGGAATTTACGAGCCATCTCTGCATTCATCATGGCATTAACCTGATCCATTAATACAAGGACTCGACTCCTGCTTCGCTATCAACATCTTAGCTACTCTTATCTCAATCAAATGTAATGCCTTTGACTTATGTTGAGTCTTTTATAACTACGGAACCCTTACACAAGAAGGTGTTCTAGCAGATGGTGGATCAGCAAAAACCGCTAGTGTTTTATATTCTGGACTACCAAGACCATAAATTACCTGAAAAGCATATAACTTTTTTTTACCTCCTTTTTCTGTTACCACCGTCAACATAGTTTTATTATTATTGCTGGTAAGCCCGGGAATATTTAATTTTTTAATTCTGCGTAGATGAATTACATTTGCAGCTGATTGTTCACAGTTACTTGTATTACCATTTACTGAGCTAAATTGTAAGCACATCGGGCCATTAAAATCTAATGTAACCTGAGAAGGATCATCTAACCAAACTTTTCTAATTGTTTCTCCTGCAGGAATAAAACTTAAGTTTGTACCTTGTTTAAACCAGACTTTGATAGTTGCTATTGCACCACCTAAACCCTGTGCTTGGCAATAAAAAATTGAACGGATAACTGCATTATTTGCTAATACACTACCAGAGAAAAAGAAAACTGAAGTTCCTATAATTAACCCAATTAAAGAACGGAAATGAGAGTTGATTGGGTTAATTATAGGAAGATAAATGTTTCTCATTGTAATTAAATTTTAGATTTTAGATTGATACTTGAGATACACCCGGTAATGAGTTAGAATCGTACTCTTTGATTAACAAATACTTCCACCTTTGTCCCTGCTGGTAAAAACCACACATTAGTACGTCTATTTCTCATTCTGGCAATAGAACTTTGATTGCGCCGTGTAATTTGGGGTACAACAGTTCTCATACCCCCCTCTACTAAACCTGCTAACACATCTCGATTGGGATCGCTACTGGTAATAGTAGTATTGTTAGCTGTTGTGGTTACGTTAGACTCCGGGCGATTAATAATTTCTCCGGCTTTACCCAACCCACCGAAAACAAATAATCCTGCATCCCTCAATACTGTGGAAGAACCATTATCTGTATACTGCTCAGCAATTAAGGGCTTACCGTTAACTCCGCGAATAGCTAGGGCATTTGGGGATACATTTTTTTTTGTTAGTCGATTATCTTCCTGAATCATTACTTTAGTTGCCTTAAGCCGTGCTACTCCCTCTCGGGAAAAGGAATCTACCTTAACTAACAACTCTGTATTTTCGGGTAAGGCAACATCATTGTCCTGAGTTTTTAATGGTTCTGTGAGACGTACCACAAATACATTTTCATCAGAATTATCGAGATTGTTACGTCTACTGCGTGAGGTGGCTGTGGAAGTTTCTCCAAAAATGGCTGTAGCTAGCACCCCTCTAACACTACTTCCAATTACGGTTGACTTGCCCACAGGATGACTTGTTTGACTTACACGACTTCTAGCTACTTGTCTATTATCATCCCGTCTACTTATACTATTAGGTCTCCTAAATTCCATCTCTCTAATTGGTGGAGGTGTAGAGTTAGCATTATTTACACCATATTTTTGATTACTAGAGACCTCACCATAACTACCCAACTTTGCCAATCTTGACCATTCTTTGAGGGGATCTGGTGGAGTTGGTGGAGTAATCTCCACTGTTGGTGCTTGGTTATTAACAGTGGGGGGTATTGGAGCGGGGAATGCATTCACTGGTGGGTTAGAGGGAACTCTCACTACTCGCTCAACTTCTCGAGCCACTGTTCTAACGGGGGTTGGTGTTTTTACAGAAGCTGTAGGTTGTGTCTGTGGGGATGGAGTAACATTAGGTTTACTCGGTTGAGTTCTCAATCTTCTTAACTGTTGCTGTGCAGCTTTGACACCCTTTGCTTGTTCAGCCAGAGCTAACTTGGTTTTTAAAGTCTCTACTTCTGTCTCTAATTTTTGTAAGCGTGGTGTTGCAGTCGGTTTAGGTGTGGTTTCTCGTGTTAAGGTTTGAGTCCTGGGTTTTCTAGCTCCACCACTCATGATTTGAGTTAAGAATATTCCCGCGAACATCACCATAATTAGAGTGGCTGTACCGACTAAAGCAGCTTTAGCAAATGGATTAGATGATAATTTGTGTTGAGTCTGAACTGCTTGTTGCTCATCAATTTCTGTTTGTAAATTATTGGAATTGGACTGAACTGGTACAGCAGTATCTGGAACTTGGTATTCTTCTTCCAAACCCACTAATTTTGCCATGCGTAATTCCCAATCCCGATATTCTGTATCTAAAGGGGGATTGTGCGTTCCGTTTGCTGGTTGGGAGGACATAGGAGATTGAGTCATAATAATTTTGAATTTGGATTTTGATAATTTTGGATTGATTATATTTTTGAAGTTTGTTTATTACGGGCACCTCGATTAATCAAGTCTTAGGTAATCAGAGGGGGTTCGAAGAACTACAAGAAAGTGAAGTTGGGCAAAAAATCGCTCAACCGGAACGGTTTATAGTTGAAATCTGGCTCAATAGAGCCAATTTAGACGCAATGATCCCACAGCTTTAGGATTTTTATTCTCCCAAAATCCATAACGTTTGAAGTTGTAGACTAAATTCTTCACTCCAATAGTCGCCTTGACTTACTCCTTACCAATGGAACCCATTAACTTGCCTCCCATTTCATTAACCCAGTGACCAAAAACGTGTTCGACCTTAGCTCTGACTTGAGAACGCTCTGGATTATCTTCTTTGTGTTTTGCAGTCAATGGATGATTGCCGTAGGCTCGTTCATGAATGTGACAGAGGAATTGTAAAATCTGTAAAATCCATTCAATAGATTCACTACCATAGGCACTATCTGCCCAAACCTCTTCCCCCTGGTTTTGCTCATCCAACAGTGCCCCTAACACTTGGGAATCATGCACTGAGGCATCCGTGACTTGATAGCGACGAATAAAAGCGTACTCCACATCAGTATCGATGTGGTTTTTATAACCAAAGGAACTCTGACCATTCTTTTTTGTCCAGGGAGCATCGGTATCCTTCTGGGACAAGCCATGAGGCTTTTGCTGCCAACTTTCGGGAATTTATCCTTGGGCAAGTTTTTGCTTCTCTTCCTTAGCATTATGCTGCTTGGGAACTGGAATCACTGTGGCATCTACTATTTGACCCCCCTTAGCTTGGTAGCCTTGGTCTCTCAGGTCCCTATCAAATTAATTGCTCAAACAGTTATTCAATAAGACCCTGCTACTTCAACTGCTGCCGAAAGAACCAAACTGTAGTTGCATCTGGTACTGGTTCTGCTAGCCCCAAGCCCAAAAATCTCATGAACGATAGTCGGTCATTGACCTGGTACTCGAGTTCTTCATCACTGATGTTGTACAGTTGTTGCAGCACAAGCATTTTGAACATGACTATTGCATCTATGGGCTTTCGGCCAGCATTATTTTTTCTGGGCTTGTCATGGACTTGTTCTAAAATCGGACGAAATTATGACCACGGCACCGTCTCGTCTAACTTCATCAACAGGGTCTTCTTGCTTTCTAACTTCTGGTATCGCTGTTCAACTTCCCCTACTTTTTTTAATTCCATGGCGATTAAAGCCCAGCTTCTGCTCTCCCTATACTCTCATCTCGCGAGCTACTTACTCAATTTTTCGAGGTGCCCAAAGGAATATCTCCATCACCACTGCACATCAAGTCAAGGATAAATTGTTTCAAATCTGGTCGCTGGTCTCTAGAATAACCATATGTAATTGTAATTAATCCTGATTGTGCTCATGCTTCATCATCAGTACCTGTTCCATAATCCCCATGTACATGAAATGAACTTGAATCCAAGTGGAAGCTGTCCATTTTCACTCCAAATCTATCTGCTGCTGATAGTGGGACTCGGATAAAAATTTCCGTTAATCCTGCTGCATCATATACTTTGTCTAAGACTCTGCCCAACGGTTCATCGTTCAAATGTTCTGGTTGTATTCCCTCTCCCAAGAAATGTTCCCTTGCAATCCCTTAAAAGAACTTCTCAAATAAATATATTGGTGTATAGTGGTGCACTGATAAAGGCTAAGCCATTGATAATCATTACTTTGACCACTTGGCCTGCGCTGATTATTTCTTGGGGATGAGTTCCAAGCAGTTGGTTGAACAAATCAACCAAACTAATTTCATCAATAATCCCTGCCACTATGCCTAAGTGTTCGATGTCTTGTACTTTTATTTGTGATTCAGAAAAACTCATATTTCAAAAATACAACATTTTGCGCTCGCAGCTGCGGAATGTGGGTTAAATTTAAATAGTAAAGATTTAAAATAGTAATATTAATTCTTTATACTTACCAAGTACGAGAAGAAGTAGCTTAGGAGGTAGGGAGTAAACTTGAACAATTTGTAGCGGTGAAATCCGAAGGCTGTAAAAATTACATTACAAATAATTTTTACAGTTTGATACTTGTCTACCTATTTATATCAATATTTTCTAAAAAACCAGGATAGAGATTAATTTACAACCCATACATACCTGAGCAAGTATATTTACAGAAGCCACTGCAATTCTACAATCCCGCAAAAAAGTAAGCTACATAGAAAAATATAAAATTTACGGCGTTGCATAAGTGCGGGATGAATTAGCGTTTGAAACCATTGAGAAATCGTTGAAAATTTAGTGAAATCATCCCCTGATTCAGCAACGCCAAATTTACAACTGTATGACTATTACTATTGCTACATTTTATAAATTTATCAAATTGCCTGATATTAGCGTTCGCCAGCCTGTTTTATTATCCTATTGTCAAGCTCAAGGTATAAAAGGAACCATTCTTCTAGCGACAGAAGGAATTAATGGCACAATTGCAGGTACACCAGAAGCGATCGCTACTGTTTTATGTTACCTACGTAGGGATCCCCTTTTAGTAGATTTAGAACACAAAGAGTCCTATGTGGATACACCACCATTTGCTCGGATGAAGGTGCGTTTAAAGAAGGAAATCGTCACTATTGGCTTACCAGAAATAGATCCCAGCAAACGTGTGGGAACCTATGTAAATTCCCAAGACTGGAATCAAATTATTCAAGATCCAGAAGTGACAGTAGTTGATACCCGCAATGATTATGAAGTCAGTATTGGTTCTTTTCAAGGGGCAAAAAATCCCCACACAGATTCCTTTCGTGAATTTCCGGAGTATGTTAAACAAAATTTAGACCCCAAAAAACATAAAAAGGTAGCTTTGTTTTGTACTGGTGGTATTCGTTGTGAAAAAGCTACATCCTTTATGTTGGAGCAGGGTTTTTCACAGATATACCATCTCAAAGGTGGCATCCTCAAGTATTTAGAGGAAGTACCAGTTACGGAAAGTTTATGGTCAGGAGAGTGTTTTGTTTTTGACGAACGGGTAGCGGTAAGTCACGGATTAGAACCAGGTCATTACGAGATGTGTCCTAGTTGCGGACATCCGATTTCTGAAAGTGATACTCAACACCCCCACTATGAAGAGGAAATTTCCTGTCCACAATGTTTTGATAGGCTTACTCTAGAGAAAAAAGCCCGTCTAATGGAAAGAAAGCACCAATTAGAGTTAGCCCGAAAAAGACAAAACGAAGATTAACTTTAATAATATCAATTGGGTGCGACTCTTTTGGTAGTACGGAGTATAATAATATAATAATAAATGACAAGTCAACCAGAGTAGTATTGACAGCCAAAAATGTACTTGATGGAATTGGCTTGTAAAAAGTGAAAAAACAGGAACAGTTCCACACCCTATGCAAGGATCTACATCAAATCAAGGTATGTTTTGGTCACAAGCACGAGAACTATTTGAACAGATAGTTAGTTGGTTAGACTCAGACAGCATTTGTGGGTTAGAACACCAGGGTAAGCCCATCTCAAATTCTATTGACAAGCGGGTTGAAAGGTATCATCATCATGTTGGGATAAACAAGCAGTAAGAACAGTCAGCATATAATTATTATCCATAGCAGCTCTATTAGATTTTTGGCGATTACTACGTTTCAAAGATTGCTCTAGGTTTAAAGCATTAAGAGCTATTCGCCCCAGAAGTGCTAAGTTTTGTGGAGAATGACCAGTACGGACACGACAACCATCTTCAGAAAAAGTGATATCTAAAGTCCAATGCAACCCATTTTCCACACCCGAATGAAGACGAATCACTTGTCCTAAGTTACGAGGATCACAATTAAAACTAGTTAGATAAAACTGAACTTCACGGGTTGTTTGATTGCAAAGATGTGGTACCCGCACAACCATGACAACCCATTTAACACCAACCCAATTGTGTTGGTTATGCAAAGTTTGCAGTTGAGAAATAGAAACACACCAAAAATGACATTTTTTCTGTCAATGCAGTGGCATTGGCTATACTCAAATTTTTTGAGCTTTTAATCTTTGGTTTTGAAGATTTGAAACCCGTAGGCGCAAGCCTTCTTGTCAGAGATACCATTAGACTAAGCCGTTCAGTTCAGATAGACCCTTTGGGTCCTTAGCATACTACTTAACTTCTTTAATACTTAAATTTCCATTTTTGTGCCCCACGAGTGTTCCAGCAACTGGGGAAGATTGGGTGGCGTAGGGGAGTGCCAGGTGGGGGTATGAGTGTTTATTGGGCTTACTCAAGGTCTGGATACCCCTACCTGGCACCACCAAATCTAGGGAAGGGTTCCCCAGTTGCGTCAACGCCCTTTGGGGATGCCCCTCCAGTACCCCCCCAAAGGGCGTTGGCGTAGCCTGCCCTTTGGCACGAAGTGCCCGTCGTTGGCGTTCGCACTTGAGAATCAAGACATGATTCACAATCCTGTACAAAAATCTGTAATTTTCACTACAAAATTAGATGCGCTTACCCTGATCATATCCCACTAATAACAGAAGTTGATAATATGCCTGTTGAGTAAGAGGGGTTATATCAGGGGTTATATCATCTGATGGCTGGACGTTTTGAAGGACTGAGTAATTTGGAGTGGTCTTTGTTTGAGGATATTTTTCCGAAACCGCCAGAGAAACGCGAACGAGGAATGCCACATTCTTCATTTCGTTATGTACTCAATACCTTACTGTATATATTGATAACAGGGTGTCGTTGGTGTGACGTTACAAAAGGAGAAATATGGGCATCAAAGAGCTCTGCACATCGATGGCTCAAACGTTGGCAGTTGGACGGGATCTTAGACGCTTTACAAGCACGAATATTGGGGATTGGACAAGACAAAGGGTTAATCAACTGGAGTTATGGCGGGGTGGACGGGTCTTTTTACCCCTGGAAAGGGCGGTGGTGATGGTGTTGCTTACGGTGGGAAAGGAAAGGGTATTTTAATACACACTCTTACTGAAGGCTCAGGAATGCCTTTATCCAATCGCACCACACCTGCCAATGGTAGTGAAACAGATCAGGTGATACCACTTCTAGACAGTGTAAAGGTTAAGACCAACAAACGCGGGAAACCCCGTAAACGCTTGAAAGTGCTTGCTGCTGACGAAGGCTACGATTCGAAGGATTAGCGCGCTGCTTTACCTAGACGTGGTATTAGGCCGCAATGGCCCAAGGGGGTTTGGAAGACAAAGAAGAACAAGGGTTGACCCATTAAAATTTCCGTCCCACGTTTTCAACAAGAACGTTGTTTCCCATGGTTTCAAAAAAAATATCGTCGTCTTGTTTGTTGTCACATGGGAAAGAATTTCAGCTTGTTTTGATGCTTTTTTGTCTCTTGCAACAATCCATATTTGGATTAACAAAATTATATTAGTGGGATATGTTCCTGGTTTTTGAGAAGATTACTCAGCCTAAAGCTATACAACAAAGAGCAATAGATTTACTCCGAATTAGCATGATTTGTACCCAGCAAGCTTGGACTTGAAATCTCTGTAAGTCTCAATAAGCATAGAGTTCGTTTTTAGTCAAAGGGTAACTTCAGCTTAACAGCTGGATTCCCCATCGCCACGG
The DNA here is from genome assembly GCA_000613065.1 of Richelia intracellularis. Classification (GTDB taxonomy): domain Bacteria; phylum Cyanobacteriota; class Cyanobacteriia; order Cyanobacteriales; family Nostocaceae; genus Richelia; species Richelia intracellularis_B. The sequence continues at coordinate 8,757 of CBZS010000394.1, read as the reverse complement.
GGGTGATTGAGGGTCCTTGTCGTCACCTGATTAAAGACAGGATGGATATCACTAGGGCTAGATGGACCATGAGGGGTGCTGAGGCTGTTTTACCCCTGGGTTCTTTATACATCAGTGGCGATTGGGATGAGTATTGGCAGTTTCATCTACAACAAGAACATAAACCCAATCACCTGGCTTTGTACTCTAGTGGTATTCCTTTGATCAAGCAAGTTCTCAAAGCTGGTTGTTCTACTACCCCTCCACCTCTTCCAATACCTGTCTAAGTTCCACTCCCCCTCTTACTAAAAGAGTCGCACCCAAACGATATATCGAGTTACGGCAGTAGCCTGTTACCTTTGCAACATCTTCTGTCAGCCTTCCTTGTGCCAGCAACCAAATTATTTGATAGCGTGTTCGTTCAATTGGGTCAGATGCTTGGCGGTAAAAGTTAAAGAACTCTTCTGCCGAAAAGTGAGGTTCTAAATTTATGCGTTTAGGCATAAGGGACTTGCTTTGCCCCCTTGAAATTCTCAAAGAAATTATATCATTCCAGTTCAACCAGAATTGATATCACTTGTCTTCTCATGATGAGTCTATTCTTAAATGGAATTAAACGACATTTAGCGCTTTTTATTTGGATTTACTTTCTTTACTCACTCAAAATTAAATAAACTGCCCAAATTGCCATAGCTCTCAAATAAGTGCTTGCACGAAATGTACCTGTAGCTGTAATTGCTTCTGGTGTACGGAACTGCAAACCATTGTCATAAATTTGCTGTACCACTGTTTTTGTGAGGGTTAACCCTTCATTTTTCATTCCCATTTGAATTAAAAAAGCAGCAATTCCAAAGTTAATCCCTGTCCAAATTTCTAGAGGATGGGTAGCTTGGGGATTTTCTGGAAAACCATTGGAACGTAGACCATTTGCTGCCCCAAATTTACCATTACAAAAGTTAAGGAAACAAGCATCATACACCGTTTGTAATGCAGACAGGGCGCGATCGCTAGTAACAATATCTGGTAAATTTAATAACCGAGCATAAAATTGTCCGCATAGTTGATCTGCCATCACCAGGTCAGAACCACTCTCACTATCCAAACGGTAATATTGCCCATTCCACAGTTTTTCCTCATATACAGGATGTGACTGTTTTAACCATGCCTCATAAGTAGTGACCATTGCCTGTGGAGATGCAACAAACGGTGTTTCTACAAAGCTGCTACTTAAAATATTACCAATTGCGATCGCAGCTTCTAAGGCTGCTAACCAGAGTCCTCCGCAGTAAGCACTCACGCCCCTCAATTTCCAATCATCAAAAGTTTGATCTGGTGCGCCGGAGTTTTCGGGAATCCCATCTTCATCAATATCAAAGGTTTTCAAGTAATCAAGGGTTTGCACAATGGCATCCCAACATTCTGCCAGAAATTCCACATCATCTGCACCCGTGTACAGAAAATCTCGGTATACTTGCAAGACAAAATCAGAGCCTAAATCCTTCCACAAATTGCAATCTTGGTAAGCCGTATAATTAGTCTTTTCCCAGACATGCTCGTTAGGTGCGCCCAAATCATGGGGTGTAGCACCTACTACCTTACGAGTTGCCATGGGACTTTCCGCACCAATGGTATAGTAATAGCCAATCACACGGGTGCGTTCGTCACTTTTGGGAATTGCCCTGGCAAAAGCTCTAATTACAGCCTTTTCCAATTCTGGGAACAGCAACAACAACCCAAAAGAACCATACAAACGTACATCAAGGCTTTCATACCAACGGTAATCCAAGCATTCTAATACGGCAAATTGTCCGATGGGGTCTTTTTTTGTGGATGCACTCCATAAAGTCCCTCCACTGGTGAGGTCATACAACTCATTAAAGAGTGCCATTTTTAACCAGTCGGGTAAATCTGGACGATTTAGGATTGGTTGCTGCCATTTTTTTATTTTTCTTGCCAACTGCGATATTTTTTCAGTGCACTAAATGCGATCGCTGTTGCATTGTTACCACTACGACCAAAAAAATCAGTGTATCGACGGTAGTAATTTACCCCCTGAGCAAATTCTGTCACTGGTAAATCCCAGGATAGGGTAAAAGGGATTTCTACACTCTCCCCTGGTTGCAAAGTAAAGCGTACAGCTAAAGCTACACCAATTTGTTCTCCTTCTTGTGCGGGAGTTTCATCCACAACATTGGGCAAAGAACCATCTTCACTAAAACTCTGCCACAACTCTTCCCCTGTACCTTGGGTATTCCAGCGAGTGTGATGAAATATTTCTAACTTGCTATGTTTGCGAATGGTAATACACCAACTTCCCTCACCTTCTTGTACTAGTTTATCCATACCAACACGACCCATATTGCAAGCGACCGCACCAGTATTTTTAACTAGAGAATTAAAATTATTTTTACTTTCACCCAATCGGGGTTGATATTCATAAACCGGACTGCCATCATCCCGGATTTTCAACTCCGGGGACTTGAGAGCATTGGTAAACCAACCCACCATATTTTCCCAGGTGAGCATAATACTGAGGCTAATAGGTGCGTTGGTAGGGTTGTGTGCTTTCCACAAAAATACCGCTACCGGATAGCTAGTTTCTTGATAGTTGTGTGCCCAAATCGGCGAAAACTGCTCGCAACTGAGATTTGCTTGGAATACTCCCTCATACACAAACCAACTGCGAGGATATAAAGCATGATAGGTTCCTTTGTCATCATGAGGATACGATTGCCAAGCTGCTAAAGTACCATCCTCCGGTGCTTGAGTACACAAAGCATAAGCCTGGGAAGATGTGCTAGTTGACTCAAATACACTGAATTGACAACCGGGGATATTTTGGAAGATATGTTCTCCGCCATCAACGTGCCAAAGGTTAAAATCTCCCCTGGAAGAACGACCGATACAACCCGCACCAAAACCTCCTAAAGGCATTCCATGCCAAGGACCATCATCAATATTACTGGGGTAGCGAACAGTATAGGGTTTATCCCAACCTAAACCGATGGGACGACTCCAAGTATAAGAGGGAATTTCTGGAACAGATTGATTGGTCATTCGATTTTGGATTTTGGATTTTAGATTTTAGATTCTATACGCAATTTTGATTTGCGGGAAATAATCTGCATTTGGATAACGGATTCAGGACTTACCCATAATCACGACGAATCCGAGAAATTGCCGAATACAATCCTTCGCTGTGAATCCAACCCACAAAACCACCATAAACCATATTTTCATTTCTATCGGCAATGAAAACATGGTCAACTCCAAATTTATTTTTCCAAGTCCTCACAGTTGAGCCATCCCTGAGTGGAACAACTGGCTGAGAACTTCTAAAATCTCGATGGTGAGCGCGAGTCATACCAGGGAAGCGCTCTAAGATGGCTACAACTTCTTTAGTGTCATCTGTTGTGTTTTCGTGGACTACGGTACTGCAACCGCATCCATCTGTAATCGTGACTTTAAGCCTTGCTCTTAAATCCCCATCAAATAGGCATAAAGAACTAACTTCCTCTAATAATTTACCCTGGTGTTATGACTGTCGTCTCAAGCAATAAACCCCTGTTAACAAATCCTCTAACCCAACTTTAGCCAAAGCGTCTGTAATCAATCCCGTTAAACCTAATACTCCAATACCTCCCAACATTCCCGCAGGACCAGGTAAAAAGGCTAAAGCCGCAGTAATTGCAGCAGCACCGGTTAAACCACTAGTTGCCATGACTACAACTAAGATAATCCCAGGTAGTCCTAATGCGGCGATTTTCTTGATTAACTCATCCATTATTGTCTGCCTCCAGTTTTCCACCTGAAGACTTTTCTAGCATTTGGTTACCTTGAACTACTTCCCTTCATATACTGATTAATATTTGGCTTTATTGGTTGTCCTCTAGAAGTAATGATGTGAGCATATTTAATCTTCTGCCTACAATAAGAAAGAAAGCAAAAATCACCACTTGTTTAGCACTAGCAATCAACTTATATAGAGGCTATTTAGTGCCTTTTCTTGAAGGGGATTTAAGAAACGGAAAAATCATAATAAATGGCTGAAGTAATCATGAGAACCAAATGGTTATCGAACTTGTACCTTGGTTAATGGATCCCAAATAGGTTCTGTAAATGACAGGAATTACCCTAAACTGAGATTGCAGCTTTAGTAGAAACTTAAATTCAATGACAGCAGAACATTCTAAGTCAGTAGATGTCTTTGGCGTAGGTAACGCAATGGTAGACATTTTGGCATTAGTAGAAGACGATTTCGTTCGGGAACATGACCTAAATCGCGGTGGTATGACCCTGATGGACTCTGAAAAGCAGGGGCGATTATTGCAGGAATTGAAACACCATTCCCTAGAATTAAGTTCCGGTGGTTCTGCTGCTAATACAATGATTGCGATCGCTCAAAGTGGTGGTAAGGGTTTTTATTCAGGTAAGGTTTCTCGCGATACCAACGGTGAATTTTATCGCCAAGATTTACTAGAAGCAGGGATTCATTTTGATGTTCACCCCACCGATGAGAATCACGGTACCACAGGAACTTGTTTAGTTCTAACAACTCCTGATGCCGAACGTACTATGTGTACTCATTTGGGAGTTTCCACGACTTTAGCTCCCACAGATATTGACGTAGAAAAATTAGCTCAGTGTAAATATAGTTATGTGGAAGGCTATCTTTGGGATGCACCAGATCCCAAAAAAGCTAGTATTCAGACTATGGAGCAATCCAAGCGTCACGATGTCAAAATAGCTTTTACCTTTTCCGACTTATTTTTAGTCAGTCGCTTCAGCGATGATTTTCACGAATTGGTGACAAAATACTGCGATGTCGTATTTTGCAATGCTGATGAAGCCCGTCATTTCTGTCAAACTGAATCTCTTGAAGATTGCGCTAGTAAAATTGGCAGCATGGTTGACACTGCATTTATTACGGATGGTGCTGATGGCTGTCTAGTAGTACAAGACAAAGAAATTGTTCGGATTCCCGGATTTCCAGCTAAAGCTGTTGATACTGTTGGTGCAGGAGATTACTTTGCGGGGGGAACGCTATACGGATTAACTAATGGTTTGAACGTTCAACAATCAGCCCGTTGGGGAAATTATATGGCTTCTTGCATAGTACAAGTTCACGGTGCTCGTTTGGATAAATCGATGGCAGATCAAATTGGCGAAATTGTTGGTCAATAGATTTAGGTTTGCTTTCTCGTAAGTATCCTAATTCTGACATTGCTAAATTGAGTGGTGAGTTTATAGAAGCCATGTGGGATCTTTTCTTGAAATGCCAAGGCTTTAGTAAAACCGTTTTAACCAACCTAGTAACTATGGGGATTCAAGAAACCGAGAAATCATGATAAATGATTGTAAGAACCATAAAACCCAGATGGGCATTGGACTTTTACCTTGGTAAATAGATCCCAAATAGGTTCTATAAGGAACCTCGGGTATGCGTAAAATCCAGCGTCTTTAGACCTGAGAGTGTCAATCTGACTTTACTACTGGTAGACCCTCTAATTCCCCAAGTTTGAGGAATTAAAATTATTTTTCTCCCCCAAATTGGACGTTGGGGGGCTATCTATTAATTTAAAGTTTGTTTATGAAAAGTTAAAAACGAATGCGTTTTGTCAATACATCCAAGTATAGAATTTTTTTTAATGAAAAACCTAGAGCTGCTATGATTTTCTTGATTAACTCATCCATTATTTTTTGCCTCCAGTTTGCACCTGAAGACTTTTCTAGCATTTGGTTACCTTGAACTACTTCCCTTCATACACTGATACTGATTGGGTAAATCTAAACCTAAGAGTAAACATACAATAATAAGGTCTTCCATATCTTCATACGACGCACAAACCGATATAGTCTAAATTGCCTAATCCAATATCTTCTTTCACGCCTGTATGGGCTGTTTCACTTAAACCACAACATATAACCGTGAGTCAAGTTTTATGTGGTCAGATCACCATACTAGTTCTCTCTAGTACTCCGACAAACAGTTAATCCCTTCCGAGTTTTACAGAGAAATTAACTAAAGGTAAAACTGCCATAAAACTCAGTATAAAACACTTCTTTAGCTGTTACCAGTATGTTAATTTTATACTTATATATAAATTTAAGCTTCAAAGAAAATTCAATAAACTTCCTACCGCGATCGCTTTAGCCCACATTCCGCAGGTGCGAACGCAAAATGTTGTCTTTTTGAAATATGAGTTTTTCAGAATCACAAATCAAAGTACAAGATATCGATCACTTAGCCTGGATTTCTCACAAGTGAGAAAAAAACACTTGGATGAGCCAGATTTAGGATAAATTAATTGGCACATTGTCAAATTCCTTGCAGATGACAAGGACTACGAAGTAAAAACCGAGTATACAAAAGATTTATAAAATACATTCAAATTGAAATATACTTAAATTAGAACAAAATAGTGATAAAAATTGACACACCAACTTGTTGGGGTAAATCAAGTAAATTAACCCAGCAGGACAGTTATTTCAAATCAGAGAGCGCTATTACTTATTAATCCAATCATCTCATTAACCAGGGCAAGGTAGTCGAGATAAACGCTCATAAATCATTGAAACGCCCTTCTTTGTAAGGGCAAGCACAACTAATTGCAATTAAAACTAAAACTCGTTGTTTGCAAATCGTAATCACAGCCCCTAGCTTTAATAATTTTGTGCGTATAGTTCCAATTGTTGCATTTTTGAATTCTGTATTTACTAAGCACTTTTCTCCCAGGTTATTCAGTAAAATGTAGGCAATAGCTGTAAACCATAAACGTAATTGGTTCCCCTCAAATGTATGTGTACTTGTTCTATCACTTTGTAAATCTAATTTTTGTTCTTTGAAATAATTTTCCGGCGTTGCCTCGCGGACAGTATTTTTGAGTATAAAGTCGCCCTAGAGGAATTTGTTTAATGGGGAGCGAAGTCACTACAAATCGATGATTGACTTCTTCATTGCTATAATCGACCTTGGCTACTACACGACGACTACGGCTCCAACTGTCTAATGTTTGATAGTCAAGAGAACAATACCAAACTGAGTTCTTAACAAAGGCTGCCGGATCTTTTTTTAAATCTGCTTCTCCAGGAAATAAGCTTTAAAAAAACTCTACTATGGGTTGTATTTTTTGTGAATATTATTGGAATGCACGATACTGAATTGGTTGGGATAGCTGGAGTCGACGAGGATTTTCACCTTTCTCCATCGAGAGCGTATTATTTTTATTACTCTTTGTAATTCTTCTAACCCCCATGGTGCCGGGTCTAAGTTGGATGCACGAAGTTTTGCAGCAAGTAAATGTTTACCACAAAAAATATAAAGGGGACCATAACAATATCCTTTGTAATACGGATTAAAGAATGTTTCTTCTTGATGATCATGAACTAAATCATCCGTCACATCTAAATCTATTATTATATGTCGCGGTGGCTGATGATAAGATTCTAAAAATAGGTCAACTAAAAGTGTTTCTATCGCCTTAGCATCATAGTCAATACGATGATACCGACTATTTTCTATTGAAGATAGGTCTTCTGGACAATCTTCGAGACGATTTAAGGTTATTTTTGAAAAATAAATTACCAGCTAAAGCGGTTGAATCAAGATATCCCATTTGGGCAACAGTGGATTTCGCTGTAATCTAGACTCCACTTGTTTCATAGCTTTCTTTGTTAGAGAAATCCCTTTTTGGTAAACAGTTTTACTTAAACTCAAGATAGGATATAAGCCTTTCCAAGTCATACTCGAAGCCCAGGAAAGCATGACTTCAACATCAACAAGCTTCGCCCCCTCCCATTCCAATGCTGGTCAACAATACCCCAACAAGCCTCTATGGGATTGTATTTACTATGGTAAGGAGGATAGTAAAGCAATTGAATTGGTATATTTAGCAGATCAACAAACTCAACCATCCTTTTTTTTTATTGAGTTCTTACTCCACTACTTTCCGGACCATTATCAACTTTAATTTGTATCAGTTCGGTATCCTGCTTTTGTTCTGGTGTCATTGTATTGCACCATTCAATTAGAGTATCAACAATAAAATCCCTGGTTTTATAAGAAGAACTACCAAAGTTAATATAGAATAATTGCCCACTATCTTCATCAAGAATCCCACAGGGAGTATATTTTTCTGTGCATCCCATATCATGTTCCTCAGCTTGATTGTCTTGTCTGGTTTTTCCACCACGAGAATAACCCCCGATATTAACCGTAGCTTTGCAATCCATGCTTAGTCCTTTGACTTTGAGGCTTGTTTGTTGATTGCGGCTCAAATTCTTTGATGTTGTTGAAGATATCATCCGTTTGTGGAATTTTTTTTTGAGGTTTGGCTTTTACTACTTTACGAAGACCATAGCCCATTCGATTCAATACTTGTGCCATTGTACTGGCGCAAGGCAATTGCTCCTGGCTAAATCCCTGTTCTTTGAGTTTTACTAGTGCAGATGTTGCTGTTAACCGGGTATAGGCTAAGGAAGTTTTAAATGTTGGGTCTTGTTGAGAATCAGATTCTGCAATTTGTCCCAGGGATAATGCCACAACAGAAGAGGTTGTTTCTCCTGGCAACGCTTTGCTGTGCTAAAGGCTGATTGTAATCCCACACAGATTATCCCTGTTGTTTTTTCCCCTAACCCTAACTCTATATTTTTCTCTACCCCAACCGAATACTGTTTGTGCTAACCTTGCTCTACCTTGGCAATATTTCAACGTCATCTCACCTTGAAAGCCCCGACGTTCTACTCCATTCATTTTCGATGCTGCCAACCGCAAGTCTT
>CBZS010000393.1 GCA_000613065.1 Richelia intracellularis | reverse complement strand
AGGCTGTTCTGGTATTGAGGTTGTGACTTCCATTTCAGCGGTAGATTTAGCCTCAGTAGTCTCTTCTAAAGGAGTTTCAGTAGTAGCTGGTCTTGTAGTAGATTCTATCTCCTCAGTATCATCTACGACAGTATCAGACGCGCTCGTATCAATGGCAGCTTTATCTAAAGTAGTAGTTTCCGTAGTTGGAGATTCCTTTTTATTCCCGGCAAAAAGCCCCCCAAACCCTTAATTAATCCACTGACGTGATTACCAGAGGCAACTTTTGCTACTTGCTTTTTATCATCTGAAAGTGTTTCTTCTAAGGCGGGACTAGGAGTAGAAATCTGAGTTTGTTGTGCCAGGGAAACAACCTGACGACGCAAAGACATAGTTTGCCAACCAAGCCAGCCCAAAAGAGCTACACTAGCCACATGCCCTAGTAATAACCCCCCAGTAATGCGCCTTGCAAATATCCACAAAACTAAACCATAAAATAAACCTACCCCACTCCAAATAAAATCATTTTTGCGGTGTATCTCGGGAAAGAATAAAGCGAACAGGTATATTAATATACTCCCAATTCCAACTGCCAACGCCAGGACTTGTGCCAGCATATTGTAGTTACTCCTTACTGTGTCATTTGAGCAATTATTGTAATTTTGCAAATTTTGCAAGAAAATTGTGGATTTAGATACAAATTAAAATTAATTATCTGTGTCCCTTGCGTTTTTTGTTATATACATAAACTTGGTGTTGCTGAATCAGGGGATGATTTCACTAAATTTTCAACGATTTCTCAATGGTTTCAAACGCTAATTCATCCGGCACTTATGCAACGCCATAAACTTTTAATGTCTTCTTTAGGGGAGAAGCGGAAATCTCAGACTACCCTAAAAAAGAAAGGGAAAAATAACAGTTAGCCAAAAAGGTTATGACACTACAAAGCTTTGGTGTGATTGGATTAGCCGTAATGGGAGAAAATATCGCTCTCAACGTTGAGCGTAATGGCTTCCCAATCGCAGTTTACAACCGCTCCCGTGAGAAGACAGATGCCTTTATGGCGAAACGCGCCCAGGGAAGAAATGCAAAAGCTGCTTTTACCCTAGAAGATTTTGTAGCAGCCCTGGAACGCCCCCGCAAAATTTTGGTGATGGTACAAGCTGGGAAGCCGGTGGATGCAGTTATTGCTCAGTTAAAGCCCTTGTTAAACGAAGGGGATATTATTATTGATGGTGGTAACTCTTGGTTTGAAGATACCGAACGCCGTACCCAGGAGTTAGAACCCACTGGACTGCGCTACCTTGGTATGGGAGTTAGTGGTGGTGAAGAAGGTGCCTTGAATGGTCCCTCTTTAATGCCAGGAGGCACGGAAAGCTCCTACCAATACCTCTCACCCATTTTCAACAAAATCGCGGCTCAAGTTGACGATGGTCCTTGTGTTACCTACATTGGTCCTGGTGGTTCTGGTCACTATGTAAAAATGGTACACAACGGCATTGAATATGGTGATATGCAGCTAATTGCTGAAGCCTATGATTTGCTGAAAAATGTGGGTGGATTGGATCACAACCAACTCCACGAAGTATTTAGTGAGTGGAACACCACTGACGAATTAAACTCCTTTCTGATTGAAATCACCGCCAATATTTTCCCTTACATTGACCCAGATACCAAAAAGCCTTTAGTTGAGTTAATTGTGGATGCAGCTGGGCAAAAAGGTACAGGACGGTGGACTGTACAAACTGCATTGGACTTAGGTGTACCCGTACCTACTATTGTGGCGGCGGTTAATTCCCGTATTATTTCTTCCTACAGAGACGAGCGTATTGCCGCTTCCAAGCAACTAACTGGTCCTTCTGGTAAGTATTCTGGAGATATGAAGAAATTTATCAATATGGTGCGGGATGCTCTGTATTGCTCCAAAATCTGTTCCTATGCCCAAGGTATGGCTTTGCTATCTAAGGCTTCTGCTGACTACAATTGGAATTTGAAGCTGGGTCAAATGGCACGGATTTGGAAAGGTGGTTGTATTATTCGGGCTGGCTTCTTGAATAAAATTAAGAATGCCTATGCAGAAAATGCTTCCTTGGCGAATCTGTTATTGGCTCCTGAATTTAAGCAGACAATTCTCGATCGCCAAGCTGCGTGGCGGGAAGTAATTGTGACTGCGGCTCAAATCGGTATTCCTGTACCTGCATTTAGTGCTTCCCTAGATTACTTTGACAGCTATCGCCGCGATCGCTTACCTCAAAACCTCACCCAAGCACAGCGCGACTACTTCGGTGCCCACACCTACAAGCGCATTGATAAGGAAGGTGTATTCCATACCGAGTGGGTTCCTGTAGAAGAAACTAATAGTTAGGTTCTGTTAACGGATAATTGTCAATAATTTCATTATTTTATCAAGAATGACTCTGATTTTTCAGGGTCGCTTTTTTTTTCTGAATTACTGTTAGGAGATTAACAATCTAGTATTCATAGGATTTACAGCGACTTAAAAGCTACAGGCTATGGGATGAACTGAACGAAAAACAGATATGAAGCGATGGCCATAACAGAGTTGGAAAAACCAGATTTAATTTTGATGGATATTCAAATGCCAGGAGTAGATGACATAGAAGCTATGTAGTATATCTGTCGCAATCCCAAATTAGCTCATGTACCCCTCATCGCTTTTACATCTCTGGCTATGATGGGGGATCTTGATCGTTGCCTTGCTGCTGGTGCTATTGATTACATTAGCAAGCCTACCAAAGAAAAGTACATAGTCAGGACAATAAGACAACTTTTGCCGTTGCATAAGTGTTGTGATGGTGAAACTTCTCTTTATCACAATGAGCACAGATTGCTATGCAAAGAAGGTCGCTACAACTGGATTCTCGCTCGCGGTAAGATTATTGAACGGACACCAGAGGGTAAACCTCTATGAATGATTGGAACCCATGCGGATATCTGCAATCGCAAACAAACTGAAGGACAACTACAACATCTGATTGCAGGAACAGCAAATACCACTGGGCAGCAATTTTTCGTAGCTTTAGTAAGACATATTGCAGAAGCATTAAATGTTTCTTATGTTTTGGTCTCCAAAGTTATTGGTAACAGGGGTCAATCCCTATCTTTTTGGTGTAATGGAAAGTTACAACCAAATATTGTTTACGATTTGCCATTAACTCCCTGTGAATATGTATCACAAATAGGTGAATATTCTTGCGAAAAATCTGTGCAAGAAAAATTTCCTGATGATACAGATTTAGTGAGTATGGATGCAGAAAGCTATCTTGGTATGGCTCTATATAATACACAAAATAAGATGATTGGTCATCTGTGCATCCTAGATACCAAACCTCTTAATGATCTCAAGGATACAAAAGCAATATTGGAGGCGTTTGCTGCAACATTGCTGCTGAATTAGAACGTCAGCAAGCAACTTTACTGCTACAAAACCTTAACCACGAATTAGAACACGAAGTAAGAAAACACACAAAGGAGCTCAAGCGAATCAAATTAGCAGTAGATTTGTCAACTGTAGGTGTATTTCTGGTGCATTCGGATAGCTGTATTGCTTACGTCAATAAAAAAGCGTGTACTATGTTGGGTTACAGTCAAGAAGAACTGCTGAGCCAATTACTTTTTCAAATTTATATTGATTTACTCTACTACGAAAAATGGCTTAAATGCTGGCAAAGGATAAAAAAATGCCGATTCTCAAACACTGAATCTTTTTATCAACCGAAAAACGGTTTATTCTATCCCGTTGAAGTCAACGCTAATTATCTCCAACTTGATAGTGACGAGTATCTTTTTGTCTGTGTCAGAGATATTAGGTTATTTATAATAAAGAATTTACCAATAGAAGTAAGATCTAATCTTGATGAGTCAAAAACAGGGGGAAGTATTTTGGAGTATGCTAGACCCAGCAGAGGAACCCAAATCATTAACAAGATCACAAACAAATAGAAGACTTGCGGTTGGCAGCATCGAAAATGAATGGAGTAGAACGTCGGGGCTTTCAACCTGAGATGACGTTGAAATATTGCCAAGGTAGAGCAAGGTTAGCACAAACAGTATTCGGTTC
>CBZS010000392.1 GCA_000613065.1 Richelia intracellularis | reverse complement strand
AATTGGTGATGCAAAACATGACTATCTTGACCAAACATGTTTCCCAACGTTTACATGACTCCCCTATAACCAACGGTAGGGAATGGGAAATACCGCAAGTATTACTGACTCCAGACTCCCGTACCTATTTTATTGATACCGATGGCTCATTTTGGCGAGCGATCGCATTTATTGAAGGGGTACAAACCTTTAATACAATTCAAGACCATAATCATGGCTATGAAATCGGTTATGCTTTGGGTACATTCCACACACTAATCAGCGACTTACGTTTAGAAGAACTAGCTGACACCCTCCCTGGTTTTCACATCACGCCGAGCTACTTAAAACAGTATGCTGATGTAAAAGCAAAATATACCGTACCTACACAATGTCCAGAAGTAGATTTTTGTTGTAAATTTATCAGCGCTCGCGCTAATTGGGCACATGTCTTGGAAAATGCTATTAATCAAGGACAATTGCATTTACGTCCCATTCACGGTGACCCGAAAATAAATAATGTGATGATAAATACTAGTACCAATAAAGCTGTAAGTATTATTGACTTAGATACAGTTAAGCCCGGACTAGTACATTATGATATTGGCGACTGTTTGCGCTCTAGTTGTAACCCTCTAGGAGAAGAAACTCAAAGCTGGAAAGAAGTATTTTTTGATATAGATGTTTGTGAATTTGTATTAAGTGGATATCTTTCAATAGCTCAAGAATTTCTCACTGACAACGATTATAAATATATATACGATGCAATTCGTCTGATTACATTTGAATTAGGATTGCGATTTTTCACCGATTATTTAGCAGGTGATATCTATTTTCAGGTTAAATATCCAGAACAGAACTTAGCTAGGGCATTAGTACAATTTAAACTTACATCAAGTATTGAATCTCAAGAAGAGAAAATTCGTCAAGCAATTTTAGATTTAAAATTATCATAAAAATCAACCCAAGATTTTAATGATAATTTTAAATAGACAAATATAATTTTGTGTAGTTATCATTGTAGATAGACGTACACAAACAATTAACTTTGTGGATTATATAATCTATAGTAAGAGCAGGGTAAGCGCATCTCAAATTCTATTGACAAGCGGGTTGAGAGGTATCATCATGTTGAGATAAATAAGGAGTAAGAACAGTCAGGATATAACTATTATCCATAGCGGCTCCATTATATTTTTGGGGATTACTAGGTTTAAAAGATTGCTATAGGTTTAAAGCATTAAGAGCTATTCGCCCCACAAGTGCTAAGTTTTGTGGAGCATGACCAGTACGGACACCACAACCATCTTCAGAAAAAGTGACATCTAAAGTTCAATGCAACTCATTTCCCACACCCCAATGAAGACGAATCACTTGTCCTAAGTTACAAGGAGCACAATTTAAACTAGTTAGATAAAACTGAACTTCACGGGTTGTTTTATTCGAAACATCTGGTACTCGCACAAGCATGACAACCCATTTAAGACCAACCCAATTGTCTTGGTTATGCAAAGTTTGCTGTTGAGAAATAGGAACACACCAAATTTGACGTTTTTCAGTACGGTGATGACCTTTCTCTACCGGTTTATCATAACTATGGTTAATACCTTTAAAGCCTTAAGATAACTGTTGCTCGAACCAATTTTTCACTTGTCCGTAAAGTGTAGGATGATTACCTTTGAGTGCTAAAACATAATCTGCTTTTGCATTCAAGATTTGGGATGGAATTGCTGTTTGCGTACCCATGGCATCAATGGTAATAATACATCCACCCATGTCTAATAATTCCAATAATGCAGGGATTGCTGTAATTTCATTCCATTGATTTATCGTCTTGTTTTACTTGTCCTAAAACAAGACGATGTTCACTCGACCATGCACTAACTAGATCTAACGCTGATTTACCCTGTTCTCTATCATAGGAACCTTTGAGGGTCTTACCATCAATGGGAATTACCTGTGCTCCTGGGGCTTCAACTATTGATTCTATCCAACGTCGAAAGCATCGCTCAAATATTTTTGGGTTAATGGGTTCAAACACCCGTCGAAAGGTCTCTGCACTTGGGATGGCCTCTGGTAAAGCTAAAAACTGCTCTAACCAGTCGTATTTACTCAATCCATAATTTTCCATGTCCTCCCATCCCTTACTTTCTCCAATCACTGATAGTATTCCAATGATTAAAATATCTGTTAATAAATGGACAGGGGTTCTTTCTACAGGTGGGTCTTCTATCTCACTAAAAACTAATGACATTTTTTCTGTCAATGCAGTGACATTGGCTATACTCAAATTTTTTGAGCTTTTAATCTTTGGTTTTGAAGATTTGAAACCGGTAGGTGCAAGCCTTCTTGTCAGAGAGACGATTAGACTAACCCGTTGAGTTAAGATAGACCCTTTGCGTCCTTAGCATAGGACTTAACTTCTTTAATACTTAAATCTCCATTTTTGTGCCCCAGGAGTGTTCCAGCAACTGGGGAAGATTGGGTGGGGTAGGGGAGTGCCAGGTGGGGGTATGAGTGTTTATTGGTCTTACTCAAGGTCTTGATCCCCCTACCTGGCAGCACGGAATCTAGGGCAGCGTTTTTCAGTTGCGTCAAATTTTTTTGGCGATGCCCCTCCAGTACCCCCAAAGAGCAGGCTACGCCAACGCCGTTTGGCAGAAAGTGCCCGTCGTTGGCGTTGGCACTTGACAATAAATACATACTTCACAATTATGTACAACAATCTGTAATTTTCACTACAATATTAGATGTGCTTACCCTGATAGTAACAGCCATTTGAAGCCTATCTAAAAATAATCATTGTCAAAATTATTCAAACCATGATATGAATCAACAAAATTTTTCTTTGCAACCATTTATACCTGTAGAATTAGATCTAATAATTAATGGCAATATTTACCATGAGAACAATACACTTACTATTAAATATATACTACAAGGAGAACTAGAAAATATATATATCCCTAGCATCAAAAAACACCCAATTCGTCAAAATGAATTGTTGTTATAAACTTGTTTATAATTTTTTATTGGGATTAAAAATAGTCCCCTTTCTTGGGAGTTTTACCTTGCTCCCAAGAAAGGGGACTATTTATCGGTTTGATGGTTATCCTCAAAGTATGACAGAAGAGACAGAGATTAATTCACTTCCTTTTAGCATTTACCATGAACCTGATTATTTCAGCTTGGATATTTGGATATAAAGATAGATTTGGACCCATTAATTAAACCACAAACTGATTTATCTATTGCAATTAGTTCTGTAGTTAAATATAGCAAAGACGAGATTACTTATTGGGCATTAAGGCACTGTGGAGAAAAACATGATTTTCATCTGAGAGATAGTTTTGTGATGCAGCTGAGAGGAAGAAGAAGGGAGTTTTATTTGACACCACAATCCATCAATTAATAAGGGTGCGACTCTTTTGGTAGTACGGAGTATAATATAAGAATAATAAATAACAAGTCAAGCAGAGTAGTATTGACAGCCAAAAATGTACTTGATGGAATTGGCTTGTAAAAAGTGAAAAAACAGGAACAGTTCCACACCCTATACAAGGATCTACATCAAATCAAGGTATGTTTTGGTCACAAGCACGAGAATTATTTGAAGAGATAGTTAGTTGGTTAGACTCAGACAGCATTTGTGGGTTAGAACACTCCCAGATAGAGAGTAAGTTACTTGAGAATGGATACGAACTATTGAGACCGTTGTTACAAACAAAGATATTTTGATAAACGCACTCAACATTGACATAGAGGGAGAGTGTGGAGCCACAGACTCACTAAACAGAACACACAAGAAAAAATTGTCGCGGAAATTGACCACATTATTTGGCACAGTAATCGCCAATAGAATCGGTTAGGGAGGAAGAAAGATAAATACCCTATTTCCTTTGGATGGTGAGTTTAATCTACCAGCACAGCAATATTCTTTCTCATGGACTAAGACAGGGATATTATCCATGTGATTCAGTATTTGTGGAAACCTGCATTTGTCATTTATTATCAGACTGCAACACAGGCAGAAGCTTGGGGGAGCAAACGTTTACAGCTTATCCTTGAAGGTAAATCAAGTTCAGTTGCCTCAGGTCTGCGGCGGAGTGCGACTTTACCCAAACTCACCCCCCAAGAACGTCAACCCGTGGATAGCTGTGCTAGATATTTACTTAACAATGCCAAATACCTCAAATATGACGATTACTTAAAAGCTGGATTACCCATCGGCACGGGGGTGATTGAGGGTGCTTGTGGCCACCTCATTAAAGACAGACAGGATGGATATCACTGGGGCTAGATGGACCATGAGGGGTGCTGAGGCTGTTTTACCCCTGGCTTCTTTATACATCAGTGGCGATTGGGATGAGTATTGGCAGTTTCATCTACAAGAAGAAGATAAACGCAATCACCTGGCTTTGTACTCTAGTGGTATTCCTTTGATCAAGCAAGTTGTCAAAGCTCGTTGTTCTACTACCCCTCCACCTCTTCCAATACCTGTCTAACTTCTACTCCCGGTCTTACTAAAAGAGTCGCAGCCAAATGAATTGACATCAAACATTGAAACACTCAACCTAAAGTAGGAGTGGCAGTTGGTTTCCCTAACTGATTTTGAATTGTTTGGGAGCCTCGTTTTAGACATTGGCGTAATGCCCTCTGACCTAGGCTGTAAACTAGCAAACACAAACCCATAACCATTGCCAAAGCCGCCACTCTTTTCCTTGAATTTAGAAACACAGTGGAAGTCAAAAAGAATGGGTGTTTGAGAAACCAAAAACCACGTTCTGTAGATTGTTGTGCCTTATATTCAGATAAAACATCTTCGTTGCTAAGTTTGTCGGCATCAAGAACATTGGTGGCAACAATAAACCTGCCAGGCTGTTCTGTGGGAATGCTAATTGCAGTTTCTTTCGGTACAATTTCGGCTTGAATATGGGAAATAAGGGTAGGTTGAGAATCCTTGCCAGGTCTACCAAGTCCCCGGTGTTGGCCATATTTAATAACTTCAATATTTCCATGCAAGTTGATGAAATGGCAACTGACTCTCAAGTAATTTGGCTGCGTTGAATAGATCTTCGGCACATGCAAATTCCTGTTGACACAATTTTCGTAGTTGGAATTGTGCCTGGGTATATTTTTTGGTCAGAGGTTTGTTTTTCCAGTTGTTTTAAGTCAGATTCTTTACGGGCTTCACTTTCTATCACTAGCCACCGTTGTCCCACACCACCAGAATCATTACAACAGGGGGCAATACGATATCCTGGGATTTTACTTGGTACAAATGCATCAATACTGTTCTTTTCTAATAGTTATTTTGCCGCAGTTAGGGTTGCAGGAACTCGAGATACACATCTGAATGAGACTATCATCTGCAAATTGTCTTCAGTGTAAAGGGCTGCATCCACAACAAATAAAGCATCAATTTGCCATTGTTTCTGGAAATCTGCCATAAGTGTTCCAAACATGGCAAAATCGACTTCATTATCATCTGCAACTCTTGAATATAAAGGAATATCTCAATCACCACTCCACATCAAGTCAAGGATAAATTGTTTCAAATCTGGTTGGTGGTCTCTAGAATAACCATATGTAATTGTAATTAATCCTGATTATGCTGATGATGAAGCATCAGCACCAGTTCCATAATCCCCATCATGTACATGAAATGAACTTGAATCCAAGTGTAAGCTGTCCATTTTCACTCCAAATCTATCTGCTGCTGATAGTGGGACTCGGATAAAAATTTCCGTTAATCCTGCATCATATAGTTTGTCTAAGACTCTGCCCAAGGGTTCATCGTTCAAATATTCTGGTTGTATTCCCTCTCCGAATAAATGTTCCGTTGCAATCCCTTAAAAGAACTTCTCAAATAAATATAGTGGTGCACTGATAAAGCCTAAGCCATTGATAATCATTGCTTTGACCACTTGGCCTGCGCTGATTATTTATTGGGGATGAGTTCCAAGCAGTTGGTTGAACAAATCAACCAAACTCATTTCATCAATAATCCCTGCCACTATGCCTAAGTGAGCGATATTTTGTACTTTGATTTGTGATTCTGAAAAACTTATACTTCAAAAATACAACATTTTGCGATCGCACCTGCAGAATGTGGGATAAACGCAATCACCTGGCTTTGTACTCTAGTGGTATTCCTTTGATGAAGCAAGTTCTCAAAGCTCTTTGTTCTACTACCCCTCCACCTCTTCCAATACCTGTCTAAGTTCCACTCCCCGTCTTACTAAAAAAGTCGCACCCTAATTATTATCCATAGGGGCTCGATTAGATTTTTGGCGATTACTACGTTTCAAAGATTGCTCTAGGTTTAAAGTATTAAGAGCTATTCGGCGCAGAAGTGCTAAGTTTTGTGGAGCATGACCAGTACGGACACCACAACCATCTTCAGAAAAAGTGACATCTAAAGTCCAATGCAACCCATTTTCCACACCCCAATGAAGACGAATCACTTGTCCTAAGTTAGGATTATCACAATTTAAACTAGTTAGATAAAACTGAACTTCATGGTTTGTTTTATTCCAAAGATGTGGTAACCGCACAACCATGACAACGCATTTAAGACCAATCCAATTGTCTTGGTTATGCAAAGTTTGCAGTTGAGAAATAGGAACACACCAAATTTGACGTTTTTCAGTACAATAATGACCTTTGTCTACCCGTTTATCATAACTATAGATAATACCTTTAAAGCCTTGAGATAACTGTTGCTCAAACCAATTTTCACTTGTCCGTAAAGTGTAGGATGATTACCTTTTAATGCTAAAACATAATCTGCTTTTGCATTCAATATTTGGGATGCAATTGCTGTTTGCGTACCCATGACATCAATGGTAATAATACATCCAGCCATGTCTAATAATTCCAATAATGCAGGAATTGCTTTAATTTCATTCGATTTACCGTTTTGTTTTACTTGTGCTAAAACAAGACGATGTTCACTCGAGCATGCACTAACTAGATGTAACGCTGATTTAACGTGTTCTCTATTATAGGAACCATTGAGGGTCTTACCATCAATGGGAATTACCAGTGCTCCTGCTGCTTCAACTATTGATTCTACCCAACGTCGAAAGCATCGCTCAAATACTTTTGGCTTAATGGGTTCAAACACCCGTCGAAAGGTATATGCATGTGGTATGCCCTCTGGTAAAGCTAAAAACTGCTCCAACCAGTCGTATTTACTCAATCCATAATTTTCCATGTCTTCCCATCCCTTACCTCGTGCAATCACTGATAGTATTCCAATGATTAAAATATCTGTTAATAAATCGACACGGGTTCCTTCTACAGGTTGGTCTTCTATCTGACTAAAAACCAATGACATTTTTTCTGTCAATGCAGTGGCATTGGCTATACTCAAATTTTTTGAGCTTTTAATCTTTGGTTTTGAAGATTTGAAACCCGTAGGCGCAAGCCTTCTTGTCAGAGATAGCATTAGACTAACCGGTTCAGTTCAGATAGACCCTTTGGGTCCTTAGCATACTACTTAATTTCTTTAATACTTAAATCTCCATTTTTGTGCCCCACCAATCTTCCCCAGTTGCGTCAACTTTTTTGGCCATGCCCCTCCAGTAGCGCCCAAAGGGCATTGGCGTAGCCTGCGCTTAGGCACGAAGTGCCCGTCCTTGGCGTTGGCACTTGACAATCAAGACATCCCTCACAATTATGTACAACAATCTGTAATTTTCACTACAATATTAGATGCGCTTACCCTGCTAGATAATGCCAGATATCAGAAGTGTAAATTAGTACAAAACTATGCGACATCAGTAGGTATACAACTATGTTATTTACCTTGCTATTCTCCACAATTAATAAATTTGATTGAAAGATTTTGGAAATTTATTAGAAATGAATGTTTATACTCTAAGTACTATGCTAATTTTGCAGATTTTAAGGGGCGTTGCTACCGCTAATACTGATAAGAAGAAGTTAAACAGCTTATTGACTCTCGAGTTTCAGACATTAAAACAAGTCCAAGTTTTAGCCGTTTAAAGTATATGGACGAGTTTACGTTCTTCGGGGGTGAGTTTGGGTAAAGTCGCACTCCCGCGGATACCTGGGGCAACTCAACTTGATTTACCTTCAAGGATAAGGTGTAAAGGTTTGCTCACCCAAGCTTCTCACTGTGTTGAAGTCTGAGAATAAGAGACAAATGCAGCTTTTCACAAATACTCAATCACATGGATAACATCCCTGTCTTAGTCCACGAGAATATTGCTGTGCTGGTAGATTAAACTCCCCATCCAAAGGAAATAGCGTATTTATCTTTCTTCCTCCATAAGTGATTCTATTCGCCATTACTGTGCCAAATAATGTGGTCAATTTCCGCGACAGTTTTTTCGGCGTTGCATAAGTGCGGGATGAATTAGCATTTGAAACCATTGAGAAATTGTTGAAAATTTAGTTAAATCATCCCCTGATTCAGCAAGGCCATTTTTTCTGTGTGTTCTGTTTACTGAGTCTGTGCCTGCACACTCTCCCTCTATTTCATCTTGACTGCGTTTATGAAAATATCTTTGTTTGTAACAACCGTCTGAATAGTTGGAGCCATTCTCAAGTAACTTACTCTCTATCTGGGAGTGTTCTAACCCACAAATGCTGTCTGAGTCTAACCACTAACTATCGGGCACCTCGAAAAATTGAGCAAGTAGCTCGCGAGA
>CBZS010000391.1 GCA_000613065.1 Richelia intracellularis | reverse complement strand
GTTAAAAAATATATTCTGTGTGGATAGAAGAAGCTAAAAAAAAATGATGGCGCTCATCCCAGAGCAGGAGGTGATAAATAATTTGCCCAAATTGTAGATAATTGGTTTGCTTGGTTTCCTGATTTATATCTTTAGATACTATTTAATAGTTTGTAATAGTTTAATTGGATTGAATCCATTGTATAACAGTCGCAGCATTTTTATTTGCTGGAAATACCGTATAAAACACATGTTCGACAAAACCTATATACAAAATCAGTGTCAGTCGTTTAATCAAAGTCATACCATAAACATAAAATGTTGGTAACTGTAACTTTTGCGCAAGCAATAAGTACTTATCACTCAAGATTAGGATATCCAAAATTAATATGAGTTATTACATTTTCCCCAGATTTGAGTAAAATATTTCCGTTTTTATCACCAAAAATTATCTAGATTTACCCAATATGCGAGTTCCTTTAATATTAGGAATTCATGGACGCAAGGGAGTGGGTAAATCATTTCAGTGTGAGGTAGTGTTTGAAAAAAATGGGTGTGGAAGTCACCCATTTTTCCGGGGGAGAATTGGAAAGTCCGGATGCAGGAGATCCTGCTCGTTTATTGCGTCTGCGCTACCGTGAAACAGCAGAATTAATCAAGGTGCGGGGACAAATGTGTGTAATCATGATTAATGATTTGGATGCAGGTGCGGGACGTTTTGATGAAGGTACTCAGTACACGGTGAATACTCAGTTAGTGAATGCCACACACACTAATGAATATTGCCGATAATCCTAGCAA
Organism: Richelia intracellularis; assembly: GCA_000613065.1. Classification (GTDB taxonomy): domain Bacteria; phylum Cyanobacteriota; class Cyanobacteriia; order Cyanobacteriales; family Nostocaceae; genus Richelia; species Richelia intracellularis_B. Next base: position 2,672 of record CBZS010000391.1, on the reverse strand, counting down.
CGTGCAACTTCCAGGAAGTTATGATGCTACACCTTTACATCGTGTCCCCATAATTGTCACCGGGAACGATTTTTCCACCCTCTACGCTCCATTGATTCAGGATGGACGTATGGAACAATACTATTGGGAACCCGATATGGATGACAAACTGGGTATTGTCAGAGGAATTTTTAGTGAAGATAAACTACTGTCACAGGAAGTAGAACAATTAGTAGAGATATTTGCGAATCAAGCCATTGACTTTTTTAGCGCATTGCGTTCGCGTATTTACGAAGAACAGATCCGTGAGTTTATTTATGATGTAGGTGTAGAGCGTATTTCGCAACGGGTAGTTAAAAGTCTAGAAGGAAAGCCACAATTTAAAAAGCCTAACTTTAACTTTTCTCATCTGATAGACATTGGAAACTTAATGGTAAAAGAACAGCAACAGGTAGATAATTCCCGCTTAGTTGCTGAGTATAATCGAGCTTTAATTTTCCCACAAAAAAGTACACCAGATGCTCTCCAAGTACCAATTACTCAACGATGAACCTTTAATTCCTCACTAACACCCCACCAGTACAACACACCACAACTTACGCTAGAAATCCAAGCAGAGGTTCGGAATTGACTAGCCCATGGATATAAAATGGGTGTAGAACACGTAGATGAAAGGCGCTTTCGAATAGGTTCCTGGCAAAGTTGTAATGTAGGAACCATTGATGGAGAATCTGATGCCATATCTACCCTAGAAAGCTGTTTATTGAAATATAGCGATGAGTATGTACGCCTGGTAGGCATAGATAATAAAGTTAAGCGAAGAGTAATAGGAAAAATTATTCAAAGACCACATCAAAATTAGGAATCCAAAAAACAAGGAAGAATAAGGTACATTTATAAAAATAATTTCACCAATGATCATGTGCGCCTACATACCCATAGTAAAACTCATGGGAAAATGGTAATTAATAAGTTTTATCAAGTTGTTTATTATGCTTGTAATACCGGAAATAGCGTGGCTAGGGCACAAGTATTGAGCCCCCAAAGTGAATTAGTAATTGCCTGCTAATTTTAACTCAGGAAATTTCCTAAATTCTCGGACATATTTTAATGTATTGCGGATGGCAATAAACGTAGCTATTTCATCTTCCTAAACCCATTCTAAATAGAACGAAATTGATGCAAGTCCTATGTTCAAGCAACTTTACTAATTGACACTTCATGATTTTCTTTAGAATTAGCTTGTGTTGCCTTTAACTCAGCTAATTGTGTTTCAATTTAGTCTCGGACGATTTGTCGGTACTCAATAAAATGCTCTATATTAGCACAATTGGCTAAATAAGATTTCTATACCTTAGGATTATGCTTGAGAAGCAAGAATATTTGTTGCCAAAATTGGAAGCGGGTTTGGCTTTTAATTTATTAAAACCAGAGAATAAGAAATAGTGCTTGTAATTCTTTCAATTATGGCATCTGGAATTTCTTTTTGTAAGGTTTTGGAGCCATCTGTAAATGATGTCGGTATACCCTTCCTAAATATCGCTTTGGCTCGTATAATTCCCAAAAAAAACTTAGGTGATTTATAAGAAATAATTTACCAATGAAAGTAAGATGTAATGTTGATGAGTAAAAAAACAGGGGCAAGTATTTTGGAGTGTGCTAGACCCAGCAGAGGAACCCAAATCATTAACAAGATCACAAATAGAAGACTTGCGCTTGCCAGCATCGAAAATGAATGGAGTAGAACGTCGGGGCTTTCAACCTGAGATAACGTTGAAATATTGCCAAGGTAGAGCAAGATTAGTACAAACAGTATTCGGTTGGGGTAGAGAAAATATAGAGTTAGGGTTAGGGGAAAAAAGAACAGGGATAATCTGTGTGGCATTACAATCAGCCTTTAGCACAGCAAAGCGTTGCCAGGAGAAACAACCTCTTCTGTTGTGGCATTATCCCTGGGACAAATTGCAGAATCTGATTCTCAACAAGACCCAACATTTAAAACTTCCTTAGCCTATACCCGGTTAACAGCAACATCCGCACTAGAAAAACTCAACGAACAGGGATTTAGCCCATTCGATGCAATTGCCTTGCGCCAGTACAATGGCACAAGTATTGAATCGAATGGGCTATGGTCTTCGTAAAGTAGTAAAAGCCAAACCTCAAAAAGAATTGCACAAACGGATGATATCTTTAACAACATCAAAGAATTTCAGCCGCAATCAACAAACAAGCCTCAAAGTCAAACGACTAAGCATGGATTGCAAAGCTACCGTTATGGGGGGTTATTCTCGTGGTGGAAAAACCAGAGGAGACAATCAAGCTGAGGATCATGATATGGGATCCACAGAAAAATATACTCCCTGTGGGATTCTTGATGAAGATAGTGGGCAATTATTCTATATTAACTTTGGTAGTTGTTCTTATAAAACCAGGGATTTTATTGTTGATACTCTAATTCAATGGTGGAAGACAATGACACCAGAACAAAAGCAGGATGCCGAACTGATACAAATTAAAGTTGATAATGGTCCGGAAAGTAGTGGAGTAAGAACTCAATAAAAAAAAAGGATGGTTGAGTTTGTTGATCTCCTAAATATACCAATTCAATTGCTTCACTATCCTCCTTACCATAGTAAATACAATCCCACAGAGGGTTGTTGGGGTATTCTTGACCAGCATTGGAATGGGGGGGG
>CBZS010000390.1 GCA_000613065.1 Richelia intracellularis | reverse complement strand
AAATTGGAGCAAGAACCTGCTCTTTTTTATGGATAGTAGCTAGAATTGCCACCCGATTAGTAAAAAATGATTGTTTACTCATTGTTTACCTATAAGTGTAGAGTTTGAATATCAAATTTAATTAATTTAGTATTGCTAAATTTCTGGTTCAAATTGATAAGTTTACCATTATCATCTCTTTCTCTCTATATCTGCACAATGCTATACAGAATTTGGGGTTGCATAAGTGCGGGATGATTTTACTAAATTTTCAACGATTTCTCAATGCTTTAAAACGCTAATTCATCCCGCACTTATGCAACGCCCAGAATTTATCAGTCTAGTAAGGTGTAGACTAACCTCACCCCAAAGCTGTGGTTTATTTTTCTTCTCCTACCCTTCGGTAATCTGCTCTACATCTAAGGACAGGGGTTGAAGGCAGGGTAAACGCATCTCAAATTCTATTGACAACCGGGTTGAGAGGTATCATCATGTTGGGATAAACAAGCAGTAAGAACAGTCAGCATATAATTATTATCCATAGCGGCTCGATTACATTTTTGGCGATTACTACGTTTCAAAGATTGG
>CBZS010000389.1 GCA_000613065.1 Richelia intracellularis | reverse complement strand
ACGTGTGGGAATGGTATCCCATTTTTTATCAGTGGTCGGAATGGGAGTAGCAGCGTTATTAGTTGGTTCAAGTTCAGGTTTAGTCAAGCTATTAGAAAATAAAACTCAGACATTTTTCTACTTACTGCGTGGTCCAATACCCTCACCGAAAGACATTGTCATCTTGGCAATTGATGAGGCATCTATTTCGAGATCCCAGCAATATTATCAAGCTGATCCCCAAAAATATGCCTACTTAGAATCCATAAAAACTTGGCCTTATAAACGGCAAGCTTATGCTCAAGTCATAGAAAAGTTAATTCAAGCCGGGGCTCGTTCCGTAGCTTTGGATATTGTTCTAGATACAGAAAGTAGTTATGGCCCCGATGATGATCGCCAATTAAAAGCTGTATTAAAACGTTATGGAGATAAAGTTACCCTGGCGGCTCTCTACGAAACCTTTGAAAGCCATCAAGGTAATTTTATGCAACTTACTTTACCCCATGAAATGTTTCGTCAACCGGGGGTATCTATTGGCTCAGTAAATTTTCCCTTAGAAGCAGATGGCAAAGTTCACAGATTGGCAAGGGAATTTGTCAAATCATTAGCTAATGAGGACTTGAAGATCCCATCTTTCGACCAGGCAGTATTAGAATCATCAGGGGTCAATTATACTTCTCCTGGGGGCGTTCGCATTTATTTTTATGGTAGTAACGGCACATTTGAGCAAATTTCCTTTTCATCTGTACTAGACCCTGAAAATTGGAACAACTACCTGCAACAAGGCAAATACTTTCAAAACAAAATCGTTTTAGTTGGAGCTACTGCCAAGTTAATGAACGATTACCATGGCGTAGCGCTCGCTGCTAATTGGTTTCAATCAGAGAACATGTCAGGGGTAGAGATTCATGCCAATGCGATCGCTACCTTGGTGGCAGGAAAAACCGTAAATGAAGCGATCAGAAGTCCCTATTTACGAGGTTTATTTGTATTTATAGTAGTAGGTATATGTATCTTTTTAATTAGTAGAAATAAGCATGGAATTCACCGGTTCTTTATTAGTATAGGGTTAGGATTTGTTTGGGTAATTATTACCTATGGATTATTCATTTATGGTCAGCTAATTTTACCTGTTGCTATTCCCATAATTGCAATATGCACCGTTGGTATTATTTATTTGAGTACAGAGATTACTAGAGAAATTCTCCGCAAACGTCAACTGATAGATATTCTGAAAAAAAATGTCTCCAATCGTCTAGCACAGGAAATTATTAGTCAACAAGATGACCTCAGAGATTTATTGCATCAGAGAGAGATGGAAATCTGTGGCAAAATTTTAGGGGGTCGTTACAAAATAACCAAGGTCCTAGGAGCAGGTGGATTTAGCGAAACTTACATTGCAGAAGATACCCAACTCCCTAACCATCCCCTATGTGTTGTTAAGCAATTAAAGCCTGTTAATGCCAAATCCGAACAGTTGGAAGTCGCTAGACGATTATTTAAATCAGAGGCTCAAACCCTACAAAAATTAGGGATACATGAGCAAATTCCCCAGTTATTTGCTTACTTTGAAGAAGATGAAGAATTTTATTTGATTCAAGAATATATTCCTGGTCATGCATTGAGCGAAGAACTACGACCCGGTAGGGTTCTCCCAGAAATATTAGTTATTTTCATGTTGCAAGATCTATTGCAAACATTAAGCTTTGTTCATGAAAATGGTGTGATTCACCGGGATATAAAACCTAACAACATTATTCCCAGACAACAAGATGGTAAGTTGGTATTGATTGACTTTGGAGCAGTTAAGGAAGTATCTACCCAACTGCTAGATAACACAGAGCAAAGTGCTTTTACAATTGGCATTGGGACAAAAGGTTATGCTCCTAGAGAACAATGTTTGGGTCGTCCTCAATATAGTAGTGATATATATGCATTAGGGATGATTGGTATTAAAGCCTTAACTGGTGTTTCTCCTCATGCTTTGTTAAGAAATGTTGACGGTCATTTAATGTGGACTCATAAGGCACGGGTTGGTCCAACATTTGCTGCAATTCTCAATAAAATGATCCAGGAAGATCCTCACAAAAGATATCAATCAACTGTCGAAGTTTTGGAGGTACTGAATCAATTAATAGATGCAGAAAATACGGCATTGCTGAATCAGGGGATGATTTCACTAAATTTTCAAAGATTTCTCAATGGTTTCAAAGGCTAATTCCTCCCGCACTTATGCAATGCCGAAAATACTAATGGTTTAACTACAGATAAATTAGCCCCAAGTTTTACCACATCAGCTAATTATCACCCTGAGAAGGATCATACAAATACTTCAAGGACTCCGTGAACAAAAAGTTTAGATGATGAGATTGATTCTTCATGTTGCACATCTATTAATGAAGAAACTTGACAATACGAGAGCGGTATTCTCAAAATAAGCAACAAATTCTTCGCTTGTTTCCCTCAGCAATGATGTTTAACTTCATTGCTCTATCTACATTCTAACCCCATTGATTTCTCTCAAATTCTTGCAAGGTCGGTAATACTCACTCTTTATTTCCAAATTTCCAAACATCGTTATAAATTATAAATAGTCCGTAACACCTGACAAATGTAGAGTTGGTGTTTCAAAACGAAGGGTTGGGAAATGTTTAGTGCGTCAGAAACTCCTGTGGTGGCGACCATTTTACTAGTCGCTGTAGGTATTTTAAGTTGGGGCTTCTATCGAGCCAAGCCCTATGGAAAATTGGGAATTTTAGCCTGGTTACAGTCACTGGTATTGATGGTTCCCTGGCTGGTCTTTTTTGGCTTATTCGCCGCAGGTCTTTATGTGAATATAGCAGGCATTTTATTATTATTAGTGGTTTCCACTGGTCTTTATATTTACTTGGGTAGACAATTAAGGGCACAGGGGCAAGATAATATTCTGCGGCAAAAGGCTGCTGAAAGGTTAGCCACTCAATCTCAAGAGGAGAGACAACAAGAGGATGAGGTTCAATCCCAAGAAACTCTCGAGCAATTGCAACCAAAATTAATTTCGATTCCTGGTGAAGACTTAAATAATATTAAAGGTATTTTTGGCATTGATACATTTTTTGTCACCAAAACTACTGCGTACTTAGAAGGAGCAATATTTGAGGGGAATCTACGGGGAGAACCAGAAGCAACCCACAATCGCCTCACTGCAAGTTTAAAAGAAGGTCTTGACGAAAAATATCGCCTATTTTTGGTGGAGAATCGAGATGGAAAACCCGTGGTAATTCTTCTTCCTAGCAAGAACGATCCTCGTCCCATGACTGTTGTTCAAAAGGGATTTGCCGGAATACTATTTCTTGCCACCATTGCTACTTGCATGGAAACATCAGGTATCCTCTTAAATTTTGATTTATTTGCTAATCCGGGGCGATATATGGAAACAGTACCCATTGCCATTGGAGTATTAATAATTTTACTTACCCATGAAGTTGCCCATAGGGTAGTTGCCAATCGCTACCAAGTTCGTCTCAGTTTGCCTTATTTCCTACCTGCATTACAACTCGGTTCTTTCGGGGCAATTACTAGGTTTGAGTCTTTATTACCCAACCGCAAAATATTGTTTGATATCGCACTAGCTGGACCTGCTGCTGGGGGTATTCTCTCTTTAATCCTTTTGGTAGTGGGTTTACTGCTTTCCCATCCCGGTAGTTTATTCCAATTACCCAATGAGTTTTTCCAAGGGTCAATTTTAGTAGGTAGTTTGGCAAGGGTAATTCTTGGTTCCACAGTGCAATCATCAGTGGTGGATATCAATCCATTAGTAATAGTTGGTTGGTTGGGCTTGGTACTATCTGCCATTAATCTAATGCCAGCAGGACAACTAGATGGGGGTCGAATTGTCCAGGCAATTTATGGACGAAAAACTGCTGGTAGAACTACTTTCGCTACGGTTATTTTGTTGGCATTGGTTAGCTTAGCAAACCCCTTGGCTATGTATTGGGTGATTGTGATTTTGTTTTTACAAAGGAACTTGGAACGTCCGAGTTTGAATGAAATCAGCGAACCTGATGATGCTAGAGCCGCTTTGGGACTTTTAGCTTTGTTCCTGATGATTGCGACTTTGTTACCCCTTACTCCTGCTTTAGCTGGGCGTTTGGGACTTGGGGGTTAAAGTCAACTTTAGGGTAGGTAGTACTGCTTATCCTACGACCGCCCCATTGGGGCAAAGTAAGGAGCTGACAAAAATAGTTTAATGTACAGATGGAGCTAAGCGGGTTCGAACCGCTGACCTCTGCAATGCCATTGCAGCGCTCTACCAACTGAGCTATAACCCCAAGAATTGTGTTAAATATTATGACTTAACTATAATTTGATTGTCAATACTATAATTTGATTGTCAACATTTATGACTGCCATTACTGCAGCATTTTAATCTTTGTCAAGATACTTGAAGCAAATAGTTCATGCAATGCCCCATTAAAAAATAGACGACCATCATTGCAGCAGCAGCCATCGCAACCAATAAACCTGCTAGCATGAGAGAAAACTCCTTATGTTCGTAGGCTTTCTCCATTAGATGCAGCGACCACGCCACCAAAGCCACATCTATAAACAACAGAGGTATTAACATGAACTAATTAATAAAAATTCAAACTTCTTTACTAAGAGTAACATTATTTTCTATGGCTGTCCTGAATCACAATCATTGTGGTTCAGAACTTAATTTCAGCTTAAGAAACGGGTCTAATTGCCAGTTGCCGATCACTCAAATAATCTTTAATCTCAGTCACAGTAATTTGTCCATAGTGAAGTAGGGAAGCGAGTAAAGCGGTTTCAGCCTTGCCAGTGGTGAGGACTTCATAGATGTGTTGACAATTACCAGCACCACCCGAGGCAATTACAGGGATTTCCACTGATTGAGCGATCGCTCTCGTTAATTCCAGGTCATAACCGGCTTGGGTGCCATCAGCATCCATACTTGTGACTAACAATTCACCTGCCCCTCGTTTTTCAACTTCTTGTGCCCATCGCAGAGCATCTATACCCGTGTTTTCTCTTCCACCCCTTACATAAACATCCCAGCCGGGATTATTGGAATCCTTTCTCTGCCTGGCATCAATGGCAATGACTATACATTGATTACCGAAGCGATCGCTAGCTTGATTAATTAAATCTGGATTGCGTACCGCTGCAGAATTAATACTAACCTTGTCTGCTCCGGCACGTAATAAATCTTTAACATTTTCTAAGGATTGGATGCCACCACCAACGGTGAGGGGAATGAACACCTGTTCCGCAGTACGGTAGACCACATCAATAATTGTGCTGCGTCCTTCATGAGTGGCTGTAATATCTAGAAACGCTAACTCATCTGCTCCAGCATCGTTGTAAGCTTTTGCCAACTCTACAGGGTCGCCGGCATCTTTAATGTCAACAAAGTTAACTCCTTTTACAACTCTTCCCGCTTTCACATCTAAGCAAGGTAAGATTCTCTTAGCTAGCATAATAAGTTTTCTACTCCTGAGTGTTTTCCCGGAATTTAAATTTTAAATGGGTAAGTCCACTCTAGAAAGAAAATTTTCGCATCCGTGTTTTTTCTTAGATTTGCGCGGCTTGCCATTCACCAAAGTCAGTCTGCAATCCCATTCAACAGATGGAATCATGGCAATTATCTCCTCGAAAAAACAGCCCCAAGAACCCGGTGAAAAGCCCAAAAAGCAACGGGGAGTGGCAAAAAAAACTCAAAAAACTGAGAATGTTTTATCTCCACAAGCTGGGGATGGGGAACGGGGGAAACCAGAAGAGAGTATTCGTCCCCACAGATTTGCTGATTATATTGGGCAAAAAGATTTAAAGGATGTATTAGAAATTGCCATTAAGGCTGCTAAGTCTCGTCAAGAAGTATTAGATCATTTATTACTCTATGGTCCTCCGGGTTTAGGGAAAACGACCATGGCAATGATTCTAGCTTCTGAGATGGACGTGAATTACAAGATTAGCAGTGCTCCGGCTTTAGAACGTCCCAGAGATATTATGGGGTTACTAGTTAACCTCAAACCGGGGGATATTCTCTTCATTGATGAGATCCATCGTCTTTCCCGGATGACTGAGGAAATTTTATACCCAGCTATGGAGGATTATCGCTTAGATATTACTACTGGTAAGGGACCCAGTGCTAGAATGCGAAGTATTCCTCTGGCAAAATTTACCTTGGTGGGGGCAACAACCAGAGTGGGGGCACTAACTTCTCCTCTACGTGATCGCTTTGGGTTAGTACAGAAGTTACGATTCTATGAAGTGGATGAGTTGGGCAAAATTATCCTGCGAACTGCTCAATTGTTGAAAACACCTTTATCTGAACATGGGGCAACAGAAATTGCCCGTCGTTCTCGCGGCACACCGAGAATAGCAAATAGGCTACTTAAAAGAGTACGCGATTATGCGGAGGTAAAAGCATCAGGTGAGATTAACCAAGATGTGGCAGCAGAGGCATTGCAATTATTCCAAGTAGATCCCTGCGGTTTAGATTGGACAGATAGAAAAATGTTGGGTGCGATCATTGAACAGTTTAATGGGGGTCCTGTGGGGTTAGAAACAATTGCTGCTGCTACGGGTGAGGATACACAAACTATTGAGGAAGTTTATGAACCTTATTTGATGCAAATTGGATATCTGACCCGCACTCCCCGGGGCAGGATAGCCACAACTGCGGCATATCAGCATTTAGGTTTTAAACCACCGAATGAGCAAATGTCACTCTTGTAAGTATTCACAGCCACAGGCGAAATGCATAAAAATTTTAAAAAGTCAAACAAAAAATATTGGGCTGGTGCGCTCGCAAAACCAGCTACAGAATTTTCTCTAACTCCACTGCCAATCATTTCAGGAAATATACCCTTAGGTTTGCAGGGTTCACTATACCGCAATGGTCCCGGTAGATTGGAACGAGGTGGGATGAGGATGGGACACTGGTTTGATGGAGATGGGGCAATTTTAGCGGTGCATTTTACTGGTGAAGGAGCAACAGCAACTTATCAGTATGTGCAAACTGCTGGTTATCAAGAAGAAGCAACCGCAGGAAAGCTAATTTATGCCAACTATGGCATGACTGCCCCAGGAACATTTTGGCAGAAATGCTCAAAATCTGTGAAAAATGCTGCTAATACTTCGGTGTTGGCTTTACCAGATCAGCTGTTAGCTTTATGGGAAGCAGGACAACCCCACACTTTAGATTTACAAAATTTAGAAACTTTGGGGCTGGATGATTTAGGAAGCTTAAGCAAAGGTCAAGCTTATTCCGCTCACCCCAAGATTGATTATAAAACCGGGGAGATTTTTAACTTTGGGATTTCAATTGGTAAAAAAACTAAATTAAATCTGTATAAAAGTAATAAACAAGGCAAAATCATTAAAACAGCAACAATTCCTTTATCCAGAGTGTCATTGATTCATGATTTTGTTCTAGCTGGGCAATATCTAGTCTTTTTCATTCCACCCATAGAGTTGAATATTTTACCTGTAATGTTGGGGTTTTCTTCCTATAGTGACGCGATGCAGTGGAAACCCCAATTAGGAACGCAGATTTTAATTATTGACAGAGAAACTTTATCGGTGGCGAGTTGGGAAGAAGCAGAACCTTGGTTTCAGTGGCACTTTTCTAATGGTTACGTTAGCGAGCACGGTACACTAACAATAGATTTAGCTCGATATGATGACTTTCAAACTAATCAATTTCTCAAGGAAGTTGCTACAGGTAGCACTCATACCCCGGCTCAGAGTGAGTTATCTAGAGTACATTTAAATCCCCAAACTGGTAAAGTTACTGCCATAGAAACAATCTTAGATAGAAATTGTGATTTTCCTAGCGTACCACCCGAGAATGTAGGACAACCATCTCGCTATACTTACCTATCCATATCTCGGCACGGTACAGATATTAGTCAAGAAATATTAAATGCGATCGCTTGTTTTGACCATGAGACAAACACCTTAACCGAAGCAGAATTAGGAGAAAATTGCTATCCTTCTGAGCCGATTTATGCCCGAGAACCCCATAATTCAGATCAAGGTTGGATTATCAGCGTAGTTTACGATGGCAATGCCCATAGCAGTGAAGTGTGGATATTCCCTAGCAAAGAAATGACAAAGCCTATCTGTAAATTAGCATTACCCCAAGTTGTTCCCCACAGCTTTCACGGTACTTGGAAAGCAGCACTATAAAATTTTGGATCTTGGATCTGACATTTTAAAGGGAAATATCGTTGGCTGTTGGTTGTTAGTCAAAATTTGTTCTCCGTGTCTGCCTTTAGATTGCCCCACTTGTTGTATGTTGAGTAACCCTTCTACGGGAGTGGTTTACCATTTTTCGATTTCTCCTTCCCTCCTAAAAATGACACTCCTTTATCCCACAGAGTGCTATTTTTAAGAGGGAAACCCTGGAACGAAGTCTGAATATCAACCAACCACGGATGTTGAAGCGTCCTCACTTGTTGGGGGAGTACTAGGTAACTCCAGACAATAACCTGCACCATAAACTGTTTTAATATAGCGGGGGTGGCGAGGATCTGGTTCTAATTTCGTTCTTAGGTGACGAATATGTACGCGGATCGTTTCGATATCATCATCGGGATCGTATCCCCAAACTTCTCGCAGAATTTCGCTAGGAGAAACTGTTTGACCATGACGTTGGAGCAAACAATGGAGTAACTCAAACTCCAAATGGGTCAATTTCACAGTTTCTTGGAACCATATTGCCTCAAATCTTTCTGGAACTAAGGTGAGGGGACCATAGTTCAGAATTTCGCTGTGTTTTGCCGCTTGGGGAATGCGGTCCGTACGTCGCAGTAATGCTCGTACCCTCGCTAACATCTCTTCTACCTCAAACGGCTTAGTAAGATAATCATCCGCTCCGGCATTAAACCCTTCTACTTTATCTTGAGTCTGGCTTAATGCGGTTAACATTAACACGGGTATTTCGGCTGTACGCTCATCCCGACGCAAACGTTGGCAAATTGTAAATCCATCCACCCTCGGTAACATCAGATCGAGCATAATTAGATCTGGTTGTAGTTGGAGAGCTAAAGCCTGCCCTTTGATACCATCTTCTGCTTGACTGACATCATAGCCAGCCATTTCTAAGTTTACGGCTACCAGCTCTGAAATTGCAGGGTCGTCGTCTATGACAAGAATCCTCGGCATTATAAAAAAATATTACTAGTTATTAAGGATAAATAAGAGCCTTTGACATAATACAAAGATTGCTTTATCTATTATAAAAAATATCTAGAATCCAACATAAATCTTAAACTAAAACAGTAACAAAAAGTAAATTTTATTGTACACTATCCTAATAATGTGTAAAGTTTCTAGAAAAAACTGTTGCTGTTTTAACAGAATGATTGCAGTATAACTGACACGCTGAATTTTGACTGATTTGTCAAATTTAAAGACCTAGGCATAAATAACCGCTGTGTTAAACAAACATTAAGGATAGGCTAATACTAGTTGCTTGGTTTTTGTTGCCAAATTGCCAGAGATGGGCAAGTAAATCTGCATACAAGTATCAGGGTAAAGCGAAGGAATGAAATCATCCCCTGATTCAGCAACGCCAATTTATTTATGCCCTAGAAATCCTATCTGATGAATTCATTGTTATTGTTCACAGACCACCCTAAACTGGTGGGTTGTTGATAAATTAGCTTGAGGGTATTTACATCCCTGGGAGAGATAGGTGGTGGGTTACGGACTTGGGAAAAGTATAGAGCATCACTTGATTGCGGACTATGACCCCAAATACCCAATGCATGACCGAGTTCGTGACGGGCTGCGGCGAGGAGATATTTACCTGTTTGACTGGGACTAATCAGGATTTGTGAGCGCTGATAGAGGATATTATTTTGGGTATATAAATGATAGCTAGTTTGGGCAGAACGAGCACGGGATATTTTGAGTTTGCGATCGAATTTCAGAGGTGGTGCTTGACGAATAATTTTAATGTCTGCAAGATTCCCTTGGGGTACGATCTCTAGAGGTAAGTATTTATTCCATTCTGCCACTGCCTCAGATACCGTATTCACCCATGCTTGTGCCTGTGTAATATTTGTTAATGGTGGGGTAGCAATGTGGATGTGGATGGGAAACTGCGACCAAATTAAGTAACCAACGGATATTTTTTGTATTTCAGAAAAATAGTCACCACTGTTGCTATTATCTTGCCACTGTGCGATTGAAAGGGGTAGTTTATGAGTTTTCGGTGTCGGGAAAGAGTTAGCAATTAACTCTTGATTAAATGTAAATCCCTCTTCTCCTGTTCCAAACCTGATTCTTTCCTGCTCCCCTACTCCTTCACGATAGGAAGGGGAAATAACAACCTGGGAGTGATTAATCACAGCAAAGGACCGCATGTTAATGAAAATTACGAGCAGTCCGCTAATGATTGCTATGAATAGGAATGAAAATAGGGTTTCGGGTATGGATGAAGATTTTCCCATTTCCCTATGTTTCTCCTAGATTATTTAGGTAGCCAACCGGCACTTAAAACCACTGTTAAGCCAAGAAATACTACCGTGAGTGCCCAAGTAACTCGGTTCAAGGTATTTTCCGCGCTTTTGGTACTGCTAAACAGCTGTGCTTGTCCGCCAATAGCAGCGATTCCGTCACCTTTAGGACTGTGCAATAGGACTAAAACAATTAAACCGATGGCAGAGAATGCCCAAATGCCTTGTACGACGTTAGTAACTGTCATGGTAGCGATATATAATTTCTTTTTTATTGGAACTTTACTGAGTGGTTGTGAGTTTTGAGCTTTAAGTTTGGGTGTTAACCATTTTAGACACTCATCCCTCGTAAGTTATTTTACAACCTTACTCTGGCAGAAGTAGGGAGTAATTCTACTTCATATTCAGCACTATCGAGTAGCGATTTTCCAGTCATTTCTGGGGGTTGGGATATTTGTAATATCTCCAGAATTGTGGGAGCAATATCGGCAAGTTTACCATCACTCCTCAAGGTAACTTCTGCACCATACCCATGGATTTTCGCTTTTTCTCCTTCCACTAAGATTAATGGAACGGGATTGGTGGTATGAGCAGTCCAGGGATTTCCCCTTTCATCTATCATATACTCAGCATTACCATGGTCGGCAGTAATAATTGTAGTACCACCAACTTTGCTGACACCGCTCACTAGACGAGCTACACATTTATCTACCATTTCAATGGCTTCTACTGTGGCTTCTACTTTCCCTGTGTGTCCTACCATGTCAGGGTTGGCGTAATTGATTACTACCATAGAGTAAATGCCTTTATTCACGGCAGTTATCGCTAGATCTGTGACTGCCTCTGCAGACATGATGGGAGCGCTATCATAGGTTGCTAGCATGGGACTACTTACCAGTTCCCGATCTTCTCCAGGGAAGGGTTCCTCTAAACCACAATTAAAGAAGTAGGTAACGTGGGCATATTTTTCTGTTTCTGCCGTGCGGAACTGTTTTAAACCTCGTTGAGCTATTACTTCCCCAAGGATATTACTGAGGTTCGGTGGCTCAAAAGCTACCTTAACCTCTAATTCGGTATCGTATTGGGTCAAGGTGACAAAATCCAGGGCTTGGATTTGCTCTCTTTCAAAACCATCAAATTGTGGGCTGACAAAAGCCTCTGTGAGCCGTCTGGCGCGATCGGGACGGAAGTTGAAGAATATCACCCCATCCCCTGATTCTACGGCTCCAGAAGCAAGACGCACGGGCAGAACGAACTCATCTGTGATTCCTTCCGCATAAGATGCTTGTAATATTTCTACTGCTGAAAGTCCATGACCATCGCCATCTTGAGTCATCACATCATAGGCTTTTTTAACCCGTTCCCAACGGCAATCGCGATCCATGGCATAATATCTACCACTAAGGGTAGATATACGTCCAACGCCAATGCGCCGTATGTACTCTTGAAGTAGACCTAGTGCTTTGACACCATCTTTGGGTTTAGTATCCCTACCATCAGCGACCGCGTGGATACAAATATCTGTAAGTCCTTTGGATTTAGCCAAGTCCAACAGCCCAAATAAATGACTTATATGGGAATGTACTCCCCCATCAGAACATAGTCCAACAAGATGCAACTTGCCATGGCGATTCTTAACCCTTTCGCAAATATCCACCAGTGCGGCATTATCGTTGATAGAACCATCTTCCACAGCATCGGAGATGATTACTAGTTTTTGGGGTACAACCCTACCGGCTCCAATATTCATATGACCAACCTCTGAGTTGCCCATTTGACCTTCCGGTAATCCTACAGCTTTGCCAGAGGTGCTAATGAGTGTATGGGGATAAGCATTCCACAGACTATCCATTACCGGCGTTTTAGCTGCGGCAATAGCATTTCCTTGTGTCTCCTCGCAGTATCCCCATCCATCTAAAATTACTAGCATCACAGGAGCAACAGGTCCTTTGGTCATAGAAAATAGCCCTTTACTTTTTGTAATAACCGCATAATAGCACTGCCACTCACAGCAACAAATGTAATTTTTGCTTACTAACGACTTTTATTAGAGACCCTTTATATTTTAGACATTTCTTTAAATTCAAGAAATATGTCTTATACTTTTCAAGAAATATGTCTTATACTTTGCATGATTAGGGTAAGGGTAAAACTATTGCCAGACCTTGGTTATTTCCATAATTGGTGGCACTTAATTATTCACGTTTTTAATGGTAACATTTGCCAATTATGTTTTAAATTTTAGGATTATTGTGTGTCGCTCACAAGATTGCTTTAGACTAACGTGACAGTTGTTATCACTCCTTAAGCCTTGCCAATGCTGTGGCAAAATTCTCCTATAGCGAATATCTGTTTAGACCTAGCAGCTCATCATACTTTGTGTGGATGAGTTTTAGGTCTGTAGGTTCTTAGTTTTTTTATAAAAGTCAGGAAACTGTTGCCAAATTATAGAACATATTAAAATCAACAGTAAAAATACAAACCTTCTGCCTTCCCAATCCAAAATCTAAAATTGAAAATGACCGCAACAACTAACCTTCCTAGCCTATATGAACCCTTTGCCACCGAGGCTAAGTGGCAGAAATTTTGGGAAGAAAACCAAGTTTACAAAGCCGTTCCCAATCATCCGGGAAAATCATACTGTATAGTGATCCCACCTCCTAATGTCACTGGCAGTTTGCATATGGGACATGCTTTTGACAATAGCCTGATTGATACTCTGGTACGTTATCACCGTATGTGCGGACGTAATGCCCTATACCTACCAGGAACTGATCACGCTAGTATTGCGGTGCATACAATTCTGGAAAAACAATTGGGGGCTGAGGGAAAAACTCGTTATGAAATTGGGCGAGACAAGTTTCTCGAAAGAGCCCAGAGATGGAAAGGTGAGTCAGGAAGGACAATTGTTAACCAATTACGCCGTTTGGGTGTTTCCGTCGATTGGACTAGGGAGCGTTTTACCCTAGATGATGGTTTATCCAAGGCGGTTTTAGAAGCTTTTAATCGCCTTTATGATGAGGGATTAATATATCGCGGTAAATACTTAATAAATTGGTGTTGTGCATCTCAATCGGCTGTATCTGATGTTGAGGTGGAATCTAGGGAAGTTGATGGTAATTTGTGGCACTTCCGTTACCCCCTAACCGATGGTTCTGGATATGTAGAGGTGGCAACTACTAGACCAGAAACTATGCTAGGTGATACTGGTGTGGCGGTTAATCCTAGTGATGAACGCTACAAGCATTTAATTGGCAAAACCTTAATCTTACCTATAATGAATCGGGAGATCCCTGTTATTGGGGATGAGTTGGTAGAACCCGAGTTTGGTACTGGATGCGTTAAGGTAACTCCTGCTCACGACCCCAATGATTTTGAAATGGGTCGGCGTCACAATCTGCCATTCATTAATATTATGAATAAAGATGGCAGCTTGAATGAAAATGCCGGTGAGTTTCAAGGACAGGATCGGTTTGTTGCCAGAAAGAATGTAGTTGACCGCTTAGAAGCCGATGGCGTATTGATAAAGGTAGAGGATTATAAACATAGCGTTCCCTATAGTGATCGCGGTAAAGTTCCTGTAGAGCCTCTACTTTCTACCCAGTGGTTTGTCAAGATTCGTCCCATGGCGGATAAATCTCTAGAATTCCTGGATGAGCAAAACTCTCCTCAATTTGTGCCAGAAAGGTGGAATAAGGTTTATCGAGATTGGTTAGTGAAGTTGAAAGATTGGTGTATTTCTCGTCAGTTGTGGTGGGGACATCAAATTCCAGCTTGGTATGCTGTGAGTGAAACGGGGGGACAAATTGCTGACAATACTCCTTTTGTAGTTGCCCGCAGTGATGAGGAAGCACGGCAGAAATTATTAGAGCAATTCGGGGAAGAAGTGCAGATTGAGAGAGAACCCGATGTTTTAGATACTTGGTTTTCCTCTGGATTATGGCCCTTTTCTACCTTGGGATGGCCAGAAGAAACTCCTGATTTAAAGACATATTACCCCACTAGTACCTTGGTAACGGGTTTTGACATCATCTTTTTCTGGGTGGCAAGAATGACTATGATGGCTGGTCATTTTACTGACAAAATGCCCTTTGAAGATGTTTATATCCATGGCTTGGTATTGGATGAAAAGGGTAAGAAAATGTCCAAGACAGCAAATAATGGTATCGATCCCTTGATCTTAATAGATAAATATGGCACAGATGCTCTGCGGTATACCTTGATTAAAGAAGTAGCGGGTGCTGGTCAAAATATCCGGTTAGAATACGATCGCAAGAAGAATGAATCTTCTTCTGTAGAGGCTTCCCGTAACTTTGCTAATAAGTTATGGAATGCAGCGCGGTTTGTGATGATGAATTTGGATGGACAAACACCGCAACAATTGGGTCTGCCCCAAGCTAGAGAGTTAAGCGATAAATGGATTCTCTCCCGGTTCCATCAAGTTGTACAACAAAGCCATATTTACATGGAGAAATATGGCTTAGGGGAAACAGCTAAAGCACTGTATGAGTTTATTTGGGGAGATTTTTGCGATTGGTACATTGAATTAGCCAAATCCCGGTTACAAAACAAAGATGACGCAGCATCTCGCAAAGCAGCACAACAAACCCTAGCTTATGTATTAGAAGGGATTTTAAAACTATTAAGCCCATTTATGCCCCATATTACCGAGGAAATTTGGCATACCCTCACCCAACAAGGGGAAGACTCTAAACTCAGTTTGTCCTGTCAGACCTACCCTGAAGTCGATACCCAGTTAATTAATCCAGAATTAGAAGCACAGTTTGACTTATTAATTGGGACAATCCGTACCATTCGTAACCTAAGAGCAGAAGCAGATGTAAAACCGGGGTTCAAAATCACTACTAACTTACTTAGCGATAATCCCCAAGAAAGAGAAATTCTCACAAGCGGACAATCTTATATTAAAGATTTAGCAAAAGTTGAGAACTTAGGGATCCCATCTGCACCAAAATCTACCCCGAAACCAGGAAAGTGGCGAAAAGTATTGGCTATTTTCTTTGCCCTATTTCTGGTGAAAATCGCCTTTGCAGTATCCAACGCTTTGGAGAGTATTCCCGTTATTGGTAACTTCTTTGAAATAGTTGGTTTCCTTTATGCTATCTGGTTTACCATTCGCAACTTAATATCGGCTGAACCTAGACAAAAATGGTTAATAAAAGCGTCCCAATTAATCAGCCTAGATAACCAACCAGAATCTACGCCGGGAGCATCACCAGCACAAGAAAAGGCAATTGCTGGAGTTGTGGGAACCGTGCAAGTTTTAATACCTTTAGAAGGAGTAGTAGATATCACTACTTTACGGGTAAAACTAGAAAAAAGTTTAACTAAAGTCGAAAACGAAGCTCAATCCTTAACTACTCGC
>CBZS010000388.1 GCA_000613065.1 Richelia intracellularis | reverse complement strand
CAGCGAGAAGATGCAATTAAAGCCGAATTACAACGAGAAGAATCTCGCTTCTTGAAGACATTGGAAAGAGGTGAGAAGATGTTAGCAGAGATTATTGCTAAGTTAAAGCAGCAAGGTAAAACCGTTATTACTGGGGAAGAAGCATTTAAACTCTACGATACCTATGGTTTTCCCCAAGAATTAACCCAGGAAATTGCCGAGGAGGAGGGGTTAGCCGTGGATGGGGATGGTTTTGCTGTAGAAATGCAAAAACAAATGAAAAGAGCTAAATCTGCCCACGAAACCATCGATTTAACAGTACAGGGTTCCCTCGATAAGTTAGCAGAATATATCCATGGGACGGAATTTCTCGGTTACACTCAAGCAAGCACATCTGCACAGGTTGAAGTACTTTTAGTGGATGGTATTGCTGAAGAAGAAGCAGAAGCAGGAACAAAAGTACAAATAGTCCTCAACCAAACCCCATTGTACGCCGAATCAGGGGGACAAATTGGGGACAAGGGTTATCTATCTGGGGATTGCTTTGTTGTCACCATTGAAGATGTGAAGAAAGAATCTGACTTCTTTGTTCACTTTGGACATGTAGAACGGGGAACAATCAGAGTAGGGGATACAATCACAGCCCAAATAGATGGCGGTTGTCGTCGTCGTGCCCAAGCGAATCATACCGCAACCCACCTTCTCCAAGCAGCGTTAAAGAAAATCGTTGATGATGGCATTTCCCAAGCTGGTTCTTTAGTATCCTTTGATAGACTACGGTTTGACTTTAATGCTCCCCAAGCTCTAACCCCAGAACAAATTACCCAAATAGAAGCACAGGTGAATACTTGGATTGGGGAAGCACACACCGCTACAATCGAAACCATGCCCCTAGAAGACGCAAAGAAAAAAGGTGCGCTCGCAATGTTTGGGGAAAAGTACGCAGATGTGGTGCGAGTAATTGATTTTCCCGGCGTTTCCATGGAATTGTGCGGGGGAACCCATGTCAGTAATACTGCAGAAATTGGTGTATTTAAAATCATTTCTGAAGGTAGTGTATCTTCCGGAGTGCGTCGCATAGAAGCGGTATCTGGTCCTGCAACCCTTGACTATCTGAACCTCCGGGATGTGGTAGTTAAAAATTTAAGTGACAGATTTAAAGTCAAACCAGAGGAAATACCAGAAAGAATTACGACCCTACAAAACGACTTGAGGAACAGCCAGAAGGAAATAGATAACTTGAAATCGCAATTAGCGATCGCAAAATCTAATAGTTTAATTTCAACAGTGGAAATTGTGGGTGAGTTTCAGATATTAGTCGCCCAAATGGAAGACGTGGATCCAGCTTCTTTGCAAACCGCAGCCGAGAGATTACAGCAGAAAATAGGTAGTGGTGCGGCTGTGGTGCTGGGTTCCACACCCGAACCAGGGAAGGTTACTTTGGTGGCTGCATTCTCCTCAGAAGTGAACAAGAAAGGTTTACAAGCGGGTCAGTTTATCGGCGCTGTTGCCAAGATTTGCGGTGGTGGTGGTGGTGGAAGACCAAATTTAGCTCAAGCGGGGGGAAGGGATGCGAGTAAGTTACCGAAAGCGTTGGAGAAAGCAAAGGCTGATTTACAAACTAGTTTGGGTTGATTTGGATTATCTTCTGAGTAGGTTTCGCTAGGTAAATGCAAAGAAATTTGCGAGGTGAGTTAGACTTAGGTGTGACACGCTATACCACTCGTAAACGAATAATCATGGGTTCCGTACCACTAAAATTTAGGGGAAAACTGTTCGCATCCATTCGGCTGTATCAAACCCTAATTTTGGGGATGCGACAGTTATTTCTGCTGAACCTTGGGATTCTGTAGCGTTATGACTTCGTCGTACCAACAAGAAGGAATCTTGTGTCTACTGGAACCAAATTAAGGCTTTAATTCAATTTCGAGTTTCAAAACGAGCAAACGGGCAGCACTAACTTCTCTTTGCACTTCTTTGGGTGAACATATCACACCAGAAGAGATGTATTCTTGGAAAGAATCATTCTACAATATGCCTTTTTCATATCTTCTGTCACTTTCCGATTTGTATGAATAAAAGAATAAAAGAATAAAACTCTGAAAGTAAAGAGGGGCAATGGATGTAGAGTTACAAATACTGAAACATTTAGCAAGAGATCCTCACCCAACAATTGCCATCATAGATGAATATTGTGCAGAGTATAAGCAGGGTAAGCGCATCTAATTTTGTAGTGAAAATTACAGATTGTTGTACATAATTGTGAGGGTATGTGTTGATTGTCAAGTGCGAACGCCAACGACGGACACCTCGTGCCTAAGCCCAGGCTACGCCACCGAATCTAGGGAATCTTCCCCAGTTGCTGGAACACTCTTGACGCACTGGGGCACAAAAATGGAGTTTAAGTATTAAAGAAGTTAAGTAGTATGCTAAGGAGGCAAAGGGTCTATCTGAACTGAACGGCTTAGTCTAATGGTATCTCTGACAAGAAGGCTTGCGCCTACGGGTTTCAAATCTTCAAAACCAAAGATTAAAAGTTCAAAAAATTTGAGTATAGCCAATGCCACTGCATTGACAGAAAAAATGTCATTAGTTTTTAGTCAGATAGAAGACCCACCTGTAGAAAGAACCCATGTCCATTTATTAACAGATATTTTAATTCTTGGAATACTATCAGTGATTGGAGGAGGTAAGGGATGGGAGGACATGGAAAATTATGGATTGAGTAAATACGACTGGTTGGAGCGGTTTTTAGCTTTACCAGAGGGCATCCCAAGTGCAGATACCTTTCGACGGGTGTTTGAACCCATTAACCCAAAAGTATTTGAGGAATACTTTCGACGTTGGGTCGAATCAATAGTTGAAGCCGCACGAGCACAGGTAATTTCCATTGATGGTAAGACCATCAAAGGTTCCTATGATAGAGAACAGGGTAAATCAGCCTTACATCTAGTTAGTGCATGGTCGAGTGAACATCGTCTTGTTTTAGGACAAGTAAAACAAGACAATAAATCGAATGAAATTACAGCAATCCCTGCATTATTGGAATTATTAGACATAGCTAGATGTATTATTTCGATTGATGCCATGGGTACGCAAACAGCAATTGCATCCCAAATCTTGAATGCAAAATCAGATTATATTTTAGCACTAAAAGGTAATCATCCTAGACTTTACGGACAAGTGAAAAATTGGTTTGAGCAACAGTTATCTCAAGGCTTTAAAGGTATTATCCATAGTTATGATAAACAGTTCGAGAGAGGGCATCATCGTACTGAAAAATGTCAAATTTGGTGTGTTCCTATTTCTCAACTGCAAACTTTGCATCAGCAAGACAATTGGGTTGGTCTAAAATGCGTTGTCATGGTTGTGCGGGTACCACATCTTTCGAATCAAACAACCCGTGAAGTTAAGTTTTATCTAACTAGTTTAAATTGTGATCCTCGTAACTTAGGACAAGTGATTCGTCTTCATTGGGGTGTGAAAAATGGGTTGCATTGGACTTTAGATGTCACTTTCTCTGAAGATGCTTGTGGTGTCCGTACTGGTCATGCTTCACAAAACTTAGCAGGTTTGCGGCGAATAGCTCTTAATGCTTTAAACCTAGAGCAATCTTTGAAACGTAGTAATCGCCAAAAACCTAATCGAGCCGCTATGGATAATAATTATATGCTGACTATTCTTAGTGCTTCTTTATCCCAACATTATGATGATACCTCTCAACCCGCTTGTCAATAGAATTTGAGATGCGCTTACCCTATCATGAATGTGGATGGAAGAATGTTTTAAATAATCTGCGTCTAATCGTCCAACCACTCTTACTATTTTGGTTGATTTATCCCTGGATTGATATTTTCCCTAATTCACAATTATTACTGGCATTCAATCATTTAATTGCTGCTATGAATCAATTCAACTCCTGTTATATTTCTGGATGATTTAGCTCCTGAACTATTTCCTTATTCCGGAGAGTGACAGAAGATTTTTATACACAGAGCATTTACTTTAACCTACAAATCAGAAAAAGGCCGTTATATCAGTACGGGATGAATTAGTGTTTGAAACCATTGAGAAATCGTTGATAATTTAGTGAAATCATCCCCTGATTCAGCAACGCCAAAAATTCTCTTTCCCAATAATATTTTGGAGACTCATCCAAAATATTATTGGGAAAGAGAATTATCAACGCATTTTCAGGGGGTTAAGCTATCGAGTCAGACTATGCGTAATACAGAATCAACTATTAGCCAGTCCCAGCAAAAGCCAAGAATCCGACGTTTCTACATATTGCATAATCAGAGCCTAAACCCACAGCACTAACTACAGTTAAAATTAATACCTCAGCAAATAGTGCGAGCGCAATAGTCAAATGTTGGATTACGACACCTTGAAGATTGTGAATAAAATTTACAAATAATTGTATCTTTTTACTCAACTTACGGAGAATATATATATATTGTTTAATTTTTGTATGTTTAGCAAAAAAAAATAAGGTTTTTTTTATATTCACGAATAACCAGCAAATGGCTACAAGTATATGCTGGGATCTATGACTCAACACATACTATATACGTGGTATAAATGCTGAGATAACTTGAACAATAAATTTTTTTTTATCTTATCCCTATAATTTGTGCAAAGAAGTTAATCATAAAATTTTTATTCTCAAAATACTATATACAAAATATACCAATTGCCAATTTATGTAGTTTGTCTAAAATCACATTTAAGTCATCAAATTACCTTTCTAATATAGAAATAGAAACCTAATATTCACTTCATGGGACTAGTTGAATATGCAACCCATGAATAGCGAGGATTTTTTATATGAATCAAGCACCAGATTTAGCGTTGGCAGATAGCCAAGAGCGAAGTTTAGACAGAGACTGTACAACCCTATCCCGTCACGTACTGCAACAATTACAAAGCTTTTCCTCCTCAGCACAAGATTTGAGTGCTTTGATGAATCGAATTGCCTTGGCTGGTAAATTAATTGCCCGCCGTCTCAGTCATGCGGGTTTAATGGCTGGAGCCTTGGGATTTACGGGGGAAGTGAATGTCCAAGGAGAATCCGTGAAAAAGATGGATGTTTATGCCAATGATGTTTTTATCGCTGTATTTAAGCAAAGTGGATTAGTTTGTCGCCTTGCTTCCGAGGAAATGGGGAAACCTTACTACATTCCCGAGAATTGTCCCGTAGGTCGTTATACACTGCTATACGATCCCATTGATGGTTCTTCCAACACAGATATCAATTTGAGTCTGGGATCAATTTTTTCCATCCGCCAACAGGAAACAGAAGATCTTAATGGCGAAGCCAAAGATTTACTTGCAGCAGGACGCAAGCAAATCGCTGCTGGGTATATCCTTTATGGCCCAAGTACCATGTTGGTTTATACTATAGGCAATGGTGTTCATTCCTTTACCCTGGATCCCAGCTTAGGAGAATTTATTCTCACGGAGGAGAATATCCGCATTCCAGAGCATGGGTCTGTGTATAGTGTTAATGAAGGAAACTTTTGGCAATGGGATGAATCCATTCGTGAATATATCCGTTATGTGCATCGTACAGAAGGTTATACCGCTAGATATAGCGGTGCAATGGTAAGTGATATCCATCGACTATTAGTTCAAGGTGGTGTATTTCTTTATCCCGGCACTTTACCCAAGCCAGAAGGCAAATTACGCTTGTTATACGAATCTGCTCCTTTAGCCTTTATTATTGAGCAAGCTGGGGGTAGGGCTACTACCGGACATGTGGATATTCTGGATGTAGTACCTGCAAAATTACATCAGCGAACTCCCTTGATTATTGGTAGTCCCAAAGATGTAGTTAAGGTCGAATCATTCATTCAAAATGGCCACTGAAGACTAATAGTTCGTTATTTATTGGGTAAATAGTAGCCTCACAACAATTTGTACTTGTATATGGGAGCAGGTTTGTGATTAAAGTCTCTGTGAATAAACCATTGATGGTAAATCATGGGACTTTTCCCTATTGTGCTTGGGGAATAGTTGGAATATAAGCCCTGTTGTTTAGATATTGGGATGAATTCATCACAACTTGTAAAAACCTGCAAGTAATCTAGAATTGGCGTTGCTGAGTCAAGGGATGATTTCACTAAACTTTCAACGATTTATCAATGGTTTCAAACGCTAATTCATCCCCTGATTCAGCAACGCCCCAGAATATAAAATTGAAGAGACTAGTCATATTTCCCCAGAGAAGCTCATAAAGAGGGGTATTACAAAGAATTAGCTGTCAAGTGAACGCAATTCCAAGGGAGTTCGTAGCCAATAACATTAACAAAAGTTTTATTCAGTAAAGATATTTCTTATTTCCTATGGAAAATTCTCTATAAAAAATATCAGAATACCATTGCAATTTATGGTCTTATGAGTAGTATTACTGCCGACATAGAAACAAAAATTAATGGCAAACTTGAGAAAGTAACCGATGCAGCAGTAGGGTTTCACTCTTTAGCAGTAAAAGGATTAAAAGAACCAACAAACACCAGATTGACATAATAAGGTGAAGCTATTATCGCCATAGTTAGGGAATTGTTAGAAGTTACTTATGTAGGCTTAATGGCAAATTAAACTAGTAACCAAAACTAACAACAAAATCTACTGTTGCAATTCCCCTGTACACAATCAAAAAAATATCAAACCCAAAATTGTTATGGTCAGTTTACTAGAAAATCCCCTGCGAATAGGTCTGCAACAGCAAGGGATGTCCGAACCCCAGATCATAGTTATCTTTGGTGCTTCTGGAGACCTGACTTGGCGCAAACTAGTTCCAGCCCTATACAAATTGCGCTGTGAGCGTCGTATCGCCCCAGAAACCACCATTGTGGGCGTTGCACGTCGAGACTGGAGCCATGATTACTTCCGTGAACAAATGCGTAAAGGCATGGAAGAAGCCCACGGAGGTGTGGAACTAGAGGAATTATGGTCAGATTTCGTTCAAGGATTATTTTATTGTTCTGGTAATATTGATAACCCCGAAAGCTACCAGAAACTAAATAAATTGTTATCTGAATTAGACGAACAAAGGGGAACCAGGGGTAACCGGATGTTTTATTTGTCAGTTGCCCCCAACTTCTTCCCAGAAGCAATTAAACAGTTAGGAACAGCAGGAATGCTGGACGACCCCTACAAACATCGTCTAGTAATTGAAAAGCCTTTTGGTAGAGATTTGGCTTCTGCTAAAAGCCTCAACGTAGTGGTACAAAAGTATTGTAAAGAACAGCAAGTATATCGGATTGACCACTATTTGGGCAAAGAAACAGTACAAAACTTATTAGTATTCCGGTTTGCCAACGCGATTTTTGAACCTTTGTGGAATCGTAGCTACGTGGATCACGTCCAGATTACCGTAGCAGAAACCGTTGGTGTGGAAGACCGGGCTGGATATTATGAGAGTTCTGGTGCGTTGCGGGATATGTTGCAGAACCACTTGATGCAACTGTTCTGCTTGACAGCGATGGAAGCACCAAACTCCATGGATGCGGATAGTATCCGTACTGAAAAAGTAAAAGTACTGCAAGCTACCAGGCTAGCCGATGTTAATAACTTAGAGCGATCGGCAATTCGCGGTCAATACAGTGCTGGTTGGATGAAAGGCAAGCCTGTATCTGGTTATAGGGAAGAGGCAGGGGTTAATCCTGGTTCAACTACACCAACCTATGTCGCAACTAAATTTATTGTAGATAACTGGCGTTGGCAAGGCGTTCCTTTTTACCTGCGTACAGGAAAACGGATGCCGAAAAAAGTCAGCGAAATTTCCATCCATTTCCGTGATGTACCTTCTCGGATGTTTAAATCTGCTTCCCAGCAAATGAATGCCAATATTTTGACCATGCGGCTTCAGCCCAATGAGGGGATTTCCCTCCGCTTTGATGTCAAAATGCCAGGAGCAGAGTTCCGTACCCGTCCTGTAGATATGGACTTTAGTTACGGTTCCTTTGGTATTGAAGCCAAATCCGATGCATATGATCGCTTATTTCTTGATTGTATGATGGGCGATCAAACACTGTTTACCAGGGGAGACGAAGTAGAAGCAGCTTGGCAAGTTGTCACACCAGCTCTTTCTGTGTGGGACGCGCCTTCCGATCCTAGTTTAATTCCGGTGTATGAGGCTGGAACCTGGGAACCTGTGGAAGCGGAATTATTAATAAATCGGGATGGTAGACGTTGGCGCAGACTATAGAATTTTAGATTTTGCGAAAAGTTAGCGTGTCCGGGTTTCCCGGCGCAAAACTTTTCAAGATGAACTTTAGATTGGAATAAGAAGGGATGGCAACCATTGAATAGTAGAAATACTTTCAATATTGGATCCTAAAGTCTCAATCTCCAAAATCTCTCATCTTAATCCCAAATCAAAGACCCAAAACCCACAATTTGTTATGACTTCCCAAGCTCCGACTATTTTCTCACTCCAAGCCCCTAAAGATGTTTCACTCACAGAAATTGAAGCAGAACTCAATCAAATCTGGCAAAGTTATGGTATAACCGGAGATGATGGTGCTTTACCAGCAGCTACTAGGGCTACAACTTTTACTCTAGTAGTATATGAACCAGAATTAACTCAATACTTATTAGCTGCGGCAGGTTTTTATACTGGACCCATTGATGGGATTCTTGGGCCTCAAACCCAAGCAGCACTGTTAGAGGTACAGAAGCAATACGAATTACCAGAAACAGGAACTGCAACACCAGAAACATTAACTGTATTGAGGCAAGCAGCTAGTAAACGTCATGGTATAGCCAATACCGATGCTACCTCCTACAGCGTAGATAGTAAAAGCCCCAGAATTGCAGATGAAATTGCTCTGCGTAATCCTTGCCGGATTATTACCTTGTCTCCCATTGCCGGAGAAGATGAAGGGGTAAAGGCTCAAGTGTCTGCCTACTGTCCTATTCAGAAGCAATCCTCCAATACCCTAGTTTGTTGCGAATACATTAATTTAACTGGCACAACCGCAGCTTTGGAAAGAGTTGGTGGCATAATACCAGCATTATTAATCGGTGGTTTACCCAAATTCCTCTGGTGGAAAGCTACACCAGATCCCAATAATCCCTTATTTAAGAGGTTAGGATCTGTTTGCAATAATGTGATTGTTGATTCTTGTAACTTTAACGACCCGGAAGATGATGTGCTCAAATTGCAAGAGTTGGTAGAAACTGGCATACCCTTAGCAGACTTGAATTGGGGTCGCCTTTCAGCTTGGCAAGAGCTGACAGCACAAGCTTTTGACCCTCCACAAAGAAGAGCAGGATTACCAGAAGTGGATCGAGTTAACATTGATCATGAAAAAGGTAATCCAGCCCAGGCGTTATTCTTTTTGGGGTGGTTAGCAAGTCGCTTAAAGTGGCGCCCAACTGCCTATAAGCAGGAATTTGGAGATTACAATATCCGGAAGATTAGTTTTGTTACTGATGAACAAAGACAGGTAGAGGCAGAGTTGGCAGGAGTACCTGTTGCTGATGTGGGTGATATTGTAGGAGATTTAATTGCCCTACGTCTCAGTTCTAGTGATCCCCAGGCAAATTGTAGTACCCTAATTTGTTCAGAAACTGGTGGTTGTATGCGAATGGAAACCCACGGTGGGGCGCAATCTAGTGGTTTATTCCAACAGGTTAGTTCCCTTTCTGAGCAAAAGGCTGAAGTGTTGTTGAGTCAACAAGTACAGCGTTGGGGTAGAGAAGTGTTATTTGAAGATAGTCTCCGGGTGACTGGAGAAGTATTGAAGTTAGCAGCCAAGTAAAAGAAATATTAGGACAAATTTAAGGGTTTAGCAATGCTAAACCCTTAAATTTGTAACTTTCAGATGGTTTTTCTGGCGATTTTATTGTTTAAATTTTTCTTGAATTGCTTGCTCCATAATGCGGATATTTTCTTCTATCGATAGATCTTCTCCCGTACAAACTGAAGTATACTGCTTAACTTCTACTCCAGGTCTAATTTGAAATAGTAACCACATAGCTTCAAAATCGTCTATCTATTTCTATGTTTAATTAGATCATCTTTTATCGTCGTTGCATAAGTGCAGGATGAATTAGGGTTTGAAACCATTGAGAAATCGTTGAAAATTTAGTGAAATCATCCCCTGATTCAGCAACGCCCTTTTATCATTGCTTCATAATTAGACCCCATAAAAAATACAATTCTCCATCAGCCTAAATAACAACTATTTACGAATGTATGTATTTTTGATACCTGTCAATTATAAGATTGATGATTCGTAATCTTTAAAGTTAGTAATATATAAGCCTATTCCTTTAGCTACATTAAGATAGATCTTGTGGTCAAAATATAACTTTTCTATCTCCCCTCACTACAATATGTGGTCTGAATTAACAAACGCGATCGCTAATTTCGATATTCCTGCTGACTGGATTGGTATTCGAGCTGTCAAAGAAACTACATCCAATCATTATGTCCGGGATGGTTCGCCAGAAAATAACGGTAAAAGCACCTCCCTAGGGGCAATGGTGGAGGTATTAGTAGATGGTTGTTTGGGTTATGCAGCAACTAATTACCTCACCTTACCCAGTTTACAAGCGGCCGCTACCAAAGCATACAAACAAGCGTTCGCAACAAGTAAATGGTGGATACATTCTTTCTCTGCCAAAGGTGAGCGCCCCAAGGTAATTGGTCAATATATTTCGCCTTTCCTGGAACCTTTAGATGCTATGACTCCGGGAGAAATCAACGATTTACTAGTACGTATTTGCCACACCCTGCTAGTATCTGACAAAATTGTTCACACTACCGCCAATGCTGATATTAAGGAAAAACAGACATGGTTTGTCAGCAGTAATGGCTCAGAAGTGTATCAGAAAATCATGTCCCTGGGAACCCACTACGCAGCCACAGCCCAAGAAGGGGGAATTGTCCAGCAGCGTACAAATAATGGCTGGCAAGCCCATTGTTATCAAGGGGGTTTGGAACTCTTCAAACAGGATGATTTGTGGAACCATGTAGAGCAAATTGGCAAACAAGCCGTAGAATTACTTACTGCCGATGAGTGCCCCAATACCCAAACTAACCTGGTATTGGCTCCCGACCAGATGATGTTACAAATCCATGAAAGTGTGGGACATCCCCTAGAAATTGATCGCATTTTGGGAGATGAGCGCAACTATGCCGGGGGGAGCTTTGTTAACAAAGAAGATTTTGGCTCCTTGGAATATGGTTCTCCCTTGATGAATGTTACTTTTGACCCCACCGTACCGGGAGAATTTGCCAGCTACAGCTTTGATGACACCGGAGCATTAGCGACCAAGGAATATTTAATTAAAGAAGGTAAGCTAATGAGGGGTTTGGGAAGCCTGGAAAGTCAAAAACGTGCCCAAGTCGCCGGAGTAGCCTGTGCCCGTGCTTGCTCCTGGAATCGTCCACCCATCGATCGCATGGCAAATTTAAACCTAGAACCGGGAACAGAATCCTTAGAAGAAATGATTGCTGATGTAGAACATGGAGTCTACATGGAATCCAACCGTTCTTGGTCAATTGATGATCGGCGTTACAAATTCCAATTCGGTTGCGAATATGGCACATTAATTGAGAACGGCAAACTCACCAAAACCTTGCGTAACCCAAATTACCGGGCTACTACGCCAAACTTTTGGCATGGATTAAGTAAAATTGGTAACTCATCAACCTGGGAGATGTACGGTACTCCTTTCTGTGGGAAAGGAGAGCCCAACCAAGCCATTTGGGTAGGACATGGTTCACCCATTTGCTTATTCACCAACGTTGAGGTTTTTGGGGGTGGTAAATAAACTACTTCGCAATTATAAAGGTCAACACAACCCCGACTTTTGAGAAAAGTCGGGGTTCTCAGCACCATATATCAAACTTAAATAAATAAACTTCCCCACACCCAACCCCTATCTATATGAATACAGAGGAAATCTCAGCTTTAGAACTCAGTTTCAAGCAACTAGCCCAAACCCTATTAGAAAAGAAAGAAACAGACGAACACTTCACCCTCAAACTCAGTTGGGAACAAAGCCAATTTACCCGCTTTAACCATGCCCAAGTCAGGCAAACAGGTTGTATTTTGGATGGTTGTGTTGAACTCAAATTAATGTCCAACCAGCGCAGCAGTTACCGTCGCTTCCCCTTTATTGGCAATTGGGAGTTGGATTGGCAGCAGGGATCTCAAGCTTTACAAGAATTACGTCAGGAAATTCCTTACTTACCAGTCGATCCCTACTTAGTCTTGCCTACAGGAAATAATAACAGCCACGAAATACACCCAGGGGAATTGTTATCGGAAGAATCCCTAGTATCTCAGGTACTTTTAGAGGTTGGAGACTTGGATTTTACTGGTATTTATGCCGGAGGAGCAGTAGTTAGGGGTTATGCCGACTCCAATGGCCAAAAACACTGGTTTGCTAGTGATTCCTTTACCTTAGACTACTCTGTATTTACTCCTGAAGCACAGGCAGTTAAAGGAAATTTTGCTGGTAGTCAATGGTGTCAAGATAGCTACAGCCAAAAAATTGCCAATGCCAAAAGACAATTGCAGTTACTCTCCCCTCCTGCCAAACAAATTCCCCGGGGACAGCATAAAACTTACCTTGCTCCTACCGCAGTATCCGAACTGTTAATGATGCTTTCTTGGAAGGGTGCAAGTGAAGCAGATATCCAGCAAGGAAACAGTGCGTTAGGCAAACTGTACCATCAAGGGAAAATTTTATCGCCTAAATTCAGTGTTAAAGAAAACTTTAAGCTTGGCTTAGTACCTCGTTTTAACCACTTAGGAGAAATTGCCGCACCAGAATTACCATTGATTGAAAAGGGAGTATTAGTTAATACACTAATTAATTCACGTACTGCCAAAGAATACAGTAAAACTGCTAACGGTGCTAATGCTTCTGAAACCTTACGCAGTCCAGAAATCAATCCAGGAAATTTAGCTTCAGAGGATATTATGACCCAATTGGAGACAGGATTATATGTATCAAATTTACACTATCTTAACTGGAGCGATCACTCTACGGGGAGAATCACAGGTATGACTCGCTATGCTTGTTTTTGGGTGGAAAATGGGGAAATAGTTGCTCCCATTGAAAATCTACGGTTCGATGAAAGTCTTTACCACTTCTGGGGAGAGAATCTGGTTAATTTTACTAATTTCCAAGAATTTATTCCCGAAGTTGATACCTATGGGAGTCGGCAACTTGGAGGTAGTTTAGTACCTGGAATGTTAGTAGAAGATTTTACTTATACTCTATAGTTTTGTATAAATAAACAGTTAGCCCGTTCCCACTCCCATACCCTAGATAGAGAAGCAACACTTTACCTCTCTGAGTAGCTATGAGACACAATGAGATCGAGCTATATGAACCGATCAACATCCTGAAACAGGTTGGTGAAGATATTTGGATTGTTGATGGTCCAATTGTACAGATGTCAATGTATGCGGTAAAGCTTTCTTGTCCAAGACCTATGACAATTGTGCGGTTAAGCAACAGTGAGCTATGGTGCCATTCGCCAAAAGAACAGAATTGACTCCAGAATTCAAAGCTTAAATTGACTCTCTTGGCTCACTGTGTCACCTTATTTCACCCAACAAAATTCACTACGCTCACATTGGCACCTGGGCTAGAGCTTATCCAGAAGCCATAGCATGGGCTTCTCCGGGTCTCCGCGATCACGCAGCACAGTAGAAAATTGAAGTTAGTTTTAATGTCCATTTGGAAAATGAACCGGCGATTCAGTGGGTCGCAGATTTAGACCAATTAATTTTTCGGGGTAGTCGCTTGATGGATGAAGTTGTATTTTTTGGCGTTGCTGAATCAGGGGATGATTTCACTAAATTTTCAACGATTTCTCAATGGTTTCAAACCCTAATTCATCCTTTGATTCAGCAACGCCTATTTTCTCCCCGGAAGAGTTCTACTCTCATTCTTACCGTTCTCATTAAAAACTTTGAACTAGAGAAAGTTAGTAAGCGGTTTGGTTTGCTGACTAAGTTAGTTGGTATTGCCGATCCTAATGGAGTTGCAGTTAGAAGTAATCACGGAGTCTGGTTCCCATTAGGGCAAAGTGTTAGAGAAAATAAGTGGTGTAAATTTGAGAGAACATTTAGTAATCAAAAATCAGAAACTAGATATATTAGAGAAATAATTTATGGTAAAAAAAGAGTCATAACTTACTGGGAAATAACTAATGACCCAGAAACGATGCCAGAAAATTCTACCTCCTTCGTAATGACGAATCTTCAAGGAAGTTTGAAAAAGACTTTAGGCAACTTATATGGATTAAGAACCTGGGTAGAATATGCGTTTAGTCAGTGTAAACAAGAATTAGGTTGGACAGATTATCGGTTTACAAACTTTCAACATATTGAGAGGTGGTGGGAGATTATTTTTTGTGTTTACACGATGATTAGTTTGAATTCTCCACGATTATTAGCAGGGTAAGTGCATCTATTTTTGTTGTGAAAATTACAGATTGTTGTACATAATTGTGAGGCATGTCTTGATTGTCAAGTGCGAAGGCCAACGCCCTTTGGGGAGGTCCTGGAGGGGGATCCCCAAAAAAAGTTGACACAACAGGGGAACCCTTCGCTAGATTTGGTGGTGCCAGGTGGGGGTATGAGTGTTTATTGGGCTTACTCAAGGTATTGATGCTCCTACCTGGCACTCCCCTATGCCACCGAGTCTTCCCCTGTTGCTGGAACACTCGTGGGGCACAAAAATGGAGATTTATTTAAGTATTAAAGAAGTTAAGTCGTATGCTAAGGACGCAAAGGGTCTATCTTAACTGAAGGGCTTAGTCTAATGGTATTTCTGACAAGAAGGCTTGCCCCTACCGGTTTCAAATATTCAAAACCAAAGATTAAAAGCTCAAAAAATTTGAGTATAGCCAATGCTACTGCATTGACAGAAAAAATGTCATTAGTTTGTAGTGAGATAGAAGACCCACCTGTAGAAAGAACCCGTGTCCATTTATTAACAGATATTGGCGTTGCATCCCAAATATTGAATGCAAAAGTAGATTATGTTTTAGCGTTCAAAGGTAATCATCCTACACTTTATGGACAAGTGAAAAATTTGTTTGAGGAACAGTTATGTCAAGGCTTTAAAGGTATTATTCATAGTTATGATAAACGGGTAGAGAAAGGTTATCATCGTACTGAAAAACGTCAAATTTGGTGTGTTCCTATTTCTCAACTGCAAACTTTGCATAACCAAGACAATTGGGTTGGTCTTAAATGCTTTGTCATGGTTGTACGGGTACCACATCTTTGGAATCAAACAACCCGTGAAGTCCAGTTTTATTTAACTAGTTTAAATTGTGACCCTCGTAATTTAGGACAAGTGATTCGTCTTCATTGGGGTGTGGGAAATGGGTTGCATTGGACTTTAGATCTCACTTTTTCTGAAGATGCTTGTGGTGCCCGTACTGGTCATGCTCCAGAAAACTTAGCACTTCTGCGGCGAATAGCTCTTAATGCTTGAAACCTAGAGCAATCTTTGAAACGTAGTAATCGCCAAAAATCTAATCGAGCGGCTATGGATAATAATTATATGCTGACTGTTCTTACTGCTTATTTATCCCAACATGATGATACCTCTCAACCCGCTTGTCAATAGAATTTGAGATGCGCTTACCCTGGCATTATTACCCTTAAATAAATCTTGTCAAGTTAAGACTGAGCGGCAAATAAATAGTCATATTGATTTTTCTAATCATAAACAATGGAATCATGAATGTGGATGGAAGAATATTTTAAATAATCTGCGTCTAATCGTCCAACAACTCTTACTATTTTGATTGATTTATGCCTGGATTGATATTTTCCCTAATTCTCAGTTTTTACTGGGATTCAATCATTTAATTGCTGCTATGAATCAATTCAAATCCTGTTATGTTTCTGGGTCATTTAGCTCCTGAACTATTTGCTTATTCCCGAGAGTGACAGAAAAGGTAGAAGCGACCGATACATTATTCCTGGGAACGCACCATGCCCATATATTTATTGAAGCAACCGTTCGCAGTTTAGAAAGCGATCTAGGCGGGTGATGGGCAAGGTTAAACATATATGTTTTAGCGAACGCTAAAACGTAAGGATAGAGAAGTGGAATAATTCCAATTATTGATAGACCTTTATAAAGGTGTAATGCGGCAGGGAGCAAGTGGAGATGAAGAGACAGAAAAAGCTCTCAATCTGGCTTTTATAGATACCCATACACCTTAGGTAATTTTTGAAAAATAAATTCCCAACAAAAGCGGTTGAATCAAGATATCCCATTTGGGCAACAGTGGATTTCGCTGTAATCTAAACTCGACTTGTTTCATAGCTTTCTTTGTTAGAGAAATCCCTTTTTGGTAAACAGTTTTACTTAAACTCAAGATAGGATATAAGCCTTTCCAAGTCATACTCGAAGCCCAGGAAAGCATGACTTCAACATCAACAAGCTTCGCCCGCCCCATTCCAATGCTGGTCAAGAATACCTCAACAACCCTCTATGGGATTGTATTTACTATGGTAAGGAGAATACTAAAGCAATTGAATTGGTATATTTAGCAGATCAACAAACTCAACCATCCTTTTTTTTAATTGAGTTCTTACTCCACTACTTTCCGGACCATTATCAACTTTAATTTGTATCAGTTCGGTATCCTGCTTTTGTTCTGGTGTCATTGTCTTCCACCATTGAATTAGAGTATCAACAATAAAATCCCTGGTTTTATAAGAACAACTACCAAAGTTAATATAGAATAATTGCCCACTATCTTCATCAAGAATCCCACAGGGAGTATATTTTTCTGTGCATCCCATATCATGATCCTCAGCTTGATTGTCTCCTCTGGTTTTTCCACCACGAGAATAACCCCCGATATTAACGGTAGCTTTCCAATCCATGCTTAGTCCTTTGACTTTGAGGCTTGTTTGTTGATTGCGGCTCAAATTCTTTGATGTTGTTGAAGATATTATCCGTTTGTGCAATTTTTTTTGAGGTTTGGCTTTTACTACTTTACGAAGACCATAGCCCATTCGATTCAATAGTTGTGCCATTTTACTGGGGCAAGGCAATTGCTCCTGGCTAAATCCCTGTTCTTTGAGTTTTTCTAGTGCACATGTTGCTGTTAACCGGATATAGGCTAAGGAGGTTTTAAATGTTGAGTCTTGTAGAGAATCAGATTGTGCAATTTGTCCCAGGGATAATGTCACAACAGAAGAGGTTGTTTCTCCTGGCAACGCTTTGCTGTGGTAAAGGCTGATTGTAATGCCACACAGATTATCCCTGTTCTTTTTTCCGGTAACCCTAACTCTATATTTTCTCTACCCCAACCGAATACTGTTTCTGGTAACGTTGCTCTAACTTGGCAATATTTCAACGTGATCTGAGCTTAAAAGCCCCGATGTTCTACTCCATTCATTTTCGATGCTGGCAACCGCAAGTCTTCTATTTGTTATCTTGTTAATGATTTGGGTGCCTCTGCTGGGTCTAGCATACTCCAAAAGACTTGCCCCTATTTTTGTACTCATCAACATTACATCTTACTTTCATTGATAAATTCTTTCTTATAAATCACCTAAAAACCCACATTCCGCAGGTGCAATCGCAAAATGTTGTATTTTTGAAGTATGAGTTTTTCTGAATCACAAATCAAAATACAAGATATCAATCACTTAGGCATAGTGGCAGGGATTATTGATGAAATGAGTTTGGTTGAACAAATCAACCAAACTCATTTCATCAATAAATAATCAGCACAGGCCAAGTGGTCAAAGCAATGATTCTCAATGCCTTAGGCTTTATCAGTGCACCACTATATTTATTTGAGAAGTTTTTTGAAGGAATTGCAACGGAACATTTCTTGTGAGAGGGAATACAACCAGAACATTTGAACGATGAACCCTTGGATAGAGTCTTAGACAAACTATATGATGCAGGATTAACGGAAATTTTTATCCGAGTCGCACTATCAGCAGCAGATGGATTTGGAGTGAAAATGGACAGCTTCCACTTGGATTCAAGTTCATTTCATGTACATGGGGATTATGGAACTGATACTAATGATGAAGCATCAGCACAATCAGGATTAATTACAATTACATATGGTTATTCTAGAGACCACCGACCAAATTGGAAACAATTTATCCTTGACTTGATGTGGAGTCGTGATGGAGATATTCTTTTATCTTTAAGAGTTGCAGATGGTAATGAAGTTGATTCTGCTATTATTTGTGGAAAACTTATGGCAGATTTCCACAAACAATGGCAAGGCAAATTGATAGTTTTTTCTTGCGGATGCAGCCCTTTATACTGAAGAAAATTTGGAGATGATAGTCTGATTAAGATGGGTATCTCGAGTTCCTGCAACCTAACTGCCGCAAAATAACTATTAGAAAAAAACAGTATTGATGCATTTGTACCAAGTAAAATCCCAGGATATAGTATTGCCCCCTGTTGTAATGATTCTGGTGGTGTGCGACAACGGTGGCTAGTAATAGAAAGTGAAGCCCGTAAATAATCTGACTTAAAACAACTGGGAAAACAAACGTCTAACCAAAAAATATACCCAGGCACAATCCAAACTACGAAAATTGTGTCAAGAGGAATTTGCATGTGCCGAAGATGCATTCAACCCAGCCAAATTACTTGAGAGTCAGTTGCCATTTCATCAACTTGCATGCAAATATTGAAGTTATTGAAGATGGGCTACACCGGGGACGTGGTAGACCTCACAAGGATTCTCAACCTACCCTAATCTCCCATATTAAAGCCGAAATTTTACTCAAAGAAACTGCAATTACCATTGCCACAGAACAGGCTGGCAGGTTTATTCTTGCCACCAATCTTCTTGATCCCGACAAACTTAGCAACGAAGATGTTTTAGCAGAATATAAGGCACAACAATCTACAGAACGTGGTTTTCCGTTTCTCAAAGACCCATTGTTTTTTACTGCCACTGTGTTTCTAAATTCAAGGAAAAGAGTGGCGGCTTTCGCAATGGTTATGGGTTTGTGTTTGCTACTTTACAGCCGAGGTCAGAGGGCATTACGTCAATCTCTAAAACGAAGCTCTCAAACAATTCAAAATCAGTTAGGTAAAGCAACTGCCACTCCTACTTTACCTTGAGTGTTTCAATGTTTCATGTCAATTCATTTATTAACCTTCGCTTCTTTGAAACAGATTTCCAACCTCAGTAAACAGCGGTGCTGGATTCTACAGTTTTTTGGTGCTCCCTGTGGTAAATATTATCTTCTTTCCTAACTAACCTGCGGAATGTGGGTTAAAGATTGCGGATATAGGCTATGGCACAGGGGCTTCCAGACTCATGCTGGCTCGCCTATTAAATGATCACATCACCAGGGTGTATTTCCTACAAGACTTTCTTGATGTACTGGGAAAGAAAGGTGAAATTGAGGGGCTTTCTAACAAAATCACAACTCTTTGCTGTCCAATGGATAGCCTATCTTTTGGAGATGAGGAGGTTGATATTATTTGGTCTGAGCGGGCAATATACAATATCGGCTTTGCGAAAGGCGTAGTGGACTGGAATTGTTTCTTGAAACCCGGCGGATTACTAGTGGTTTCTGAGATTACCTGGATTACAAACACCCCTTCTGCGGAGACCCAGAAATACTGGGAGAGCTAATATCCGGAAATCGATATGCCTTCTTTCAAGATAAAAGTACTGGAAAAAAATGGCTATTCCCCGATAGGTTATTTTGTTTTACCAGAGCATTGTTGGTTGAATAAGTACTATCTTCCCATGAAAGATAGGTTTCAGTCTTTTCTCAATCGAAACGAAAATAGTGAAGAAGCTCGCGCAATCGTGGAAGCAGAACGCTGAGA
Organism: Richelia intracellularis; assembly: GCA_000613065.1. Lineage (GTDB taxonomy): Bacteria > Cyanobacteriota > Cyanobacteriia > Cyanobacteriales > Nostocaceae > Richelia > Richelia intracellularis_B. The sequence continues at coordinate 2,210 of CBZS010000388.1, read as the reverse complement.
AATTGAGCTGTATGAAAAATATAAAGCTTATTACAGTTACCGTGTATATATCGCTATAAAGTTATATGCATAAAAGCCATAATGAAAGAAAACAATTAGATTGAAAGACTTGTCTTGAACTTCTTTCATTACAATTCTTATTAAGGCGGATAGGTTACTTTACTCTTTAAATTAAAAAATAGCATCAATAGCTATCTTCTCTACTCTTTGACGATTAATTTTACCCTTTTCATTTCGAGGCATTTTATCAACAGCGACCCAATATTTAGGGATCTTGTAATTACTAACTTTCTCTGTAATAACTGCCATTATTTGTGCGTGATTTTGTATATTTTCTCTTGGTGTATAAATTGCTGTAACTGCCTGTCCCCAATATTTATCTGGGATACCGATGACACAAATATCTACTACTAAACCAGTAGAAATAATTAGAGATTCTATCTCTTTGGGATAGACATTTTCTCCTCCTGTAATAATTTTTTCGCTATTCCTACCGACAATATGCAGATATCCTTGTTTGTCAAAAAAACCTAAATCATCTACTTTGAATAAAGAATTATGAGGATAATAGCCAAGACATAAAGATTGAGATTGAATATTAATATTGCCAATTGTATTAGTTCCTAATTTATTGCCAAGGTTATCGCAAACCATTACTTTGGCATGGGGAAGAATTTTTCCTACATTTATCTTACCCTGAAGAAAATCGTCTGGTTTGAGAGTAGCAATTTGTGAGGCTGTTTCGGTCATTCCATAGGTAGGTGCTAGTCTAATTTCATGATATCTTGATATTTCTAGTAATTCATCCCAAGCAGGTGCACCACCTAAAAAAATTATTTTAAATCGCGATAAAAAATTTCGTAATTTTGATTTTTGTAACAGTATTTGTAACTGCGTGGGAACTAGAGATAAACAAAAATCAGTAATATCTAAATCATATATATGACCAGATGAGAATTCTTTAAATGGACTGAACGCAAATTTTCCACCTGTCATTAAAGAACGCATAAACTGCATTAAACCACTCACATGGTAAAAAGGTAAAACGCAAAAAGAATTAACTATATGTAAATTAAAGTATTCTGTAAATCCCCCTACCGATGCCATGAGTGTTTCCCATGTGTGGATGGCAAATTTAATTTTGCCAGAAGAACCACCAGTGGGAATCATAATTCTATTTTTGGTAATTCTATTTTTGGTAATTTGGTTATTTAAGTTTATTTTATTATATCCCCAATCTTTTATGTTATCAGATGCCCAAATAATATCTGGTTGTACTAGTGCAAACACTTGTTGCCATTCTTCTTGTTGCCAATAAGGATTACAAATAAATATTGGGAACTGAACTGTAGAAGCAGCAATAAAACCAGCTAAGAATCTAATTGGTTCAGGTTCAGCTAACAAAATGAGTGGTGGGTTTGACCGGTTTAAATAATGGGTTAATTCTAAATAAAATTCTCTGCTTAATTGCTCTAATTGCTTTCTATCAATACCAATCAACCAATTTTTACGGTTGACAGATTCTAGATGTGCTAAAAGTTTTGCCATAGTTGTTTTAGCCAAGTTTTCTCATCTTCAATAAACCAATGGCTTATACCAAAACCAACTGCTCTGGATTTAATTGTTAATTCCCGTGCAAGTTGAAGTGCAGCTTGTCTACCAATTGCTGTTTCTATCACGGATGAAAATACAACATCAATTGGATTTTTTTGACAAAACTGACGCAAAGTAGAAGTGAAACCAGCTATTCCTGGTTTTATCACAAAAATACCCCGCCAACCTTTTTTGTAACAGTCTCTTAGCTGTTTTAAAGTTGCCACAGATTCATCCAAAGCGATCGCAGTTTGATAATGACGACTCAATTTCAACATTAATTGCAACCTATCTACCCCTAAAGGCTGTTCAATAAATTCAATAGTTGCCGATGATCCAGGATGTTCATTAATGTGATTAGCATCGCAATTTTCTAACCATAATTTTGCTTGTTCCTCACTCAGTCCCCCATTGGCATCTAACCGCAATTTCGCAGACACAGGCAAGTTTTGTCTCAATTTATGAAAAATTGTTAACTCATCCACGATCGCATTCACTCCAATTTTCCATTTAAAAGTTCTATATCCTTGATTCCAGAGGAGCTCCCAAGCTGTCAATGCAGCTTCTCCACTGGGAAGTAAACCACAGAAAGAGAGAGACTCCTTCTCTTCTTCCGA
>CBZS010000387.1 GCA_000613065.1 Richelia intracellularis | reverse complement strand
ACCAAAAGTACAGGCTCCACTACTATTCCCTCGAACACTAAGCTGTTAAGCGTTAGACAGGAGAATAATACGTGTTTACGTTAACTTATCTCGGGAATTTATCTCTGGTGGTGGTAGTGCTTCTATGCAGGGTCGTTTAGGTCAGGACTTTATACAGCAACC
>CBZS010000386.1 GCA_000613065.1 Richelia intracellularis | reverse complement strand
AAGGACTGACTAATTTGGAGTGGTCTTTTTTTGAGGGAATTTTTCCGAAACCGCCAGAGAAATGCGAAGGAGGAATCCCACATTCTTCATTTCGTTATGTACTCAATACCTTACTGTATATATTGATAACAGGGTGTCGTTGGTGTGACGTTCCAAAAGGAGAAATATGGGCATCAAAGAGCTCTGCACATCGATGGCTCAAACGTTGGCAGTTGGACGGGACTTTAGAGGCTTTACAAGCACGAATATTGGGGATTGGACAAGAGAAAGGGTTAATCAACTGGAGTTATTATGGCGCGGTGGACCGGTCTTTTTACCCCTAGAAAGGGCGGTGGTGATGGTGTTGCTTACGGTGGAGAAGGAAAGGGTATTTTAATACACACTCTTACTGAAGGCTCAGGAATGCCTTTATCCAATCGCATCACACCTGCCCTGCCAATGGTAGTGAAAGACATCAGGTGATACCACTTCTAGACAGTGTAAAGGTTAAGACCAACAAACGCGGTAGACCCGGTAAACCCCTGAAAGTGCTTGCTGCTGACAAAGGCTACGATTCTAAGGATAAGGGCGCTGCTTTAGGTAGACGTGGTATTAGGCCCCAATGGCCCAAGGGGGTTTGGAAGACAAAGAAGAACAAGGGCAGACCCATTAAAATTTCCGTCCCACGTTTTCAACAAGAACGTTGTTTCCCATGGTTTCAAAAAAAATATCGTCGTCTTGTTTGTTGTCAGATGGGAAAGAATTTCAGCTTGTTTTGATGCTTTTTTGTCTCTTGCAACAATCCATATTTGGATTAACAAAAATAGATTAGTAGGATAATCTCACACATCATCTTTCGTTTCCCGCGAATTCCCTGTTCATGCAAGGTTAAGGAATCTTCTGGGTTGAGTTAGCTGATTTTTACGCCAAATCCTCTAATGTTAAACTGTTTCCCTTCCTTATTGATGGTTAATTATTTTTTTTGAGGTGCTCCATCTTGTCGAGTGAGAAGTTCAACTTTTCCTTGTATTTCTAAATTATCCAGTTGTCGTTGCACAGCTTCAAGAAAGCCAGTATAATATCGAAACCCTTTAATAACAACGAATCGGGAATAGACACTTCCCGCAGAAATAAACTGTCTGTAGTCGGGAATATCTAGTTGATAAGAATTGCGACCTATGTGAAAAGCTTGACCTGCTAAATACGGATATAATAGGGGAATTTGTTGATGAAAAATCCGAATCTTTAGGCGAGATTGAGCAGTTAGTTCCAGGGAATTGTTCCCAGTTGGGATTCCAGCGCTCGCATGAATTCCAATAGACTTTAGTTCATGCAGGCTAGGACAAATCCTGGACAAAGCACTATAGATAACATAACCATTATCAAGGGGAATCGGTGCGCCTCTTAGTTTAAAGGTTAGGTCTAGGTATTCCTCATTTTGAATTCGTAGGGCTGCCATAGATGGAAATTTTTCTCTCATACCAGCATAAATACCTTTTGCTCCATTCTGAAACAATCCAGCTATTTCCTGCTTTCTATATTTAATTGGACTCACGGCAAGCTTATTATTCCATTTTGGACTACTGGCAAAGTTCTGATTCCAAAATGCCAATTTATCCAAAAATTAGCTGACGTAAGAATGAGGGTTATAGTGTCACTGACGGCAAAGTTATGGTTCCAGTCGTGGCAAAGTTATGGTTAAAGTCGTGGCAAAGTTATGGTTAAAGTCGTGGCAAAGTTATGGTTAAAGTCGTGGCAAAGTTATGGTTAAAGTAACATTACTCCAAACTGTTAAGACGGTATAAGACGTGTCTGTGTAAAGGATAATTGGCAGGTAAGAAGGGATGCTCAAAATCGTCACCCTTTGCGTGATTGATACCAAGCCTTTCCATCACAGCTATGGAGCGTAAGTTTACCTTCGCAGTAAACGAGACAATCTCCCTCAGACCAACTTCCTGAAATCCATAAGCGATCCCTTTCTTTGCCCCTTCAGTAGCATAACCTTTTCCCCAGAATTCTTTTGCTAGCCGCCAAGCTACCTCAAAAGTTGGAGTAAAGTGGGCCTGAAATTTGGGTATATTCAATCCAATAAACCCTATAAAATCTTTCGTATAAAGCTCTTCAACTGCCCATAAACCAAATCCTTAGGTTTGATGATGGTTTTGAATCCGCCCAACCATTGCGCTCGATTATTGTCGAGATAGGGTTCCTGGGAAGTATTTCATCACCTCACTATCAGCATTCATCCGAGCAAAGGACTCAAGATCGGATTCCTGCCAGTTTATTAGTCGCAAACGTTGAGTTTTCAGCATCATAACACCTCCCCTAAACTTGATATGCCAAAAATATCAGGGCATAGCAAGAAAATGAAGAGTTTATGTCCTTTTGTATAGTGAAATGTATTTTTTCCGTAAAAAATCAGTGTTATTACTATAACTATTTTTCTATTATGATATTTTAATAATTAAGCAACCAAGCAAATTCACTTATTGAACAATCTTTGTTGACTTAAAATTCATGTAGGCAATTGCCCATATCAGGTTTAAGATTTTAAATCAAACTTGTATTGATGTCGCTGGTGAATTGCTTTTAATTTTCATGATGTGTAATTGAAAGTTTGTTATTAGGTTCTAATTTAGATAAGTAATGATGTTTTGACCAAAAACTAAACATCATTACTTCTTTTAATAAACTTACTTAATTCGAATGACTATAACTTATTCACTCGTTACAGTAAACAATATGTAGGTTAGGTAAATTTTATTTTCCTAATGTACGAGTATATTCATATCTATATGATTCAATATCAATATTTTTATATGAAAGCTGAGTAAGTGTATTAGAATTACCCATTTTCTAATTAGTATGTATTTTTATGAATAAAAGAGTAAAAATCATCAATACAGAGATAGATAATATATCACAAGTAGAATTATTAAAGAGATTGCATAAGGGTATTGTTTTTACTCCTAATGTAGACCATATCATGAAGTTACAAAAAGATGATGCTTTTTTGCAGGCATACAGTATTAGTGATTATAATATCTGTGATAGTCAGATACTAATATATGCATCAAGATTTCTGGGGACACCAATTCAGGAGAAAATAGCTGGTTCGGATTTCTTCCCAGCTTTTTGTAAATTTCATCGTGACAATAATGAAATTAAAATTTTTCTTTTAGGCTCTGCACCAGGTGTTGCCTACCGAGCTCAAAACATTATTAATAAAACAATCAGCAGAAACATTATTGTGAGCTCATATGCTCCCCCTTTTGGGTTTGAAAAAGATGATAAAGAATGTCAAAAAATCATAGATATCATTGAAAACTCAGGTGCTAACGTATTAGTTGTAGGTGTGGGTGCACCTAAACAGGAAAAATGGATTTATCGCTATAAAGACCAACTGCCATCGATTCAAATTTTTATGGGATTGGGTGCAACCATTGATTTCGAATCAGGGAAGATTAAGAGATCCCCAAAATGGATGAGTCAGGTCGGGTTAGAATGGTTATACAGGCTATTATCAGAACCTCAAAGGTTATGGAAAAGATACTTGTTAGATGATATTCCCTTTCTAGGGTTAGTTCTGCTACAAAAAATTGATTTAATGTTCAACAAAAGACAATCAAAATCAATAGTTGATTTAAATTCATTGAA
>CBZS010000385.1 GCA_000613065.1 Richelia intracellularis | reverse complement strand
GGGCGTTTTTTTCTAATTCTTTATGGAGACGGTTAACTAACTCCACTAAAATCAGTTCTCCCTGCTGTTGTTGATTTTGCATCCGAGACAGTTGCTGGGAGAGGCTATTTTGATAGTTTTTTAGTTCTTGTTGCAGGGAATGAATAGTAACGGTGAGAGTGTCATCTAAAGTGCCAAGAATTTGTTCAACATTTTCATGCTTGGGAAATTCGTTGACTTTAGAGGTTGACAATTCTCCATTGGCGTCAGTGTGGTTTCCTTGATGCGCTAATTTCTCCAGGGAACTATGTAATTGAGAAGATATATGATTTGCCAAGACTTGTCCTAGCTGACGCACCAGGGCTTGTTGCTCATTAATTTGCCTACCTCGTTGCAAATCATCTTTTTCTATTTGCAACTGTTGGATATCATCAACTAAGCGGTCTTTTTGTATCTGTAGTCGTCTAACATCCTCTTGTAAAGATTTTAATAAAGTTCGTTGAATAACTTGTAATTCTTCCTTGACAACGCGCAAGGTAGTATCTGCGTCTCCCGAAGGACCGCCAGTTTTACGTAAATTTTCTGGTCGCTGCTCAAATCGCCCCATGAATGTCTAACCTCTGACCTGTTGATGATCGACTACCTTCCTCTAGGCTCGATCGGCGCTTATATTCTCAACTATTTTTTTTTTGACACTCACCAGTTTTCTAGGATTAAGTATTCCTCGCTGATAGATTTTCATAAACTGAGATAAGTTGAAACTTAAAACAGCAGTAGCTAAATCTTGGGAAGCATTCAGAATATTGGCTCCAAGTTTCCTGGTTTGCCTTCACGTTAGAAATTTATATTTAAGATATTAAGGTTGCATCATATTTATTTCGATATAACTCAAATCTGTAAATATGAGTTATGACACTAGGAAGTTTGTGATTCTAACATAATACATAAAGAAATTTCGCATCGAGTAAGGGGCAATAATAGTTAGTTTTTGTCTTACCCAACTCAACTCCAAAATATTCCTACCATTTTTTTAACTGATACTAGTTTGCATCATTAACCCAGAATTTTAAATAACTGATATTCTTATAACCCGAACTATCCCTCCTCCTCAGAAAAATTCCATAAATTTGAAGATAATAGCACTCAAACTAGCACTTACGGGAACTGTTATTAACCATGCGATCGCAATTCCTTTTAGGGTACTTATCTGTATGGATTTTGGGTTTTGCAACAATCCAATCCCAACTACTGCACCCACAAGGGTGTGGGAAGTTGACACTGGCAAACCGAGGCGAGAAGCCAGCACAATAGTGGTAGCGGTGGCAAATTCTGCACAAAAAGCACTACTGGGTTGGAGGTTAATAATGCGATCGCCAACAGTGCTAATTACTGTCTTTCCCCAAATAGCTAAACCCATGACTATACCAACACCACCAATCACTAAAATCCATGTGGGGATGACTATTTCAGCCATGGGAACTGTATGTGCTTGATTTACATAAGCGATCGCAGCTAGGGGAGCAATAGCATTACCAACATCATTGGAACCGTGGGCAAAAGCTACAAAACAAGCACTCAGCAATTGAAAACGCGAAAATAATTTCTCCCTCAACACCCCTGCTCCTGCACTCCCCTGCTCAATCATTTTCCAACTGTATATAGTGAGTCCAAAGGTAGCGATGGCTCCCACAAATATGGAAATATCACGTTCAGGAATATTTACCCCCAATTGTTCCCCGAGTAAATTAGTTACATTGTGGGTAAGTGGTGGTAAAACAAGTGTTGCAAAGATTCCTACTACAGCAACACTTAACCAGGGAATCCACTCATTAAGCTGCGTAATTTGACTAGATTGATTGATGATCCAGTATTTGATTTGACTGTAAAACAAAACCGCGTTCGCAGCACTAATTACGGGGGTAACAATCCAAGCTATGGTAATACGCTCAATTGATAACCAATTAACAGCATTCACACCCAAAGCCACCCAACTAAACCCAGCGATCGCTCCTACAATGGCATGGGAAGAGGACACAGGTAAACCCAAATATGTGGCGATTTGTAACCACACTCCACCAGCTAATAACACCGATATCATCCCCATGACAAAAATTTGGGGTGTAAATAAACTGGGGTTAGTAATTTGGGTACTGAGGGTTTGGGAAACCTGATGCCCAAACAATATTGCCCCGGTAAATTCTAATACCCCAGCAATAATTAATGCTTGTTTGAGAGTAATGGCTTTAGAACCAACGGAAGTACCCATGGCATTAGCCACATCATTTGCTCCCAAATTCAAAGCAAAATAAAAAGTGAGGAGAATAATGAAGAACATGGAGTAATGAGAGTTGACGGTTGACAGTTATTCTATCTCCCCTGGTCCCTCTGCTCCCTCAACTCCTACTCTTTATTGGGATAAATTAAAATCTTATAAGTATCTTCCGTCGGTGCGGTCGCTTGCTCTACTGCCTTCGATAAGTCTTGCAAGGGATAGCGATCGCTAATTAGGGCTTTGACATCAATACGACGATTAAAGACGATGTCAGCAGCTATATTCTGCAAGCGGAAGGATGAGCTATAACTACCCATCAAGTCAATTTCTCTACGGTATAGAATATTCGGGTTCATGGGTATTTCCACTTTGTCCGGAAACTCTGCAAAGAAGAGAATTTTTCCTCCCTTACGAGTACAATCTAAAGCCTGGAAGAAAGCTTTATCACTGGGAACAGCCAACAAGGTGACATCCACACCCATACCATCGGTTAATGCCTGAATTTTAGCTGGTAAATTAGCATCCCTGGCATCAAATGCACCCTCTGCACCCACTTCCATAGCCTTATCAATTCTAGAAGGAAGTAAATCCGTTGCGAACGCTCTACCGCCAAAATATTTCACTAGCATCACGAACATCAACCCAATTGGTCCCGCACCAGTAACTAATACCGTTTGTCCAGGAGCAATTCCAGCTTTTTTCACCGCTTTAAGACAGCAGTTTGTGGGTTCGACAAAACTCGCCTCTTCAAAGGAAATATCATCGGGCATGGGAATTAAGCCGCCATTTTCTACTATGTGTCCTGGAACCTTGACATATTCGGCGAAACCACCGCCACTAGGTGCAAACCCTGCGGTAGTAACGATATTTTTATAGGTATCGCACATAGAAAAATTATCATTCATGCAGTAGCCACAACGCATACAGGGGATGTGGTGCATTACTGCTACCCGTTGTCCTACTTGCCATTTTTTCACCCCCGTACCTACCGCAGTAATAACCCCCGCAGTTTCATGTCCAAAAATGCGAGGGGGTTCATAAAGGGGATAAAGAATCTTTTTAATATCAGATTGACATAAACCGACAACTCGTACCTGTACCAACACCTCATCTGATCCTAAAGTGGGTACGGGGAGTTCTTCGTAGGAAAGTTGCTTAACGCCTCTAAATACTTGTGCTTTCACATCAATTGCTCATGGCTCAACGATTATAGATTTAACATTTAGTGGCACTTTCTGAGCTATGTTTTTTGCTAACTCTTTTCGCTGCATTCAGAGGAATATCTTGTAAATTTCTGGAAAATTATTATGTGTAGTAGGAGCATCCTGCTCGCTTATTACTTTGATATGGATATATTATCCAAATTACAATATCCATCATTATCATACACTTCCCCTGGAGTAGCTCTATACTGCCAAACACGATCACCCTTTAGGGAGCTTCCTTGGGGACCATCGCTCAATTTTTATTGAATCATCTCTCAACGGAGAGGGTGGGATTCGAACCCACGGATGCTTTCACATCACTCGATTTCAAGTCGAGCGCATTCGACCACTCTGCCACCTCTCCAAAAAAGCTTTTGGTATTTACACCATCAGCTATCAGCGTTTATTGCTGAACAATAACATACTATAACTCATTATCTACCCAGTTTGCACTAGGGGGCGGGGTTGTTGATATAAAATTTCCTCAGATACAACCCTCAAACTATTACCAACCCAGACTTGAGCAACTTGTGAAACTATCCCTGCTTCTAAAGACACGATCGCAAAGGTACGCTGTTTTTCTGTACCCTTTTCTTTAATTCTGGGTACACTGGCGGCATTGAGATAGATTGTTCCCTCTGGACTCTTAAAAATTCGCTTCCGCAGCCTTTTCTTTGTATGCCTTAAGCTATGATGCATATGACCAAAAGTTACCAAGGGAATTTTTTTCCCTGCCGTTAGAGTTTGGGAAATTGCCTCAGCCAAATCTGGATCGCCATAATCACCACCTATCGGGTGCCAATCTTTACCACAGGGATCTTCCGGACGAGCGCCTAATCCAGATGGTCCATTATGCCCTAGAAAAATTACTGTCTCGTAAGCTGAACTTTTCGCTCCCTGAGAAATACGAATAGCAGATTCATCTAAGTTACCTACCCCATAGCGTTTCTCGCAAATTTCCGCAAATTTCCATTCTGGTCCCCCCCAAGAAAAAGGACGACCTCCCACTACGGTTAAATTAAACTCCGGTAAATCCAACTTTCCATAGCCGACATGAGCTTCACCCAATAAATCTAGCTGTTCCTGTACCCAATCTTCCTTAGTCCGGTCATAAGGACACTTTCTTCGTCCCCATTCTGTGGCAGTATACCAAGCATCATGATTGCCCATCACCGCCGCTTTAGGAATATCCAAGGACCCGATCGCTCTTACGACTTCCACGGACTCATTGCCAAAGTCTCCCACAAACAGCACGAGATCAACACCCAGATGCTGTAACGCTATCCCATCATCCTCTTCCCATTGGTCGTGAATATCGCCAACTACTGCGATATTGAGGGTTCTTAATAAATTTTGTTGACTGGTCATGCCTGTTTCAAAAGCCGTCTATTTCCAGGATATGAAAATCAAAGACATTTGGCACAAATTATCTTAATTAGTATCCTTCACGTCATTTATCTTTACTCACTTTTAAAAAATAGATATAGCTATCGCTATATCTATTTTTGGTGAAACGCACTATAATTAATTACACAACCACATTATTAATAAGCAAACTCTGATTGTGTTTACCACAGCACTTGCTCAACGAAACAATACCCAAATGGGTGCATTACCACTAGATTTATTTGCAGCTATTGAGTCTCTCAAGCAAGAGCTCAATGCGGTAATTCTTGCCCACTATTATCAAGAGCCAGACATTCAGGACATTGCCGACTTTATTGGAGATTCATTGCAATTAGCAAAAGCAGCAGCCAATACAAATGCAGATGTAATAGTCTTTGCAGGTGTTCACTTCATGGCAGAAACTGCAAAGATTCTTAATCCAGACAAACTAGTTCTATTGCCAGATTTCGATGCTGGTTGTTCTCTAGCTGATAGTTGTCCACCAAAGGAATTTTCAGCCTTTAAAGCCGCTCATCCAGATTATTTGGTGGTTTCCTACATCAATTGCTCGGCGAAAATTAAAGCTATGAGCGATATTATTTGTACTAGTTCAAATGCAGTCAAAATTATTCAACAAATACCAGAATCACAACCAATTATTTTCGCTCCAGACCGCAATTTAGGGCGGTATGTTATGCAACAAACAGGACGAAAAATGTTGTTATGGCAAGGTAGCTGCATTGTCCATGAAAGTTTTTCTGAAAAGAAAATTATTCAGTTAAAAATTACCCATCCAGAAGCCGAGGTAATTGCCCATCCAGAATGTGAAGAACCAGTATTATTTCATGCCAATTATATCGGTTCCACAGCAGCTTTACTTAAGTATTGCCAACAAAGTTCGGCACAGGAATTCATAGTGGCAACGGAACCGGGAATTATCCATCAAATGCAGAAAGCGGCATCACATAAAAATTTTATACCTGCACCGCCAACAAGTAATTGTAATTGTAATGAATGTCCATTTATGCGCTTGAATACTTTAGATAAACTGTATTTAGCCATGAGGAACCGGACTCCAGAAATTACCATGACTGAGGATATTCGGTTAGCAGCGTTACATCCTATCCAAAGAATGTTAGAGATGAGTGCATAACTAACACGTAGATATAAATCTAATAGTAGTGCACAGGGACGGAGTAGGTGAATGTCAGCCGGATGTTGGTTACCGGTTTAACTGTTCGAGATGTTGAGAGATTGTAGAGATGCGATTTATCTGTATCTCTACAATTAGATTTATCTCATGAATAACTCTAAAATTGAGTTTTTTCTGCTTCCTTTTGTGCTGCTTCGCTATACTTTTTATACAACTTAGTCCTAATTTGAGCTTCTTTATAGCGACTATGCCTAGGTGACACTAAACTCATCAAATAGGAAGCTCTCTCCCAACTTGCAGCCAATTCTAGCCACTGGGTGGATGTTTTCGCGGTCTTGGCTTTGTCCGAGGTTATATTCGCAATTCTAACTGCTAGAACAAAAGGGTCTTCTTCTATATTAGATTGCTCTTGACCCAGATATTTATTATCTCTATGTGAGTTATTCTCTTCTAATCATTTGCTTCTAGTCCAGAAGTATCTAAATGTTTTTCCAAAAACATGAAAATTAAAATCCAGAAGTATCTAAATGTTTTTCCAAAAACATGAAAATTAAAATTATCTCCCTTAACGAAATAGCTTATTCCTACCCCTATTAATACAAGCAAGAAGCCTAAACTAGAAATTACTTGGAGCTTCACATAAAAGCTGTAATACTCCATTAGAGAAAACGCC
>CBZS010000384.1 GCA_000613065.1 Richelia intracellularis | reverse complement strand
AAAAAATATGGTCGTCCTCCCATTAGTATTTTTCGCCAGGCTTTAGATTTTTTGCGTCGTGCCTTATTTTATTTAGATGCTCAACCTGAACTATTTCGCCAGTCTCTGAATTTTTTGTCCTGTACTTAGGTGCCTGCACACTCTCCCTTTATTTCATCTTGACTGCGTTTATAAAAATAAATTTGTTTGTAACAACCGTCTCAATAGTTCGTATCCATTCTCAAGTAACTTACTCTCTATCTGGGAGTGTTCTAACCCACAAATCCTGTCTGAGTCTAACAAACTAACTATTTCTTCAAATAGTTCTCGTGCTTGTTACCAAAACATACCTTGATTTGATGTAGATGCTTCCATAGAATGTGGATCTGTTCGTGTTTTTTCACTTTTTACAAGCTAATTCCATCAAGTATATTTTTGACTGTCAATACTACTATGGTTCACTTGTAATTTATTATTAAAATATCATATTTCGTACTACACTAAGACTCGTAATCAATAGATTTTAGGCCATAATAGATTGATAAAGTTGATTATGAATGATCTCATTATTCTCATCCATTAGTACAGAAAAATATGAAAATTATGTATCTAAACAGTCACAGTATAAAACATCAATTAATGTTGTAGCTTGTATAAAATGCAATATTAATTGATAATTAACATTAAAATATATGAATCAGGAGGAGTAGAATAACTAAAAAAATAGACCACAAAGGACAGGCAAGTGAATGAAAGCAGTATAGTTATATTTTGAAAGAATATTTTGATAAACATCCAGCTACAAGTATTCCATAAGGGAGTGATACCATTGAATAAATAACTACTATTAAGCGCAGTCCAGCTCAGGTAAGAGAATTTCTGAACAGTACAGGTTTGCGTTACTTAAAAGTGGGGTATGTGCCAGGGAAGTCAGTAGCTCCAGGAAAGATTGAAGAGGAAGATAAATATAGACAACAAAAGCTATAACCATTACTAGAAAAAGCTATTAGCGGAAAGAAAGTAGTTTTTTTTGACGCAGCCCACTTTGTACATCGAGCATACTTAGGATTTTTATGGTGTTTTACAATAACATTTATCTGTTCACCTTCCGGTGGCAAACGATTTAATTTTTTAGGAGCAGTTAATGCAGTGACTAAGGAAATAATTACAATTACAAATGGAACTTCTATTAATTCATAAAGTCTGTGCCAGTTGTTATTTACATTAGCTAATCTGGGGCTAAATAAGCCAATTGTTATTGGGCTAGATAATGCCAGATATAATAAGTGTAAGTTAGTACATAACTATGCGATACCAGTCGGTATACAAGTATGTTATTTACCTTGCTCTTCTCCACAATTAAATTTGATTGAAAGATTTTGTAAATTTCTTAGAAATGAATGTTTATACTCTAAGGTGATTGATAAGAAAGAATTTAGCAATGAAAGTAAGATGTAATGTTGATGAGTAAAAAAACAGGGGCAAGTATTTTGGAGTATGCTAGACCCAGCAGAGGAACCTAAATCATTAACAAGATCACAAACAAATAGAAGACTTGCGGTTGGCAGCATCGAAAATGAATGGAGTAGAACGTCGGGTCTTTCAAGCTCAGATGACGTTGAAATATTGCCAAGGTAGAGCAAGGTTAGCACAAAGAGTATTCGGTTGGGGTAGAGAAAATATAGAGTTAGGGTTACCGGAAAAAAGAACAGGGATAATCTGTGTGGGATTACAATCAGTCTTTAGCACAGCAACGCGTTGCCAGGACAAACAACCTCTTCTGTTGTGGCATTATCCCTGGGACAAATTGCAGAATCTGATTCTCAACAAGACCCAAGATTTAAAACTTACTTAGCCTATACCCGGTTAACAGCAATATCCGCACTAGAAAAACTCAAAGAACAGGGATTTAGCCAGGAGCAATTGCCTTGCGCCAGTACAATGGCACAAGTATTGAATCGAATGGGCTATGGTCTTCGTAAAGTAGTAAAAGCCAAACCTTAAAAAAAATTGCACAAACGGATAATATCTTCAACAACATCAAAGAGTTTGAGCCGCAATCAACAAACAAGCCTCAAAGTCAAACCACTAAGCATGGATTGCAAAGCTACCGTGAATATGGGGGGTTATTCTCGTGTTAGAAAAATCAGAGGAGACAATCAAGCTGAGGATCATGATATGGTATGCACAGAAAAATATACTCCCTGTGGGATTCTTGATGAAGATAGTGGGCAATTATTCTATATTAACTTTGGTAGTTCAGTTCTTATAAAAGCAAGAATTTGATTGTTGATACTCTAATTCAATGGTGGAAGACAATGACATCAGAACAAAAGCAGGATACCGAACTGATACAAATGAAAGTTGATAATGGTCCGGAAAGTAGTGGAGTAAGAACTCAATAAAAAAAAGGATGATTGAGTTTGTTGATCTCCTAAATATACTAATTCAATTGGTTTACTATCCTCCTTACCATAGTAAATACAATCCCATAGATGGTTGTTGCGGTATTCTTGACCAGCATTGGAATGGGGGGGGGAAGCTTGTTGATGTTGAAGTCATGCTTTTCTGGGCTTCGAGTATGACTTGGAAAGGCTTATATCCTATCTTCAGTTGAAGTAAAATTGTTTACCAAAAAGGGATTTCTCTAACAAAGAAAGCTATGAAACAAGTCAAGTCTAGATTACAGCGAAATCCACTGTTGCCCAAATGGGATATCTTGATTCAACCGCTTTTGCTGGTAATTTATTTTTCAAAAAGAATCTAAGTACTATGCTCATTTTGTAGATTTTAATGCAGCAATCTCTAACTGCATTGCTACCGCTAATACTGATAAGCAGAAGAAATTAAACAGCTTATTGACTCTTGAGTTTCAGACATTTAAACAAGTGCAAGTTTTAATAGCTTAAAGTATAAGGTAGAAAAAGCCATATTTCCTAGAAATAGATATGCAAATGCTACTCATTATTTATTAGAAGGAGCAAGTACCATCGCTCGTATTTCTGGCTGATCCTTAGCTCTAGCAAGCAAGGTTATGGAAAAAAAAAGCAATTAATTTTACCTAAGTCCTTGTATAACCATCAACGCCAGGGTTTACTAAGGGAATTACATAACGCACAGATAACAGCACATTTGTTACCCGTGGAATCATATTAGGGGGGAAGGAGGAGGGAAAATCGCAGAGGAATAAGGGAAACAAATAGACACAGAAAAAAAATTTTGACCAGGGACAAGCCAAAAGAAGGTGGCAAGAAAATGATAACCTGATGACGGTATATTAGAGTTGTTGAGGTTAACTGCATGGTGTGGCAACGTCCAGATGGTCGTCAATCAGATCAACTACGTCCTTTTACCTTTGAGCAAGGATTTACTAATTTTGCCCCTGGCTCCGTATTAGCAAAATGTGGTGAGACACAAGTACTATGTACCGTGAGTGTTGAAGAAAAAGTACCCAGATTTTTGATGAATACTGGTAAAGGTTGGTTGACTGCCGAGTATAGAATGTTGCCATCAGCGACTCAGCAGCGACAACCTAGAGAATTATTAAAACTATCGGGGAGAACCCAAGAAATTCAAAGACTCATTGGACGCAGTTTAAGGGCGGCAATAGATTTAGAAGCTCTAGGAGAACGTACCCTAACTGTAGATGCAGATGTCCTGCAAGCAGACGCAGGCACTCGCACAACCGCAATTACAGGGGGTTTTGTTGCCTTAGCAGGAGCAATTGACCAATTATTACATCAGGGTATTTTAGAGCGAACGCCACTTGTTGGACAAATTGCGGCAATTTCTGTGGGTTTATTGGATGGAGAACCGTATTTAGATTTAAACTATCCCGAAGATGTAGCTGCAACTGTAGATTTTAATGTGGTGATGAATCAGCAGTTAGGCATTATTGAAGTCCAAGGAACTGCCGAGGAAGGTAGTTTTACCCGTCCTAAATTAAATCAACTTCTCGACTATGCAGAAAAAGGCATTCAAGAATTATTGTCAGCACAAAAAATGGCAATGCAGGAATGGCGAGATTTAATTACGAAGAAAAAGGACTGAGGGTGCAGGGGAGTAATATTAATTACATAATCTCAAATTAGGATGATTATTCTTTAGATTTTGTGATATTCCATCCTTCCTTAATTGCTGTACTTCTTGGTTTCCTCACTCCCAAAAACTAGCTCGTTCAATTTCCTGCAATCGAAATTGTGAAAATTTTGTTAATTCAGATGCAGAAAAAGCCTATGGAGGACCACTGGGTGCTGCTTCTTGCCGAAAGCGGGTAATTACTAATAATTTTCCATGGGGAGCTACCATCGAAGCAACTGAACCAATTACCTGAGAGCGAACACTCAAAGGTAAAGCTTGGAGATTCCGGCATTCCAGCACCCAATGAAATTGAGGCGTTGCATAATAGAGGGATGAATTGAGGTGTTCTACTGTGCATTGTCCATACTGCAAGTCTACGAGGATTAGAAAAAATGGGAACCGTCGAGGTAAAAAAATCACATTTGTGTCAATTGCGAAGGCCAATTTATAGATATCTATAATCCACCAAAAGGATACTCAAATGAGATCAAACAAGAATGCTTAAAAGCATAGGTTAATGGCTCGGGATTTAGGATTATTGAACGCTAAAAAGGAGTTCATCACACAACTATAATTCTTTGGGTAAAACAAGTTGGTGAAATATTCCCAGATGCACCATCAAT
>CBZS010000383.1 GCA_000613065.1 Richelia intracellularis | reverse complement strand
TTACTCAAGGTCTTGATGCCCCTACCTGGCACCACGGAATCTAGGGAAGGGTTCCCCAGTTGGGCTTTTTTTGGCGATGCCCCTCCAGTAGACCCGCAAAGGGCGTTGGCGTAGCCTGCGCTTAGCCACGAAGTGCCCGTCGTTGGCGTTCGCACTTGACAATCAAGACATACCTCACAATTGTGTACAACAATCTGTAATTTTCACTAGAATATTAGATGCGCTTACCCTGACCATGACTTCTACATTAAGATGGGTCTTTCAATGCTTTCAAGGTATCCATCTTTTAACTTTAGATAGTGTTAATCAAATTGTTGGCGTTGCATAAGTGCGGGATTAATTAACGCTTGAAACCCTTGAAAAATCCTTGAATCTTTAGTGAAATCATCCCCTGATTCAGCAACGCCAAATTGTTAATTTAACGTCATAACGCCATTTCATTTTGATTTGTCTGCCATCATCCTGCCGAAAATATTATTTGCTTTCTTAACTTAAAAAAATTTTGAACCCAAATAAAAATTTATCAACATCTGAAGGCACATTTATTGCTCCTCAATTTTTTAGTGCTCATATTACCGATTTTATGGTCAAATTTATTCTGTTTTATTAATTTATTTTTCAAATATATTCGTTCTGTACTCTATGTATCAATCATTCTGATTCTTGTGTTTTTATATTGCTTGTAATTTATTTGTACTTCAAATTGAAGTGCGGAATGTGGTTTATAAACATGGGATGCTCCCAAGTTATTCATAGAGGGCAAAAGTTAGTTGGCACTGCTGCCAAAACGATAGCCTTTTCCATACACACTATGGATTAACTGTGCTTTCTTTCCTAATTCAATTTTACGCCGCAGTAAACGCACTAAAGCCGCAATCACATTACTGCTTGGCTGCTCCTCATCTTGCCAAAGATGCTCCATTATTTCGGTATGAGTTAATAATTGTCCAGGATGTTCCATAAAATAATGCAGCAGTTGACTTTCTTTCTCTGAAAGTTCAATAATTATGTCTTGACGGTAAGCTACTTGATTTTCCCAATCTAGTTCTAAATCTCCTACTGATAAACGAGTTGGTATATGTTGGGGTAAAAGAGTCGAACGACGTAACAAGGCTCTAACTCTAGCCAACAACTCCCCTAATTCAAAAGGTTTAACTAAATAATCATCCGCACCAGCATCTAATCCTTCAATACGATCATCAAGGGTATCTTTAGCGGTAAGAAATAATACAGGTGTAGTTATTCCCCGACGACGTAACTCCTGACAAA
>CBZS010000382.1 GCA_000613065.1 Richelia intracellularis | reverse complement strand
AAGGGGATCAAGAAACTATTAATGATGCCCAAAAAATACAAGATACAGGCTGTCAAGTAATTCAAATAAATACAGGTACAGGCTGTCATCTAGATGCATCAATGATAGAAAGAGGCTTAGAAGAACTAAATCCTCGTTTCAATTCCGTGGTGATGATTGAGAATGTAGGGAACTTAGTTTGTCCAGCTTTATTTGATTTAGGAGAAAATCTTAAGGTAGTAATTTTATCTATAACAGAAGGGGAAGATAAACCAATCAAATATCCCCATATGTTTCGTGTTAGTGAAGTAATGATTCTCACGAAAATTGATTTACTCCCCTACGTCCAATTTGATGTAGAACTATGTATTGAATATGCCAAACAGGTAAATCCTCATATCAAAATTTTTCAAGTTTCTGCTCAAACAGGAAGTGGTTTAGATAGTTGGTATGAATGGTTATCTCATCAGCTAAATAGATTGAAAATATAGCACATTTATCAGATAAAATCACCATAATAACACTTAAAGACTACGGAAGCTGAAAAATTTAAACCGCACGAGTTTAAAGGCTTATACCAAACTTATATCCAGTTTATAGCCTCCATCAATGGTAATTTATAGTTACTGAAGTCCATGATGAGTTTGTGCTTCCTGGGCTTTATTTTTGCTGAATAAAAACCACCATATTTCTATGCTTATGAGTGCTAAACCACCTCAATTAACTCCTATTTTCAAGGGTAAACATTGTTCAATGGGTTGGAATTTGCTAGTGTCTTATGACTCAGTTTTTGGTGCGTCAGCAAGGGGAAATTGAGACGTTAGTAACAAGAATTACAAGCTAATGACAGTGCTGTAAATATGTTTTTTATTTAACATTATCCAATCAACTCAATTTTTATTGGGAATATCGAATTTATAGCAGCAAATAATTGTTATTTTCATCAGAAGATTACAGTGGATTGACTGAAACCCTGAGGTATCTGTCTTTCTATTTTGAAAATAGTCAGCAGTTAGGAATGCAAAAAAAATATTACTAAAGTAATATTTGGGCGGGATAGGAATAACAGTTAGTATCAGTAAGTTTGTGGTTGAAAATTCTGCAGACGTAAGGCATTTGTCACTACAGAAACTGAACTAAATGCCATCGCTGTACCTGCAATTATTGGGTTAAGTAACCACCCAAATAAGGGGTAAAGAATTCCTGCTACAATAGGAATACCAAAAACATTATAAACATAAGCAAAGAACAGGTTTTGACGAATGTTTCCCATAGTGGCATGACTGAGTTGAATTGCTGTGACAATGCCTCTTAAATCCCCAGAAATAAAAGTGACATGGCTTGCCGCCATTGCCACATCTGTACCCGTACTAATTGCAATACCTACATCTGCTTGGGCTAAGGCTGGGGCATCGTTGATACCATCTCCGACCATGGCGACAATTTTCCCTTCTGTTTGCAAGGCTTTCACCTGGGCTGCTTTTTTGTCTGGTCTAACTTCGGCAAATACTTTCTTGATACCCACCTCCCTGGCGCTCGCCTCCGCAGTTTGGCGGTTATCCCCGGTTAACATTGCTACCTCTAGACCCATTTGTTGAAATCTGGCGATCGCTTTTACGGAGGATTGTTTAACAGTATCTGCAATCCCTATCAATCCTTTGACTTGCCCATCTAGCACTATCCAAGCTGTGGTTTTTGCCTCTGCTTCCCACTCCTGACGTTGGGATTGTAAGGATTGAGTATCAATGCCCAAAGCCTCC
>CBZS010000381.1 GCA_000613065.1 Richelia intracellularis | reverse complement strand
GACTTTCCCAAGAGCTTATGTTACGTCCTACTAAACTGCGTACTATGATGTTCAGTTATCTATATTCAAAGTGGAATCCAAGCGATCGCATATTTGATTTGCCTTAAAATACCCCCAGAAGTAATAGCCTTAAACAGTAAAAATACTTGTTAATTTTTGGCGATAAGTCGGAGGCTTCATGTTCCGCATATCGCCATTTTTTACCACTGAATTTCGGCTATGGGATAGACCTAATACTAGGGAACAAGAATGTTACTTGGTACACTAATTCCTGGTAGGGCATCTAACTCAGCATTAGTGAGAGGACCGCCACCATATTCATTGACACTGCGGGCAAGGGCTCTTGTGAAGCCTGCATTGTAGTCTAAAGTTACCTCATTGGTGATTTAGTTAGTGCGATGGTCTTGATAGTCAAAGTCATTTGCTGAAGCTGGCCCACCCACCAGCGCACCAAAGAGAATGTTGCTATCAGCAATAACACTGTTAAACTCAGCCCAAGTACCTCCGTGAGATGAGCGGTGATGGGGATTCTGGGTGAATTTTCCCCAAATTCCACCAAGAGTCTATCCCACTAATAACAGAAGGTGATAATATGCCTGTTGAGTCAGAGGGGTTATATCATCTGATGGCTGGACGTATTGAAGGACTGAGTAATTTGGAGTGGTCTTTGTTTGAGGATATTTTTCCGAAACCGCCAGAGAAACGGTAACGAGGAATGCCACATTCTTCATTTCGTTATGTACTCAATACCTTACTGTATATATTGAGAACAGGGTGTCGTTGGTGTGACGTTCCAAAAGGAGAAATATGGGCATCAAACAGCTCTGCACATCGATGGCTCAAACGTTGGGAGTTGAACGGGACCTTAGAGGGTTTACAACCACGCATATTGGGGATTGGACAAAAGAAAGGGTTAATCAACTGGAGTTATGGCGCCGTGGACGGGTCTTTTTCCCCCTGGAAAGGGCGGTGGTGATGGTGTTGCTTACGGTGGAAAAGGAAAGGGTATTTTAATAGACACACACTGTTACTGAAGGCTCAGGAATGCCTTTATCCAATCCCACCACACCTGCCAATGGTAGTGAAACAGATAAGGTGATACCACTTCTAGACAGTGTAAAGGTTAAGACCAACAAACGGGGTAGACCCCGTAAACCCCTGAAAGTGCTTGTTGCTGACAAAGGCTAGGATTCTAAGGATAACCGCGCTTTTTTACGTAGACGTGGTATTAGGCCGCAATGGCCCAAGCGAGTTTGGAAGCAAAGAG
>CBZS010000380.1 GCA_000613065.1 Richelia intracellularis | reverse complement strand
TAAACACTCATACCCCCACCTGGCACTCCCTTACGCCACCGAATCTTCCCCAGTTGCTGGAACACTCGTGGGGCACAAAAATGGAGATTTAAGTATTAAAGAAGTTAAGTCGTATGCTAAGCACGCAAAGGGTCTATCTTAACTGAACGGCTTAGTCTAATGCTATCTCTGACAAGAAGGCTTGCCCCTACGGGTTTCAAATCTTCAAAACCAAAGATTAAAAGCTCAAAAAAGAGTATAGCCAATGCCACTGCATTGACAGAAAAATGTCATTTTTGGTGTGTTCCTATTTCTCAACTGCAAACTTTGCATAACCAAGACAATTGGGTTGGTCTTAAATGGGTTGTCATGGTTGTGCGGGTACCACATCTTTGGAATCAAACAACCCGTGAAGTTCTGTTTTATCTAACTAGTTTAAATTGTGATGCTCGTAACTTAGGACAAGTGATTCGTCTTCATTGGGGTGTGGAAAATGGGTTGCATTGGACTTTAGATGTCACTTTTTCTGAAGATGGTTGTGGTGTCCGTACTGGTCATGCTCCACAAAACTTAGCACTTCTGGGGCGAATAGCTATTAATGCTTTAAACCTAGAGCAATCTTTGAAACGTAGTAATCGCCAAAAATCTAATGGAGCCCCTATGGATAATAATTATATGCTGACTGTTCTTACTGCTTGTTTATCCCAACATGATGATCATACCTCTCAACCCGCTTGTCAATAGAATTTGAGATGCGCTTACCCTGAAATTTTATGTAGCTGTATTTGAGCCAGTTTGTGGTATGTTTCCCCTTCACTGGGACTAGTCGATAAAGCTTTTTGATAACAAATGATAGCTTCTTCCCAATTTTCTTCCGATTGTAGAGCTGCCCTCAAATTGTAATAGGGGATCGTTAAATCTGGTTGTAGGGCGATCGCTTGTCCATAATAGGTAATGGCATTTTTCACATCCCCCGCTTTTTTCTGAGCCAATCCTAAATCATGATTTATGATTGCCTAATGTGAATACTTTTCTGCTGGCAGCTTGCGTAGGGTGTGGAGAGCATTAGCCAAATTCACATCAGCTTCAATACAATTCGGTTGAAGTTCTAGGGCTTTCTTATAGAAAGCGATCGCTTCTGGCCATTTCTCTTGTAGCTGTAAGGTATAACCAAGAATCTACAAGAATAGTTTTTATTTTTTGGACGAATATTTTTATATCAAAATATACCTTGGACTCAAGACATACCATTTATGAAAGTACAAGTCTAACTTATTGAGTATATGGTTGAATATTATTTTTTGAGCATCAAAACAAAGTCAAAGGAGAGACTATAGTTTATCAATTTCATGTGTAAACTGCTGGGAAATGAAGGGTAAGATATTTTTGTTGCTGGCATTGTTTTTCCCTTCAATAAATACAACTAATAAATAAGGGCATTTATCTGGAATTTCAATATATGCTGCATCGTGACGAACTTGACTTGTCCAGCCTGCTTTTGACCATAGCTTTGCATTTTGGGGTAAAGCCCTACCCAAAAACTCTGTAACTTGATCTTCTTCTACGTTTTGGGGCAATTCATCAGGATTGAGGCTACGTTGCAATAAAGCCATGATGGATTGCGATCGTTCTCTGGAAACTGCCACACCACCAATGATACTATGTAATAATCTGGCGGTGGCGTTGGTAGTCAGCATATTTCGATTTTCTAGGGTTTCCCCATAAAAAGCTCTTTCTCTACCGTAGGGTCCATCACACCAGGTTTTTTGACATACATTGATATTTTCTAATTCTGACCAACCCAAAGATTCATAATAGCGGTTAACAATTTGCCGTTGGTACTGCCAAGTTTCAAAAGGTGGGGGCGGTAGTTCTGGTCCTGATGTTGTACCAGTTAAAACATCTACAATTAGACTTGTTGCGTCATTACTGGAATCCACAATCATATCTCGCATTGCCCTTTCTATCTCCCCAGAACCATTGACCATTCCTTTGTCTAGCCATTCATGTAATGCGACTAAGTAGAATAGTTTTACTACGCTGGCAGGATAAATTTCTTCTATTCCTCTATAAGTAAATCCACGTACTGGGTGATTCCAAAAAGCATCTGGAGTAAGAGCGCCACCCGTATTTACTAGAACTGGTGGATCGTAGACAATCCAAGTCAGGGCAATTTGGTTGTGAGCCAGGTTGGGAAATTCTGCCCAGGTGGTTTCTAAAATTTGGTTGCCTAGCTGTGCTAATTGTTGATCTTGAGTAAAGAATGTCATTGTAATTGCCGGATGTCCCTTAATCTAAAATCCCAAATTCTCAATCTACAAGCAGGTGAGTACGAGTGTTTAGCAAATCTCAATGTGTACGATTCTCCTGAGTGTAAAAGTTTAGCTACCCAGGCTAGAGTCGGCAGATACTTACGCATTGTGACAAGTAATGTGACTTCTGTACAGATCTGTTTATGTGAGGATGATTATCCAGGATGGTTATCTTTAGATGATGTAAGTAATTTACAATCTATGACGGTAGCTTATCAGGCTACATTATTTACAGAGCCAGAGATTAGAAAATTATTACCCCAAGTAATTAAGTTTACTTACGAAGCTATGGCACAAGCTAATTATTACTTGTGGGGTGGTACAACTGGGCCAAATTATGATTGTTCTGGGTTCATGCAAGCGGCTTTTGTTTCTGTAGGTATTTGGCTACCCCGGGATGCTTACCAGCAAGAAGGATTTCTGGAAAAGATTCAGGTAGCAGAATTAGAACCTGGAGACTTAGTATTTTTTGGTACCCCTCAAAAAGCTACCCATGTGGGACTTTATTTGGGGGGTGGGAGGTATATCCACAGTTCTGGGAAAGATAAGGGACGGAATGGGATTGGGATTGATATACTTTCGGAACAAGCTGATGAGGTAAGCCAGTCTTATTTTCAGGAACTGCGTGGTGCTGGTAGGGTTGTTAAAGGTTATAAACCTCGAAGGTGGGAAGCATGAGGAGTGAGTTAGTTTTTAATGGTAGTCTGGGGACGGATGAGGATTTATCATCTATTATCCCTGATGTTTGTGTCGTGATTCCTATAAAAGATGAAGTGGAAAGTCTAACACATTTGTTAGAAGCGATCGCATCTACTTGCAGGGGTAGTAGGCTCAGTTATGAAATTATTTATGTGGATGATGATTCTATGGATGCTTCGGTGCAATTCCTCAAAGAACAGGGATGCATCCGGGATGATTTGAAGGCGGTAATTTTGCGGCGTAATTATGGGCAAACGGCAGCGATGGCGGCTGGTTTTAATTATTATGCTATTGGTAGGGCAATAGTTACTTTAGATGCTGATTTACAAAATGACCCCTCTGATATACCAATGATGCTGGCAAAATTGAATGAGGGTTATGATTTGGTGAGTGGCTGGGCATAAAAGCCTCAAGATAAGGCTTTAACTCGGTTACTTCCTTCTAAGATTGCTAACTGGTTAATTCGTCGTCTTACTGGGGTACAGATTCACGATTATGGTTGTTCCCTCAAGGTTTATAGTGCAGATTTGGTGAGGGATATGCATCTTTATGGGGAATTGCATCGTTTTTTACCAGTTTTAGCTTATATAGAAGGGGCGATAATTGTGGAGGTAAAGGTAAAACACCATTTCCGTCCTTTTGGGAGTAGTAAATATGGTTTATCCCGTACCTTCCGGGTATTGATGGATTTGTTAACGATGGTGTTTATGAAGAAGTTTCTCACCCGTCTTATGCATGTTTTTGGATGGCTGGGTTTATTCTCCACGTTTTCTGGAGCCGCGATCGCAATTCACTTAACTTACATTAAAATCTAGGAACAGCAGGATATCGGCAATCGTCCATTGCTAACTTTGGCAGTATTGTTGCTAGTTACTGGAGTAAAGTTATTTTGTTTTGGGTTGTTAGCTGAGTTATTAATGCGGACTTATCATGAGTCCCAAAACCTTCCTATTTATCGGGTACGGGAGGTTGTCATTAAGGGTATGTCTAAATACAGGAGCTAGCGATTGTAAATTGCTGTCTAATAGCTAAAGTAATCTTCAACAGAACTGGTGCTAATTACAATATTTGCAATCAAGTCCATTTTTAATAGACTTTGGATGTGAAGCAGGGATTTATAATCCCTGATGGTATAAGCCTCTGCAGTATTTATCTGTGTAGCTTAACCTGAAGTTACCCTTTGACGAAAAACGAAATCTATGCATAGTGCGACTGACAGAGATTTAAAGTCCAAGCTTACTGGGTACAAATCATGCTAATTCCGAGTAAATCTATTGCTCTTTGTTGTATAGCTGTAGGCTGAGTAATCTTCTCAAAAACGAAGGATTTACTAGCAATTGTTGTAGAAATTGTATTTTTAACAATTGTAGCTAAATCATCCAATAAAGTTTGGAAGCTATGAACGGGCAAATTATCTGAGGTACGCTTTTTGTTCGCTTTATTTTTAGCTTTTTCGCTCTTTTTGGCAGGAGATACAACAGACTCTTTTCTCGCTGCTGCTGCTTCCCAATCATCTTCATCAAAAAGTATTGGAGCTAATAGTTCTCGCATATGCCATTCTACATAATAATAAGACAAAATACATAGAAAGATATGGGCTTTTACACGTTCGGCTGTATAGTGGTAAATTGGACCAACTTTTAAATCAACAGTTTTATAACTACGGAAAGCTTGTTCTACTTGTGAGAGATTTTTATCGGCTTTTACCGTATCCGTAGCAGATAAAGTTTCTTCATCCAAAGATGTACTAATTATAATATAGAAAGCATCCAATACTGCTTCTGCATCAAATTTTGACTGATTTTTCTGATATGAAAAACTGTTCTCTTGTATCTCAATTATGAAATGTTTTTCAACATTAAATTTATTGATAACTTTACCTACTCTTACACCAATATTATCCTCGCCTTTTAGTGGAGGAGCTTTTCTCGAAGTTGCTGCAACAATTTTATCTAATTCCTTTTCTGTTGCTTGTAATAATTCCAGGGTAAGCGCATCTCAAATTCTATTGACAAGCGGGTTGAGAGCTATCATCATGTTGGGATAAACAAGCAGTAAGAACAGTCAGCATATAATTATTATCCATAGCAGCTCCATTAGATTTTTGGCGATTACTACGTTTCAAAGATTGCTCTAGGTTTAAAGCATTAAGAGCTATTCGCCCCAGAAGTGCTAAGTTTTGTGGAGCATGACCAGTACGGACACCACAAGCATCTTCAGAAAAAGTGACATCTAAAGTCCAATGCAACCCATTTTCCACACCCCAATGAAGACGAATCACTTGTCCTAAGTTACGAGCATCACAATTTAAACTAGTTAGATAAAACAGAACTTCACGGGTTGTTTGATTCCAAAGATGTGGTACCCGCACAACCATGACAACGCATTTAAGACCAACCTAATTGTCTTGGTTATGCAAAGTTTGCAGTTGAGAAATAGGAACACACCAAAAATGACATTTTTCTGTCAATGCAGTGGTATTGGCTATACTCAAATTTTTTGAGCTTTTAATCTTTGGTTTTGAAGATTTGAAACCCGTAGGCGCAAGCCTTCTTGTCAGAGATACCATTAGACTAACCCGTTCAGTTAAGATAGACCCTTTGCGTCCTTAGCATACTACTTAACTTCTTTAATACTTAAATCTCCATTTTTGTGCCCCACGAGTGTTCCTGCAACTGGGGAAGATTGGGTGGGGTAGGGGAGTGCCAGGTGGGGGTATGAGTGTTTATTGGGCTTACTCAAGGTCTTGATGCCCCTACCTGGCACCACGGAATCTAGGGAAGCGTTCCCCAGTTGCGTCAACTTTTTTTGGCGATGCCCCTCCAGTACCCCCCCAAAGGGGGTTGGCGTTCGCACTTGACAATCAAGACATGCCCCACAATTATGTACAAAAATCTGTAATTTTCACTACAAAATTAGATGCGCTTACCCTAGTTAGAACACTCCCAGATAGAGAGTAAGTTACTTAAGAATGGATACGAACTATTGAGACGGTTGTTACAAATAAAGATATTTTGATAAACGCAGTCAAGATGAAATAGAGGGAGAGTGTGCAGGCACAGACTCAGTAAACAGAACACACAAGAAAAAATGGCGTTGCATAAGTGCGGGATGATTTCACTAAATTTTCAACGATTTCTCAATGGTTTCAAACCCTAATTCATCCCGCACTTATGCAACGCCGAAAAAATTGTCGCGGAAATTGACCACATTATTTGGCACAGTAATCGCCAATAGAATTGGTTATGGAGGAAGAAAGATAAATACCCTATTTCCTTTGGATGGGGAGTTTAATCTACCAGCACAGCAATATTCTCTCTCATGGACTAAGACAGGGATATTATTATCCATGTGATTGAGTATTTGTGGAAAGCTGCATTTGTCTTTTATGCTCAGACTTCAACACAGGCACAAGCTTGGGAGAGCAAACGTTTACAGCTTATCCTTGAAGGTAAATCAAGTTCAGTTGCCCCAGGTATGCGCGGGAGTGCGACTTTACCCAAACTCACCCCCCAAGAACGTAAACCTGTGGATACCTACCTGTGCTAGATATTTACTTAACAATGCCAAATACCTCAAATATGACGATTACTTAAAAGCTGGATTCCCCATGGCCACGGGGGTGATTGAGGGTGCTTGTCGCCACCTGATTAAAGACAGACAGGATGGATCTCACTGGGGCTAGATGGACCATCAGGGGTGCTGAGGCTATTTTTCTCCTGGGTTCTTTATACATCAGTGGCGATTGGGATGAGTATTGGCAGTTTCATCTACAACAAGAACATAAACCCAATCACCTGGCTTTGTACTCTAGTGGTATTCCTTTGAGCAAGCAAGTTCTCAAAGCAAAGCTCGTTGTTCTACTACCCCTCCACCTCTT
>CBZS010000379.1 GCA_000613065.1 Richelia intracellularis | reverse complement strand
AGAGAAACAGTTGGTGACACGACCAAAAAAGTTAAGCGTTTAGGAGAATCAAGCCAACAAATTACCCGTGTCGTTTCCCTAATTAACGAAATGGCCATGCAAACCCATTTATTAGCCATCAATGGCGGGATTGAAGCTGCCCGTGCAGGAGAAGAAGGGGAAGGTTTTGCAGTGGTTGCCGAAGAAGTAGGGATATTAGCTACTCGATCCAGTGCCGCTACCAAAGAAATAGAACAAATTGTGGAAAATATTCAGCGAGAAACCAGTGATTTGGTGCAAGCCATGGAATTAGGGGTTACTCAGGTAGTTGAATGTACCCACATTGTAAAAAATGCCAAGGAAAAATTGCATCAAATTTTTGATATGTCTCGCAAAATTGATTCACTAGTACAAGCAGTTTCTACTGCTACCACATCCCAGGTAGAGACGGTTCAAACTGTGAGCCAATTAATGAGGAGAATTGCTACTATCTCCCAAGAAAGTAGTGAATCTTCCCGGCAAGTGTCTACTTCTTTACAACAAACAGTGCAGATTTCTCAGCAGCTACAAGCGACTGTCGGTAGCTTCGAGGTAGATTAATTATCAGTTGTTAGTTGTCTTTTTCGTTGCCTCACAACTAATAACTATTGACTCAGGATAAAAGCCATGTCACTAGACAAAGAATTAGTAATCCGGATGCAATTTCTGGAAGAAGCCACCGATTATCTCAATACTTTGGAAGGGGTATTATTAGCAATCAATTCAACCAATTCAATGGTTCCTGAGCGTAGCCGAAGTATTGACTCGGAAGATATTAATGCAGCCCTAAGGGCCGCTCACTCCATTAAGGGTGGAGCAGGGATGATGGGATTTCGCAAGCTATCCGATTTAGCTCATCGTTTAGAAGACTGTTTTAAGGTATTAAAAACCCAAAAAACCTTCCATTTAGATACTGAGTTACAAAGCTTACTATTATCTGGGGTTGATTGGTTACGCCAGATAGTGGAATTACACTCAGAAGGAAATGATATTGATGAGCAATGGTTAGCGCAGAGTTGTTATTCAGTATTTAATCAATTACATGAAAGATTGGGTGAACCAATACCAGAAGATGCAACCACAATTCTCTCACCAGAAGAAGGGCAAGATATTATACCTTTACTGTTTGAGACTGAGGTAGAAGGATGTTTGCAACGTTTAGAAGCCATTTTGCCTGATGGTTCCCAGCCCAACTTGTGGGAAGAAGTCCATACTATGGCTATGGAATTGGGTGGTTTGGGAGAAATGTTACAACTAGAGGCATTTACTCAACTATGTCAATCTATTAGCGAACGCTTGGAAAATGCTCAATCTACGGAAGTACCAGGTATTTCCCAAGCAGCCTTGACAGCATGGAGGCGTTCGCAAGCAATGGTATTAACCCATCAACTTGAACAGTTACCTAGACAAATATCTGCGGATGATATTGTTATGGGTAATTCTGCGGTAAGTTCTATGACTCCAGTGCAAGAGATGGCAGAGGCTTCCCAACCTATGGAACTTGAAGAGGAAAATCATGGGTTAGATGATTTATTGGCAGATGACTTTCCTGCGTGGGAAGCTGTTTTTGCTGATAACAAGATGAATGCTGTATATCCAGACCTATTAAATGAGTTCACTTCTCTAGACGATATTCATCAATACATTACAAAAAATCAGCAATTAGAACCAACTGCCGAATCAGCGACGATTGTGCAACGTCATGATGTTGGAGAAAACACAGTCAGGGTTCCCAGCAAAGAATTAGAAAAAATTAATGATTTGTTTGGAGAAATAATTATTCAGCGCAATGGGTTAAATTTACAACTTGGTAAACTACGTAAATTAACGGATCTTCTTTACCAAAGAATTCAAACCCTGGAACGAGAAAACCAAAAGTTACGTACTGGATATGATAAATTAGCTACTCAAAATTTTGCATCTACTCAATTCATATCTACAGAAATTATCACAGATAATCAACCTAATTCACTGCAACTAGCATATACAAACCTAGAAGTCTCTCCTGGGAGCAATATGGGGTTTGATTCCCTAGAAATGGATCCCTACAACGAATTAACCTTGCTGTCTCAAGATGTGATGGAAACCATTGTTCAGGTACAGGAAGTGTCCACGGATTTGCAAGTTAGTCTGGATGATACGGATAAAATTGCTCGCAAGTTGAACAAAACATCGAAACAATTACAGGGTAAGCTGACGCGAATCAGAATGCGACCCCTATCAGACTTGATAGATCGTTTTCCCAGGGCTTTACGGGACTTGAGTGTAGATTACGGCAAAAATGTCCAACTGAAAGTAGAAGGGGCAAATACCCTAATTGAGCGTAGCATTCTGGAAGCATTAACTGATCCCCTAATGCACTTATTGCGTAATGCTTTTGACCATGGAATAGAGGCTCCAGGAATTCGTCACAATCATGGTAAACCAGAACAAGGCTTAATTACTATTCAAGCATCACAACAGAACAACTGGATTGTGATTAAATTTAGCGACGATGGACAAGGCATCTCCATTGACAAAATTCGCCAGCGAGCGAACGCTATGGGCTTAGATGATAACCTAATTCAGAATGCCAGTGAGGAAGAGTTACTATCCCTAATATTTGAGCCAGGATTCAGCACCTCAGAACAAGTCACAGCCCTCTCTGGTAGGGGAGTGGGAATGGATGTTGTCCGGAATAACCTCAAACAAGTACGGGGAGACATAAAAGTTGATACCCAATTGGGACAAGGAAGCACTTTTACCCTATTACTTCCCTTTACCCTTTCTGTCGCTAAGGTCTTACTAGTGGAAACTAACCGGATGTTATTAGCATTTCCGACAGATGTAGTGGAAGAAATGTTTTTATTCCAAAGTAATTTAGTATTTCCGATGGTAAATAGTGAAATGCTTAATTATAAAGGGAATATGCTACCTCTAATTAGGTTAGGTCAATACTTTAAGTTCAATTGTCCCCGCTATGACCATTACGAATTAGAAACACGTGCTGCTATTAATGCCAACAGTGTATTGATTGTTAATAGTGGCAATCAACTAGTATCAATGGTTGTAGAGCGTTGTTGGGGAGAACAAGAGGTTGCAATCCGTCATGTAGAAGGTAATATTCCCCTACCCAAGGGCTTTAGTAATTGCATCATCCTTGGTGATGGTAGGGTTGTACCCTTAGTCAACTTTAATGAATTACTTTATTGGATTGCTAACCACGAGCGTACCCCCCAAGATAATCAACTACCAACCACAAGACTCAAAAGTGTATTTTTACAGCCTTCTCAGAATAAACCTGTAGAAATAGCCCAGAAAAATAAAGGTAGTATTCTCATTGTTGATGATTCAATTAATGTGCGCCGTTTTTTGGCTCTAACTTTAGAAAAAGGAGGATATCAAGTAGAACAAGCTAAAGATGGGCAAGATGCCATGGAAAAACTAGAAAGTGGTTTGAGAGTACAAGCAGTTATTTGTGATATTGAAATGCCCCGAATTGATGGTTACGGCTTTTTAGGCAGAATCAAATCTAATTCAGAACTCAAAAATATCCCAGTCGCTATGCTGACATCCCGCAGCAGTGCTAAGCATCGACAACTAGCGATGAAATTAGGTGCTACAGCTTACTTATCTAAACCCTATAACGAGCAAAAACTGCTGCTAACTTTAGAGAGTATGGTACTCTCTGTTAATTAGTCATAACAACTAGGATCAAAAATAGTGCTCCCTAGAGTCAATAACTTTTGTCATTATCAATACTTATATAATTTCATACCTTTTTTATACAAAAGATAACAATGTAAGTTCAAAATGCTCCTAGTGAAAAAATATTTTATTATAACTTTGCCAAGGCTCTGGGTAAACGTTAGAATCTTGTCAAAACTTCTTAAATTGGAGTTACAGGCCAGCAATTTTTGGCTATATTAGTATATATGTTCTATTCTAGTAGCAAAACCAACACTCCCTAAATTCCGTATATGAGGTAGGAATGGCTGTTAATATTACTGATAATGCTGGCAAACAAAAAGCACTAAATGTGGTGCTTAACCAGATTGAGCGTACCTTTGGTAAGGGTACAATTATGCGTCTGGGTGATGCTACCCGAATGAAGGTAGAAACTATTTCCACCGGAGCCTTGACTCTGGATTTAGCTTTGGGTGGTGGTTTGCCCAAAGGAAGAGTAATTGAAATTTATGGCCCAGAAAGTTCTGGTAAAACCACAGTCGCTTTACATGCTGTAGCTGAAATCCAAAAAAAGGGAGGTATTGCAGCATACGTAGATGCAGAGCATGCCCTCGATCCCACCTATGCTGGAGCTTTAGGAGTTGATATTGAAAATTTACTAGTTTCCCAGCCAGATACAGGGGAAGCAGCTTTAGAAATAGTAGATCAGCTAGTGCGCTCTGCCGCAGTTGATATTGTTGTTGTTGATTCTGTGGCAGCTTTGGTTCCCCGCGCTGAAATCGAAGGGGATATGGGGGATGCTCACGTAGGACTTCAAGCTAGATTAATGAGCCAAGCTCTACGTAAAATTACTGGTAACATAGGTAAGTCTGGCTGTACAGTAATGTTTATCAACCAGTTACGTCAAAAAATTGGTATTAGTTATGGGAATCCAGAAACTACAACTGGTGGCAATGCTTTAAAGTATTATTCATCCGTACGTTTAGACATCCGTCGTATCCAAACTTTGAAAAAAGGGTCAGAGGAATTTGGGATTCGCGTCAAAGTTAAGGTAGCAAAAAATAAAGTTGCTCCCCCCTTCAGAATTGCTGAGTTTGATATTATTTTTGGCAGGGGTGTATCAACCCTTGGGTGTCTAGTTGATTTGGCAGAAGAAACCAAGATTATTATTCGTAAAGGTGCTTGGTATAGTTATAACGGTGATAATATTTCTCAAGGTCGAGATAATGCTATTAAATATTTAGAAGAGAATGCAGAGCTTGCAGAACAAATCCAACAATTAGTCAGAGAGAAGTTAGAAATGGGTGCTGTGGTATCTGCTAATTCCGTCGGGAAACCAAGCAGTGATGAAGGTGATAAAGACAAAGAGGAAGGAGAAGAGGATTAAAATACAGCAAATTTAATTTTCAGGGCACAAATAAGGTTAATTGTTTATTAACTGAATTATTGTGCCTAGATTTATTTATTTTTGGTGTTATTTCTTCTGCTAAAAAAATTATCTAATATATTTGAACGTTGCTCATGTGTGGAACTAATATTATCTAGGCTATCAATATTTTCCATTTGATCTGATTTTTTGAGCAAAGTGAAAGTTGCTTCTGCATCAGCTAGTTGCTCATCATCTGTATCTATCTGACATGGTTCAGATTTGAATTGTGTCAAGAAATCTACAGGTACTTTGGGTAGTGTGCTACTACTATGGGTAACGTAAAAAGATAAAGTTAGTTTACCTAGACGTACGCGATCGCTATCTTTTAATCTAGTTGGCTGATATATTGGCTCTCCATTAATATAAGAGCCATTAGTACTATTAAAATCTATGAGATAAAAACTATTATCTTCCCAGCAATACTGAATCGCACCATGACAATTGGACAAATAGGGATCAGCAATACAAATTCCATTACTGGGATTTCTTCCAATTGTCCAAATTTGCTGTGACTGTAATAACTTTTGGGTCTCACCTGTAGATATATTGGTGATGACACAAATCTCCGGTGTATCTACTATCCCTTGTACATAAAGCTGTGTAAATTCCCGATTTGTTGAATGACAATTATCCTCCCACTGTAAAATATCATTAATTAAAATGGTATTCTTTCTGTATAAGCTGAGGAATACCTGATATAAGCTTAACCTCTTTGCGAGTTCTTCTTCCACTAGATCAGCCATATTCGATAAATCTTAAGTCATAAATATGTTAACGAGAGTGAAGCAATAAGTATCAGCGATATAACTCTAGTTTGAGGTTGCAACCAAATAAATTAATTTAACATAATGCATGAATTCTTTGTTTTACTATTTCATATATTAGTGTCCCTCTCTATTCAAAAGGATAAGACTTCAGGCAAATTTGTAGATATTTCTACTGGATTGCATTCAGCCTTAATCATATATTTTTATACACCTTTTGACAAGCTGTACAATATTTAATAGGGTCAAGAACAAGCATGTTTTACGTAGTAAACTAAATTACTACAGGTGTGGCGCAAAAGTTATAAAATAATTCTTAAGATTGTTCGACTTTATTTTTACCGATGCAATAAACTATGAGACGATATCACCTATTTTTATAAAAATTGCAGTAGCAGTAAAAGTATGTGAAATATAAAAAATAGTATAAAGATTATTATATATTTATAAAATTGTTTTTTGTATTAAATTTTGACCAACAATATGTTGATCGACAAGATGTCTGGTGCGAGTTAAAAATAGTTAGTTATAGCAAAAAATTATTGTAAAAAACCTCTCCTACCATTAGGACGAATTGTCATCCAATTAGTTTTTGCTAAAGCTAATTGTTCGTCTGATATAGTAGCACGACAAAGGTTAGCTCCACAAAGGTTAGCTCCTCGCAAGTTAGCATTATTTAGGTAAGCAGAACTCAGGTTTGCTCCTCTCAAGTCAGCACCTTCCAAATCGCTAGAGTTAAGGTAAGCCTTGCTCAAATTTGCATCTTTTAAATTTGCTCCATTCAGGTTGGCTCTACCAAAATCACTGTTATGTAGATTGGCTTTGTGTAAATTAACTCTATCTAACTTTGCAGCATAGAAATTAGATTCTGATAAGTCAAAACCTTGTAAATTTAACCGGCTCAAATGATGTGAGGAAAAATCCCTTCGACCTTTAGTATAAGCTGTTTGTAAATTTTCAGAACTTAATTGGCGGGGAGTTGAAGAATTATGATTTCTATGGGAGAAACTAGTAACCTGATTATTCACCACTCGTTTCTGTTGTGTTGCTAATCCTACTGTTCCCCCTAATTTATTTTTTCTAGCACGGATAGCAGCAGCAACTTGTGCCACACCACTGCTAGAAAAGCTACTAGAAGAATAGCTATGATTTTCTGAAGCGCTATAATTTTGATTAGTTTTGGTGCTATTGATAGATTTAAGAAGTATGCTATGGGATAAACTATCTAAATAAGGCTCCATTTCCAAGTCTTTGAGGACTTCGTTAGCAGACTGATAGCGATTGCGAACAGAGACTTCTAGCATTTTGCGTAATACTTTTAACAAATAATCGCTCAGGTCTACCAGATTTTCCCACATAATCTCACCTGTGGTGGGGCTATAATCTAAATCCTTAGGGGATTTACCAGTTAATAAATAAATACAGGTTACTCCTACAGCATAAATATCACTAGCATATACGGGACGCATAGCCATTTGCTCTGGAGGAGCAAATCCAGGAGTACCTATAGCAAAAGATGTGAATGCGGTTTGTCCGGATTCAGATGCTCCTATTTGGCTAACTTGGTTTTTTACTGCGCCAAAATCTATCATCACTAATCTGGCATCTTGAGCACGGCGAATTAAGTTAGCTGGTTTAATATCTCTATGGATAACTTTTTGACTGTGGATGTATTCGACTATAGGTAATATCTCACTCAAAAATTGTTTCAGCCCTGCTTCGCTAATTAACCCCTTTTCTTTGATTTCTTTTTGCAGTGTAGAACCACCAATATATTCTTGAACCAAATAAAATTGTTCATTCTCTTCAAAGTAATCTAGGAGTCTAGGTAACTGGGGATGATTCCCAATTCTGCCTAGAGTTAAGGCTTCCCTTTCAAATAACTCCCTTGCCATCTGTAGAATATGAGGACCACTTACTGATGGATGTAATTGTTTTATTACACAAGGAGGTTCACCTGGGAGAGCTTTATCTCTGGCTAAGAATGTAGCACCGAAACCACCTTTACCCAAAGATTTAATTACTTTATAGCGATCACGTAATAAAAGTTTTGTACCACAAGTAAGACATATATCAGTGGTTGCGGGATTATCAGGTTTGGAACAGTTGTAATTTAAGTAGTAGCTCATTTGCTATCAACTCGCTGCTGGAGGTATGCAGAGAAATATGAAACACTTAATCCCATTATTCAAATAAAACTTTGCTTTTACCAGGTTAATTCTGCTAAGAATCCTTTAAAGACTTGCTAAAGATAGATTAGAAATAAGTAAACTTACGTTAGTTATACTAGTGGTATACAAGTACTGTGTATAACTTTACCTTCGGTTATTACTGTTTAAAGATATTTTTCAGGTTCCTCGATTGTAGATTTTATTACATTATTCCTTTACATAGTCCTTTTCCTACAACTTGGAAACACCTCTAAAATAATTTTCCACTACCTCTTCTTTGATCACAAAAGATTTCAAAGTATGTCATTTTTTCTTTAACTTATGGTCTTAGTTCTAGGATGCAATTAGAATTGCTTGACATAAGAGTACTGGCGTGGTCATGAAGCATAATCAGACAAAAGATATTATTAAGATTTTCACTTTAGACCAACTATTCAATCCTTGTGTTGGGGATGTCCCAGGAGTAGATAATTTTGGAGAAGAAATGCAGGATCCCAAAGCTTACCTAAAGATGGAGCTAGCATTTCCTTTTGGTGAAGCCCTACCTCGCTGTTGGCTAGATTCACACTATAGAGAATCTCTACCTAAAACTACTAAAGAACAAAATGTAATCACCCATTGATTGCTTTACCATAACCTTATATCAATTTAATATAAAGCTGCATAGAGAAGAGCTTCTAAACTAAAGTTGTAAGAGGAGATAGATATTACCTGCTCAAATGTAAGTTCCTCGAACAATTGTTGTATGCGCTCACCTAAATCTTGCAAAGAAGAGAAAAGTTCGTTTTTGAGAAGTTTTTTGAGAAAGTGCCAAAGCCTTTCGATTGGATTAAGTTGAGGGGAATGAGGTGGTTGAAGCAGGGGAATAATATTTGCTGGCCAATTGATCCCACAAGTTTTATGAGCAGGAGCTTGGTCAATTTGTAAAATAGCATAATCTTCACCTAACTGCTGAGATAGCCAATCTAAAAACTGTTGAAAACAGTCACCGTTGAGTTAGGGGTACTCCTCTTGGAAATATTTTCCTGTTAATGGTTCAATTACACCATTAATCCAAAAATTATCCCTTTCTCATTTAACGTCAACAGTTGGCTTTACTCCAGAAGCAGTAATAACTTTTGCTGTGAGGGTTTTCAATCCAACCCTAGTTTAATCCTGACACAAATAATAAACGCACTTTCCCTGTGCTAGATGTTTTTCTAGACAATTGAGAATAATACCGAGTTTTTTTTTACTCAGATACCTCCTTTTCATCCTGTTTGTAGCTTTGAGGAGGTGCTACTTTTAGTTTTGCTCCCAATCCATATCGAACCAATGCATAAACCGTTCCATACTCAATATCAAGTCCATGCTCTTTTTTCAACCATTCTACTATTCCACCATAGCTACTAAACCCTTTTCCTGTTTTTTACTCCTGTATGAGTGCTGCGATCGCATCATCATTGATTTTTCGTTTTGCTCCTGCCGCTTTCTTGATTTCTAATAAGCCAGACAGACCACCAGTTCTATACTTCTGCAACCATATTGTCACTGTTGAAGTATCTCTAGCCAAGGGTTTCCCGATTTATTGCTGCTCCTTTACTTGTCCACTCGGCATTGAGCCACTACAACATCTGTAGTTTTTCTTTCTGGTTTCCCAACCTGGCTGTCTTTAGCAGTTTTTTTAGTTCCTCTTCGCTCTGCGTGTGCTCAATCTTAAATGG
Organism: Richelia intracellularis; assembly: GCA_000613065.1. GTDB lineage: Bacteria > Cyanobacteriota > Cyanobacteriia > Cyanobacteriales > Nostocaceae > Richelia > Richelia intracellularis_B. The sequence goes on along the minus strand of CBZS010000379.1, from coordinate 14,929 downwards.
GCGGCTCATGAGTATTTAAACTGATGAAGTTTGCTTGCCTCTATTATATGCAGCTTCATATCCAATTGGTATTAGTAGCTTACGTCAATATCTGTTATTAACACAAAAGCTGAATACAAAAGCAATCGCCCTTTGATTAAATGAGCGATGGCTAATTTCTCTAAGAGTTATAAATATTGTGCACGACTACTTTCAATTAGTGCTAATGAACTACTTGAATAACTGCTACCTTTAAACTTTCCTGTTAGCATTGTTGTGTAGTACACCATTGAATCATTTGGGTGCTACTCTTTTGGTAGTAGGAATTATGATATAAGAATAATAAATGAGAAGTCAACCACAGTAGTATTGACAGCCAAAAATGTACTTGATGGAATTGACTTGTAAAAAGTGAAAAAACAGGAACAGTTTCATACCCTATGCAAGGATCTACATCACATCAAGGTATGTTTTGGTCACAAGCACGAGAACTATTTGAAGAGATAGTTAGTTGCTTACACTCACACAGGATTTGTGGGTTAGAACACTCCCAGATAGAGAGTAAGTTACTTGAGAATGGATACGAACTATTGAGACGGTTGTTATAAACAAAGATATTTTGATAAACGCACTCAAGATGAAATAGAGGGAGAGTGTGCAGGCACAGACTCAGTAAACAGAAAACACAAGAAAAAATTGTCGCGGAAATTGACCACATTATTTGGCACAGTAATCGCCAATACAATCGGTTATGGAAGAAGAAAGATAAATACCCTATTTCCTCTGGATGGGGACTTTAATCTACCAGCACAGCAATATTCTCTCTCATGGACTAAGACAGGGATATTATCCATGTGATTGAGTATTTGTGGAAAGCTGCATTTGTCTTTTATTATCAGACTTCAACACAGCCAGAACCTTGGGAGAGCAAACGTTTACAGCTTATCCTTGAAGGTAAATCAAGTTCAGTTGCCCCAGGTATGCGCCGGAGTGCGACTTTACCCAAACTCACCCCCCAAGAACGTAAACCCGTGGATACCTGTGCTAGATATTTACTTAACAATGCCAAATACATCAAATATGACGATTACTTAAAAGCTGGATTCCCCATCGTCACGGGGGTGATTGAGGGTCCTTGTCGCCACCTGATTAAAGACAGGATGGATATCACTGGGGCTAGATGGACCATGAGGGGTGGTGAGGCTCTTTTACCCCTGGGTTATTTATAGTTCAGTGGGGATTGGGATGAGTATTGGTAGTTTCATCTACAACAAGAACATAAAAGGAATCACCTGGGTTTCTACTCTAGTGGTATTCCTTTGATCAAGCAAGTTCTCAAAGCTCGTTGTTCTACTACCCCTTCACCTCTTGCAATACCTGTCTAAGTTCCACTCCCCGTCTTACTAAAAGAGTCGCACCCTAATTATTTCCAGGGAAAATAGATTTGGGCACCTCGAAAAATTGAGCAAGTAGCTCGCAATATGAGAGTATAGGGGGAGCAGAAGCTGGGGTTGAATCGCCATGAAATAAAAAAAGTAGGGGAACTTGAACAGCGATACCAGAAATTAGAAAGCAAGAAGACCCTGTTGATGAAGTTAGACGAGACGGCGCCGTGATCAGAATTTCGTCCAATTTTAGAACAAGTGCATGACAAGCCCAGAAAAAACAATACTGGGCGAAAGCCCATAGATGCAATAGTCATGTTCAAAATGCTTGTGCTGCAACAACTGTACAACATCACTGATGAAGAACTGGAGTACCAGCTCAATGACGGACTATCGTTCATGATATTTTTGGGCTTGGGGCTCGCAGAACCAGTCCCAGATGTACCTACAGTTTGGTTATTTCGGCAGAAGTTGAAGCAGCAGGGTCTTATTGAAGAACTTTTTGAGCAATTTGATAGCGACTTGAGAGACCAAGGCTACCAAGCTAAGGGGGGTCAAATAGTAGTAGATGCCACACTGATTTCAGTGACCAAGCAGCATAATACTAAGGAAGAGAAGCAAAAACTTGCCCAAGGAAAAATTCCCGAAAGTTGGCAGCAAAATCCTCATACCTTGTTCCAGAAGGATACCGATGCTCCCTGGACAAAAAAGAATGGTCAGAGTTCTGTTGGTGAAAATAAGCACATCAGTACTGATATGGAGTACGGTTTTATTCGTTGCTATCAAGTCACGGACGCCTCAGTGCATGATTCCCAAGTGTTAGGGGCTCTGTTGGATGAGCAAAAGCAGGGGGAAGAGGTTTGGGCAGATAGTGGCTATGGTAGTGAATCTATTGAATGGATTCTACAGATACAAATCCTCAGTCACATTAATGAACGAGCCTAAGGCAATCATCCATTGACTGCAAAACAGAAAGAAGATGATCGAGAGGGTTCTCAATTGAGAGCTAAGGTCGAACACGTTTTTGGTCACTGGGTTAATTAAATGGGAGGCAAGTTAATGGGTTTCATTGGTAAGCAGTTAGTCAAGGCAAGTATTGGAGTGAAGAATTTAGTCTACAACTTCAAACGTTATACATTTTGGGAAAATAAAAATCCTAAAGCTGTGGGATAATTGGGTCTAAATTGGCTCTCTTGAGCCAGGTTTCAACTAGAAATTGTTTCGGTTGAGCTGTTTTTTGCCTAATCTCACTTTCTTGTAGTTCTTCGAATCTCCTCAGATTACTTAAGGTGATTTATAAGAAAGAATTTACCAATTAAAGTAAGATGTAATGTTGATAAGTAACAAAACAGGGGCAAGTATTTTGGAGTATGCTACACCCAGCAGAAGAACCTAAATCATTAACAAGATCACAAACAAATAGAAGACTTGCGCTTGGCAGCATCGAAAATGAATGGAGTAGAACCTTGGCAATATTTCAACGTTATCTCAGGTTGAAATATTGCCAAGGTAGAGCAAGGTTAGCACAAACAGTATTCGGTTGGGGTAGAGAAAATATAGAGTTAGGGTTAGGGAAAAAAAGAACAGGGATAATCTGTGTGGGATTACAATCAGCCTTTAGCACAGCAAAGCGTTGGCACGAAAAACAACCTCTTGTGGCATTATCCCTGGGACAAATTGCAGAATCTGATTCTCAACAAGACCCAACATTTAAAACTTCCTTAAGCTATACCCGGTTAACAGCAACATCCGCACTCGAAAAAGTGAAAGAACAGGGATTTACCCAGGAGCAATTGCCTTGCGCCAGTACAATGGCACAAGTATTGAATCAAATGGGCTATGGTCTTCGTAAAGTAGTAAAAGCCAAACCTCCAAAAAAATTGCACAAACGGATGATATCTTCAAGAACATCAAATAATTTCAGCCGCAATCAACAAACAAGCCTCAAAGTCAAAGGACTAAGCATGGATTGCAAAGCTACCGTTAATATCGGGGGTTATTCTCGTGGTGCAAAAACCAGAGGAGACAATCAAGCTGAGGATCATGATATGGGATCCACAGAAAAATATACTCCCTGTGGGATTATTGATTGAAGATAGTGGGCAATTGTATATTAACTTTGGTAGTTCTTATAAAACCAAGGATTTTATTGTTGACACTCTAATTCAATGGTGGAAGACAATGACAGCAGAACAAAAGCAGGATACCGAACTGATACAAATTAAAGTTGATAATCGTTCGGAAAGTAGTGAAGTAAGAACTAAATTTTTAAAAAGGATGGTTGAGTTTGTTGATCTGCTAAATATACCAATTCAATTGCTTTACTATTCTCCTTACCATAGGAAATACAATCCCATAGAGGGTTGTTTAGGTATTCTTGACCAGCATTGGAATGCGGGGGGGGTGGGCGAAGCTTGTTGATGTTGAAGTCTTGGTTTCCTGGGCTTCGAGTATGACTTGGAAAGGCTTATATCATATCTTCAGTTTAAGTAAAACTGTTTACCAAAAAGGGATTTCTGTAACAAAGAAAGCTATGAAACAAGTCGAGTCTAGATTACAGCGAAATCCACTGTTGCCCAAATGGGATATCTTGATTCATCAACTCTTAGGTAATTTATTTTTCAAAAATCACCTAAGAGTTGATGAATCGAGCTGCCCAAATCTTATTAACTAGGTAAAGATTAAATTTAACATTGAGAATTCAATCACCAACTTAATTATGGCTACTAATGTTGATATTGCTAATCAAACACAGATTGTCTTAAGAACAGAGGGTTTGAAAGTTTACTATGGTAGTTTTTTGGTACTTAATGATATTTGGTTAGATATACCTAGAAACCAAGTAACAGCTTTTATTGGACCTTCTGGATGTGGTAAAAGTACCCTATTGCGTTGTTATAATCGCCTGAACGACCTAATTGAGTCATTCAGAACAGAAGGTAATGTTTGTTACTATGGCGAAAATCTCTATGCCAAGCATATCGATCCCGTGGAAGTACGTCGTCGGATTGGCATGGTATTCCAAAAACCAAATCCTTTCCCCAAATCCATTTATGACAATATTACCTTTGGTCCGAAAATCAACGGTTATAAGGGTGATATGGATGAATTAGTAGAACGATCCCTCAGACAAGCAGCTTTATGGGATGAAGTGAAAGATAAGTTACGGGAAAGTGGTTTATCCTTATCGGGTGGACAACAGCAAAGATTATGCATTGCTAGAGTCGTTGCTACCCAACCAGATGTTATTTTAATGGATGAACCATGTTCTGCCCTCGATCCCATTTCCACTTTACGGGTAGAAGAGTTAATTCACGAACTCAAACAAACCTATACCATTGTCATTGTGACCCATAATATGCAACAAGCATCACGGGTATCTGATCGCACGGCATTTTTTAATGTTCAGCCTTCAGAAAAAGGAGAACGTATTGGTTATCTTGTGGAGTACGAACGGACAGAGGCTATTTTCCAAGATCCACAACAGGAAGGTACCAAGGAATATATAAGCGGTAGATTTGGTTAATTATCTCAAACAGGAGAAGCACAGCAAGTTTGTCCTAGCAACTTCACAATGTACATAATTACCAATTAGCTCTCTTGCACATACGGATGTATGGAGAGCTTGTTTGTAGCTAATATAATGGTTAATGTACTACCAAAAGAGTCGCACCCCACTGTGATCGTAAATCATTCGGGTACGACTCTTTTGGTAGTACGGAGTATGATATAAGAATAAAAAATGAGGCTTTGCCGAATCAGGCGATAATTTCAGTAAATTTTCAACGATTTCTCAATGGTTTCAAACCCTAATTCATCCCGCACTTATGCTACGCCATAAATGACAAGTCAAGCAGAGTAGTATTGACAGCCAAAAATGTACTTGATGGAATTGGCTTGTAAAAAGTGAAAAAACAGGAATAGTTCCACACCCTATGCAAGGATCTATATCAAATCAAGGTATGTTTTGGTCACAAGCACGAGAACTATTTGAAGGGATAGTTAGTTGGTTAGACTCAGACAGCATTTGTGGGTTAGAATACTCCCAGATAGAGAGTAAGTTACTTGAGAATATATACGAACTATTGACACGGTTGTTACAAACAAAGATATTTTGATAAACGCACTCAAGATGAAATAGAGGGAGAGTGTGCAGGCACAGACTCAGTAAACAGAATACACAAGAAAAAAATGTCGCGGAAATTGACCATATTCTTTGGCACAGTAATCGTCAATAGAATTGGTTATGGAGGAAGAAAGATAAATACGCCATTTCCTTTGGATGGAGAGTTTAATCTACCAGCACAGCAATATTCTCATGGAGTAAGACAGGGATATTATCTATGTGATTGAGTATTTCTGGAAAGCTGCATTTGTCTTTTATTCTCAGACTTCAACACAGGCAGATGCTTGGGTGAGCAAACGTTTACAGCTTATCCTTGAAGGTAAATTAAGTTCAGTTGCCCCAGGTATGCGCCGGAGTGCGACTTTACCCAAACTCACCCACCAAGAACGTAAACCCGTGGATACCTGTGCTAGATATTTACTTAACAATGCCAAATCCCTCAAATATGACGATTACTTAAAAGCTGGATTCCTCATCGCCACGGGAGTGATTGAGGGTCCTTGTCGCCACCTGATTAAAGACAGGATGGATAATCACTGGGGCTAGATGGACCATGAGGGGTGGTGAGGCTGTCTTACCCCTGACTTCTTTATACATCAGTGGTGATTGGGATAAGTATTGGGAGTTTCATCTACAAGAAGAACATAGAAGGAATCACCTACCTTTGTACTCTAGTGGTATTTCTTTGATCAAGCAAGTTCTCAAAGCAAAGCTCGTTGTTCTACTAGCCCTCCACCTCTTCCAATACCTGTCTAAGTTCCACTCCCCGTCTTACTAAAAGAGTCGCACTCAATAGAATTCATCCTCATCCGCTCCTTCTAAACCTAAAACTTTCCCTAAACTGGAGAAAAAAGTTTCTCCATCTAGCCCTCTTGCTGTTGCTAATTTAGAAGCTGGTTTAAGAATACGCGCCACTATCATAGCCTCAATTATTCTTCTTATTCTGCTGTTTGAACTATCAATTAAGGTATGTAATCCTAATTTTATTAAGCTTGATAGTGTTCTCGCCACATGACCATGAGGACGGCTACTAATGATTTTAAATATTTCTTCTAAATCTTCTACTGTTTTACCTCCTTTAAGCATAATTTTTAAATCATCTACCGTTTCGGAAGGCAGTTTTGAAACATTCGCAAGGTTACGTTTACGAACTTTTCCGTCCTCACGGTATCACTCGCGAAACAGAACGGCTGGGGGAGAATTTCTGTTAGGAATACGTTCTATATACATGACTACAATTATCTCGCATTTATCCTCTATAAAAAATAATTAAATGTTTTTTATAGAGGATAAAGTTGTTTTGTGTAAAAACCCTCAAGCTTTCGAAGGTTAAAGCTTAACGGTCTGTTTAGTACATATCCTCCGGGGGAACTTCAGCTTAAACAATCCTAACAATGGAGCTAAAACTGCTCCAAAAATAAAACTCCCTACGTGCGCCCAATAACCGATCCCACCACTTTCCATATCGATATTTTTAGGTGTTTCCAGGCTAAATAAACCGTACAATCCTTGTTGGATAAACCAAAACCCTAAAAAGAAGCAAGCCGGAACTAGCAACGAGGGAAAGAATACACCTAACGGAACTAAAACTACAATCTCTGCTAGAGGAAAGCCTAGAATCTATGCACCCATAACACCTGCGACCGCTCCACTAGCACCCAAGGAAGGAATGATCGAGTCTTGGGAGAAGAACAACTGAGTTAAGGCTGCTAAAACACCGCAAGCTAGATAGAACAGTAAATATTTGCTGCGCCCGAGCTTTTCTTCTACATTATTGCCAAAAATCTACAGAGATAAGATATTACCAGCTAAGTGCAAAAAAAAGCCGTGGAGAAATTGAGAGGGAATCAAGGGAATCAATTCTGGAACTGCTTGGTTCGTTTCAACTCCTGCCAAACTAAGTGTTAATTCTTGCGGTACAACTGCAAATAAATGGAAAAAGTTATCTAAGGCTCGAGACGGTAAACTTACCTCGGATATAAAAGCTAGGATGTTAGCGATGATTATTCCATAGGTCACATAAGGGGTTATTTTGATGGGATTTTTTTCTCGTATGGTAACCACGGCTATTTTTCTTGATTTGAGCTACCAAACCCACCATATTTCATTTTGCCGCTGTTTTTTTTCACCTATAGGCGGATTTTGCGTTTGCAAGTAGTAATTAGTAAATAGTCAAGGAATACCTATTTTTATCTATCTTTGGGTAATTGACAGATAACTGTATATCACCATACTTCACTCAGGGCGGGATCGACTAACATGGCAACCAAATTACTTTTGATAAAACAATTCAGCATCCTTTGTTTCCTGACTTTTCACACTGCTGAGATATCCTTATTATAAGAGACCAGACCGAATGAATATCACCCATATTAACCCCACCAGAGCCCAGCGCATAGATCAAGTTATTAAAAAAAGAAAAAGTTTTAGTGCTAAATTACAACGGGAGAAAGCCAACTTAGAAGCTCGTAAGGTCGCTCTGGTAAACCTAAAAAAGCATCGTGAGGAACTTTTAGCTAGGGGTATTGATGCTAATTCAGCTGTTCGTTTGGGTGAGGTTGATTTTAGTTCACTGGCAAATATTGATACTCTAATTGCATCCCTGCAGCAACTGTATAATCGCTGTACACGCGACACTATTAATATTGCGGTGGTTGGTTATGCCCGTCAAGGGAAAAGTCGATTTTTACGCAGTTTGACGGGATTAAAAAATACTGTTATTCCGGATGGTGGAGATGGATATTGTACCGGAACTTTGAGTAAAATTCGCCACGAACCAGAATTATTAGAAGCGAAGGCAAAGGTACAATTTTATTCCTGGCAAGATTTCCGGGTGGAGGTTCTCAGTCCGTATTATGAAACCCTGGGTTTGGGGACTGTACCCATGAGTTTAGATGATTTTGCCCAGTATCCACCACCAGCTTTACCTACGGATCGCCGAGATAGTGCCATTGATAAGGCTCGTTATGGACATTTACGAAAGGATTATTTTTCTAATATCCAAAAGTATCGTCATCTTTTGGGTAAATCATCCGTGGAGATTGGTGAAAGCCAAATTCGGGAATATGTCACCCAAGACACAAAAAATGGAAGTGGGGAGAAAATTGTCAATTACTTAGCAGTTAAGGAGGTAGAGATCTCTTGTCCTTTCCCTTCCGAGCATATAGGCAAGATAATGTTAATTGATTTACCAGGGTTGGGAGATACTAACTTAATTGATGCTGAACGCTTGATCCAAACCCTACGCCATGAAGCGGATTTTGTCTTGTTTGTGCGCCGTCCAGAGGCTAATGCTGTGTGGGGAGAAGCGCATATCAAGCTATATCAAATTGCACGGGAAGCTTTGGGAGAGTTACCTTTACATGAGTGTTCATTTATGGTTTTGAACCGCACTCAAAATGGTACAGAAGGAGGAGACAATAGTTATCGGTGTCAAACTTTACAAACTGAGTTAAAGCAAACACCGATTCGGGTAGAAAGGTGTGCGATCGCAGACTGCTCTAATCCAGGGGAAGCTAATTCTCAAATTTTAGAGCCTATTCTCAACTATTTGGTAGACAATATTGAGTATATTGACACCAAATATGCCCATTCTTGTCAAAAACAAATTGATAGCTTACAACGGGACATTGACACGGAATTAAGCAAAGCTGAAAAAGCTTTAGCTCAGTACGGAGATGGAGATTTACTATTTGAGCAGTTATTTGAGCTATTTTGGCAAAGATTCACCAACGAGTTAGAAAACTTACTAACCCATTTTTCCCAACATCGTCATGACCAAGATCGGGAATTTGCTGAGAGGATTCAGCAAGCGATCGCAAACTGTCGCCATGATACTGGGATTCCAGACACCATGGAAGAAATTATCGAACGTCGCAATTTGTTTGGTTCTTACACCACGGCATATAACGAATTTTTACATGAAATGCGTACCCATTTTTTACAACATTTCTTTTCCTTGGATTTAGGAATGCAGGAATCAATAGAAACACGTAAGCTTTTAGTATCAAAAGTGTTTAAAACACATTTGGGAGAACTAACCGACGGTGAAGGTTCGCAATTGCTACAAGCGATCGCTAACCATTTACCAGAAAACGCTACTACCTTAAAAGCGGCATTTAGTGCGATCGCTAATTTTAATGTTTCTGGAGCGGGAAAAATTCAGCGACAAATCCGAGAAAATCTCAACAAACTCAGACCAGATAATAATTTTATGACGTTTGCAGAGGTGGCAAGTGATGTATTGGCAGTGAATGCACCCCTACCGACCCAAGAAGAATTAATTTTAGCTGCTCTGCAAAAACTCCACAAAGAAGCTGCAGATAAAGCCGAGGAATCTCTTAATAAGTTACTTTGCGAGCCCAGTTCAGATGCTTATTATATGGTGGAGGGATTTGTAGATCGCATCCTTCGTACTAAGGGAGTACAGTTAGAATGGCGTATCTTCCTACGTAAGGTATCTTCCCAAGTCTGGCCTGAATTTCAAGAAATGGAAAAGCGTGTACAAAAGCAGCAAATTTGGCAAAATTTAGTGAATAAAGCCAAGGAAGTAAATGAATTTCAGGATAAACAACTGATGAATTAAGCTAATGTATAGCTTGATTGTGAACAAGTTTGGTGGTTAACAGTGATTATATTCTCTTGCTCTCCTCACTTCATTTAGGATTACATCCATCACTGACACATGGGTTATCAATCACTTTAATCACTCTCAATAAGACAAAAGTTAGTGGGAGTGATTAAAGCATTTTAATTAAGATTTTCCAAGCGAATACGAGGGTCAGCAACCTTAAGTAAGATATCAGCAATTAAATTCCCCAGAATTAACAGTACTGCACCCATTACCAAACTTGACATCAGTAAGTATAAATCCTGTGCCTGTACCGCTTGTAATGTTAATCTGCCTAAACCGGGCCAATTGAAGAAAAATTCGGCAATGAAAGCACCACTTAGTAAACTAGCTAGCTCAAAGCCCAACAAAGTAATTAGAGGGTTAATGGCATTACGTAAAGCATGAACATAAATTACCTTATTTTCCGGTAATCCCTTTGCTCGAGCAGTTTGGATATAATCTTGACGCAACACATCCAACAACTCACCACGGGTAATTCTTTGCAAACCAGCAAAACTGGTAATACTCAATGCCACCGTCGGCAAAATCATGTGCCAGCCAATGTCCAAAATTTTGCCAAACAATGATAAATCAGCATGATTGATACTAGTCATACCACCAACAGGGAATAAAGGGGTAGTCATCTGAGCAAAAATAAGCAGCAGTAGAGCAGTAATAAAACTGGGAAATCCTTGTCCTGCGTAACTAAGAACTTGTAGGATTCGGTCAGTTAAATTATTTTGTTTGACAGCAGCGATAATACCTAAAGGAATAGCGATGGCCCAAGTGAACAACAAAGAGGCAAATGCCAACAGTAAAGTTGCTGCGACTCGTTCGCCAATCAATGAAGCTACGGAACGTTGATACACAAAACTATTACCAAAATCACCCCTAGTAAAAATTCGCCATAACCATAAAAAATATTGCTCTGCCCAAGAACGATTTAAACCAAATTGTTGCTTTAGTTCCTCAATCCGTTCTGGTGAAATTTTGGGATTTTGTCTTAGGGTATCTACGTAGTCCCCAGGGGCAAGTTGAATAATAATAAATGATAGGGCTGACGCTAAAAATAAAGTTAATATAGCTTGGGAAATTCTCTTGATGGTATACAAAAAAGTCTCGCTAGTTACTAGCTTCAAAAACTTTTCCTGAAGCGCTTCCCTAGATGCACTTGATGTTGTATTCATAGGTAGAACAATTTTAGATTTTAGATTGGTTATTGAGCAACTTGTACTGAGCGCAGTCAAAGTAAGTAGAGATATAGATGTTATATCAACTAGAAAGAATAATCTGTTTATTTACATCATCAGTTATAAATGTTACCAAACATTATTGCGTGGAATTCAATTTTAGATTGGACTGTTAAGCAAGATAGCAGTAGCCAAGATAGTTTAAGATGTTTTCTTGTTGGCATTTGACAACTGAAATTTACCTAGCGACAAAATGCTGTCATCAATATGTACATTGCTGTATGGGAAAAAAAGAGTACAGGAAGCAAAATAAATATGCTCCTTCCCCTTTCGTTGTTTCATTAATATTCCAACAGAGTCATAATTGGGACATCTGGCAGATGCTTACGTCCTTGTAAATCTCGTAGCTCGATAATAAACCCAAAACCAACTAAATCACAGCCAATTTTTTCCACTAACTTAGCTGTTGCACTTGCAGTTCCCCCAGTAGCGATCAAATCATCCACAATTAATACCTTGCTTCCGGGGTGTAAGGCATCTTGATGAATTTCTAAACAATCCGTACCATACTCTAAGTCATATTCAATCGAATGAACTGCCGATGGTAATTTACCAGGTTTACGTACAGGAATAAAACCCGCACCCATTTGATAAGCCAAGGGAGTACCAAACATAAACCCCCGTGATTCCATACCCAAGATATAATCAGCATTAATACCCGCATTGACAAATTTTTGGGTGAATGAATCAATTGTATGCCTCAACCCATCTGGATCTCGCAGTAAAGTAGTAATATCGCGGAACAGGATACCAGGTTTCGGGAAATCTGGTATATCACGAATCAGAGACTTTAAATCCATAAACAAGCAAGAGATCAATTTTAGTAATGGTAACAACTCGCGCTCATCAATCCAGATGAATAATTCTGGGTTAATTGCTGGTGTATACCTGAGAAATCGTACACTATATTGTCATATCCTTGAGAGTCAAATGGTAAGCAATACCTTCAGGCAAGCTTCATTAACACCACATATTGAGGGATGTAGGATAACTAGCCAATCTACAAATTCATCTGAAAAAGTTTACTCAAGGGGTGAAGTGGAACTTAGACAGGTATTGGAAGAGGTGGAGGGGTATTAGAACAACGACCTTTGAGAATTTGCTTGATCAAAGGAATACCACTAGAGTACAAAACCAGGTGATTGGGTTTATGTTCTTGTTGTAGATGAAACTGCCAATACTCATCCCAATCGCCACTGATCTATAAAGAAGAACCCAGGGGTAAAACAGCCTCAGCAGCCCTCATGGTCCATCTAGCACCAGTAATATCCATCCTGTCTTTAATCAGATGGCGATAAGCACCCTCAATCACCCCCGTGGCGATGGGGAATCCAGTTTTTAAGTAATCGTCATATTTGATAGCAAATTTTGATGCAGTTGCATATAAATAGTACTTCTATATAAGGTTTTTATCCCATTAATTCTGTGCAGCTTCACAGAATAATGATATGAGGTATTTGGGATTGTTAAGTAAATATCTAGCAAAGGTATCCACGGGTTTAGCTTCTTGGGGGGTGAGTTTGGGTAAAGTCGCACTCCGGCGCATACCTGTGGCAACTGAACTTGATTTCCCTTCAAGGATAAGCCGTAAACCTTTCCTCTCCCAAGCATCTGCCTGTATTGAAGTCTGAGAATAAAAGACAAGTGCAGCTTTCCACAAATACTCAATCACATGGATAATATCCCTGTCTTAGTCCATGAGAGAGAATATTGCTGTGCTGGTAGATTACACTCCCCATCCAAAGGAAATAGGGTATTTATCTTTCTTCTTCCATAACCGATTGTATTGGCAATTACTGTGCCAAATAATGTGGTCAATTTCCGCGACAATTTTTTCTTGTATGTTCTGTTTACTGAGTCTGTGCTTGCACACTCTCCCTCTATTTCATCTTGACTGCATTTATCAAAATATCTTTGTTTGTAAAAACCGTCTCAATAGTTCGTATCCATTCTCAAGTAACTTACTCTCTATCTGGGAGTGTTCTAACCCACAAATGCTGTCTTAGTCTAACCAACTAACTATCTGTTCAAATAGTTCTCGTGCTTGTGACCAAAACATACCTTGATTTGATGTAGATACTTGCATAGGGTGTGGAACTGTTCCTGTTTTTTCACTTTTTACAAGGGAATTCCATCAAGTACATTTGTGGCTGTCAATACTACTCTGGTTGACTTTTCATTTATTATTCTTATATCATAATCCGTACTACCAAAAGAGTCGCACCCATATTTTTTGACGATTATGAGAATCTAAACGAAGCTAGGGATGTAGTCTTAACTAAATCACTATAAAGTTAAATTCCATTGAAATTATGATCAAATTTGTAAATATACGTAAAAAGTTGTCTTCAGCGCCTAAGTAATCTATATCTTAGTGAAGTAAATATAAGTAACTTAACTATTGTCGCCATTAAACTTATTCTTGTTAGACTACTTATCTTGGCATTGCATAAGTGCGGGATGAATTAGCGTTTGAAACCATTGAGAAATAGTTGAAAATTTAGTGAAATCATCCCCTGATTCAGCAACGCCCTTATCTTAATTAAACTTACTCAGTCTCTAACAGCCATATAAGGTATTGATTAATGAATGTCTCCCCCAGTAGTATCAGACCATTCGATAGCTCTACCCCTCAACCAGCAACAATGATTCTGGAAAACTTACCAGAACCAGGAATTGACCTACAGGGGTGCCCCCGTAAAACTTGCTTACAAATTGACCTGATTTTACTAGCAATAGAAGCTTTAGAATTAGGTACTTCGGAAGCAATTTTAGGATTCGCGGAAGAATTAGATTTAAAAGAAATCATTAAAAATCGAGTTAATTTATGGCGAATGCGTAGTACCAACCCCTTGCGTCGTGCACATATTCGCCGCTCTTTAACTATTCCTGAAGCCAAAGCCTTGGTAATTATTGCTTGCTACATAGCCAGACGTTTAACCGTAGTAATTCGTCAGTTGTTAATGATTTCTCAGCAACTACGTGAAAAGCAAATTCCTCTAGAACAAAATTTACGCCTTGCCAATTATTTAGAAAGATTTAGAGCGCACTTTAAGAGTCGCATGAATCCTCGACGTTCTGTAATTTTAGCACTAACTACCAATGATAAATTGGATGAATTAGCGATCGATTTACTCGGAAAATTACTTTTTTGTACAGGAACTGCTGGTATGCAGCGACTATGGATTAGTTTGTTTGATGGGGAAGTAGAATGAATATTCAACGCAAATATAGTTTACCCAATTGTACTTTGGTTTTAGAGGGTTTGAGTGATGGGGCTCAAGCAACTAATTTCCAAGAAGTTCGCCCTCTACTATCCATTTTGGTAAATGCAGAATGTCATTTTTCTGGATTTAAGGAACCAATTGCTGGGGGAAGAGAATTTTTTGAAAGTTTGATAAGAGCAGTTAGTGCTTACGCACAAGAATTTATCAGTACTGTATCTAATCCTCAAGCACACAACGGAGATTCGGAGTTAGTGCAGTTAGAAAAGTTAACTAGTAGCGAACATAGATTAGTTGTGCACTGTGAAGATGTGCAAGACAAAGATTCCCAAGCTCAAATAACCTTAGATATT
>CBZS010000378.1 GCA_000613065.1 Richelia intracellularis | reverse complement strand
AATCAGTAGGAAGAATCACTTCCATGTGAATGTTACCAGTACTTTTCCTATAAAGCTTATCTACAACCACACTCCCATATTTGGAGAGACATTCTGTCAAACCAGGAACTGCAAAATATAGTTGCGACTCTCAAACAATGTGTAAACGGTGACTTACTGCAAAAAAATAATGAATTATATGATATTGCTGATAATATTCTTTGGTGTTGTGCCCAAAATATAACTTACTCGGAATTTTATCAATCTTAATCTAAGGCCTTTGGTGCATTACGAAATTCGTTCTAACAGACCTAAAATGATGGGTTACGACGGATTGTTAAATTTAAGTCAGAGCAAGGATTCTCGCCGTCTAACCCATCCTACCTAATGAGATTTATCAGGATAAGAACAAGGCTTACCCATACCTCTTTCCTTCTATCCTCCATATACAATTTGGGTGCGGTTTATAGCTCCAAGTTTGGGTAGAGCTTTAGTTTCTGCATGGGGAGTAATTGCAGAGGGGACTTTTTGAGCAACATTAAACTGTTTGACTAAACTAGTTAATAACTTACCTTGTTGAGAGCGGAAAGCCGAAATTCTATAACCACGGTTAATAATAGCAAACCAAACCAAACCGCGATCGCGGGTAGGTAAAACCCCTGCTAAAGCACTGACGGTATTGAGAGTACCAGTTTTAATTACCGCAGCATTGGGTAAATTTCTGGTAAAGAAAATAGTTCCCCGTTTATCCACACCAGACATGGGGAATAAATCCGCTAAATTGAGATTGTGTGCCAAGGCTTCTCTTTGTAAAGCCATCAACATTGCACAAGTAGCTCTAGGAGAAATTCGATTTTCTAACCCTAGTCCCGAACCATTAATTAACAAAATTTCTGACGCAGGAACTTTCGCTAGTTCAGCAGCTTTAGTTCTGAGTACATCTACTCCACCTACAGCTTCTGCTAGCATTTCCGCCATATCATTATTACTAAAGACATTCATCTCGTGAATCAACCGTTTCATGGGTAAAGAGTTATGACGTAGTAATAAAGTTGTTTGTGCTACAACGCTATTTAGGCCTTTCACCTGTCCTGTAATTTCTACCTTCGGTTTAGGAGTACCCTTAGCCATGCGGGAATACTGCAAAGTAATATTCCGATTCCAATTAGAGTGATTCAGTGCTTTTTTAAACAATTGACCAGCTAATACTGAATTGCGTTGAAAATTCATGGCAAAATTACCAAGAAGAATTACATCACCCTGAACCTGTTTAATCCCCATTTTATTCAGGCTATTACCAACAGCGATCGCTTCCTCCCAAACAAAGAAAGGATCGCCATTTCCTTCAATAATCAAATCACCAGATAAAACCCCATTGTTGATTCTTCCAGTAGTGCTAATGAGAGTTTCAAATTGATGATCTGGGCCAAAAGTTTTGAAAGCCACTAGGGAAGTAGCAATTTTCGTTAAAGATGCAGCTGGTACGGGGGTTGTTCCTTGATTATTTGCCATCAGCATGGGACCAGATTGTATCCAAATGCCCTGATTTTTGGTTAAATTCTTATCAATTAACTTCCCGCTAACTAAACCTTGCAGATACTTATTCACAGTATTTTTAGCTGCTGGATTCGGATCTGGAAATGCAACTACCCCTGGACTACTTTGCCAAGTCAAAGTTTCTAAAGCTTCTAAAGGCTTAACTTCCACCCCAGCCATATTGAGCCAAACTGTTACCAGACCAGAACTCAGTAATTCCAGCATTTTTGATTCCTCTAATTTTTTTATCCAAAACTGAGATTTGTAATTTAGATTGGGGCGTTGGTAATTTGAGAATACTAATCAGTAAGGGAGAACATTCAAACCTTGATTTTTCCTTGATGCTTGCAACAAAAACATCACGCATTCACCAACGCCTGCATTGGTATATAAATTATTAATACTAGCAGAGAAGGAGCGACCATATCTGCCGCTTTGCCTTTTGTTTAAAGTGGACCAAATGATAAAATCCAGTCTTTGCTTAGGATGCAGTATGACATAAACAAGGTATAAATGTTTGGGTTCCATTAGCTTTATCAAGAAGGGGTATTGCTTAATTACAATGGGATGAGTAAAGCTAACGCGGTTTGTTCAACACTTCCTGACTACAAGGCTTTTTTCATGGGTTTGTATTATTGAGAAATTACCATCTGTTTGATTGTATTGACTAGCTGGCTTAGCTTGACGGGTTTGCGAATGAAATCAGTGGCACCAGAAGCAAGGCACCGATAGCGATCCCGTGTCATAGCCAGATATCTAAGGGCCATGATGGGTACATGAGTTAAGTCGGGATTGCTATCGGTGCCTTGCTGCATAGCTTCTATGCCATCCATTCCCGGCATTTGAATATCCATCAGAATCAAATGTGTGCGACTCTTTTGGTAGTAAGGAGTACTATATAAGAAGAATAATAAATGACAAGTCAACCAGAATAGTATTGACAGCCAAAAATGTACTTGATGGAATTGGCTTGTAAAAAGTGAAAAAACAGGAACAGTTCCACACCCTATGCAAGGAGCTACATCAAATCAAGGTATGTTTTGGTCACAAGCACGAGAAGTATTTGAAGAGATAGTTAGTTGGTTAGACTCAGACAGCATTTCTGGGTTAGAACACTCCCAGATAGAGAGTCAGTTACTTGAAAATGGATACGAACCAT
The DNA here is from genome assembly GCA_000613065.1 of Richelia intracellularis. GTDB lineage: Bacteria > Cyanobacteriota > Cyanobacteriia > Cyanobacteriales > Nostocaceae > Richelia > Richelia intracellularis_B. The sequence goes on along the minus strand of CBZS010000378.1, from coordinate 2,283 downwards.
TGAGACGGTTGTTATAAACAAAGATATTTTGATAAACGCACTCAAGATGAAATAGAGGGAGAGTGTGCAGCCACAGACTCAGTAAACAGAACACACAAGAAAAAATTGTCGTGGAAATTGACCACATTATTTGGTACAGTAATGGCCAATAGAATCGGTTATGGAGGAAGAAAGATAAATACCCTATTTCCTTTGGATGGGGAGTTTAATCTACCAGCATAGCAATATTCTCTCTCATGGACTAAGACAGGGATATTATCCATGTGATTGAGTGTTTCTGGAAAGCTGCATTTGTCTTTTATTCTCAAACTTAAACACAGGCAGAAGCTTGGGTGAGGAAACGTTTACAGCTTATCCTTGAAGGTAAATCAAGTTCAGTTGCCCCAGGTATGCGCCGGAGTGTTACTTTACCCAAACTCACCTCTGAAGAACGTAAACCTGTGGATACCTGTGCTAGATATTTACTTAACAATGCCAAATACCTCAAATCTGACGATTACTTAAAAGCTGGATTCCCCATGGCCACGGGGGTGATTGAGGGTGCTTGTCGCCACCTGATTAAAGACAGACAGCATGGATATCACTGGGGGTAGATGGACCATGAGGGGTGGTGAGGCTGTTTTAACCCTGGGTTCTTTATACATCAGTGGCGATTGGGATGAGTATTGGCAGTTTCATCTACAACAAGAACATAAACCCAATCACCTGGCTTTGTACTCTAGTGGTATTCCGTTGCTCAAGCAAGTTCTCAAAGCTCGTTGTTCTACTACCCCTCCACCTCTTCCAATACCTGTCTAAGTTCCACTCCCCGTCTTACTAAAAGAGTCGCACCCAAATCAAATTAGGTTTTTCCGACCCTGCCATTGCGATCGCTTCATGTCCGTTTTTCGCCAAAAGAACCCTGTAACCTTTGGCTTTCAAGTAACTGGAAATTGTATGAATATTAGCTTCGTTATCTTCAACCAGTAAGATTAACTCAGAATATTTCTCCTCTAAATGATTGGGTGTTGTATTATCTTGGCTAGATACTCTTGCTTCCAGGGAAGATTTTTCAGGATTGGTGCAAGGAAGTTTGATTGTAAAGCAACTTCCTACTTCCACCTCACTCGTTACCCCCACTTGTCCCCCATGAAGTTCGACAATCCGTCTCACTAGGGCAAGCCCCAAGCCTGTTCCTGAATATTCGCGATTGAGGGCACTATCAATTTGGATAAATGGCTGAAACAGTTTTTCTATATTTTCTAGAGAAATACCGATACCAGTATCGAACACAGAAATTTGCAGGTGGTTTTGGTATGAGGAATGGGTGGTATTTAATTCACCAGATTGTTGTTGATAGGAAATCTGGCGTTGCTGAATCAGGGGATGATTTCACTAAATTTTCAACGATTTCTCAATGGTTTCAAACCCTAATTAATCCCGCACTTATGCAACGCGGTAATTTTCACCAAGCACGGGTCACAAACTTTGACGTTTAAAACCGAAGGAAAATCTATCGCCAATGATTCAGCCGCAAATTCACCTTGATTACACCTCAAATCTTGATCAAACTTGAAGATAGCTACTCTATCTGCATCAATTACTTTCCTGTTCTCCTCACAGGCAGTATCGAAAATAGTTTGTAGATTGAGAGATTGGCTAATTCCATCTGTTATTGCTCGCAGCAATTTTTCTCGGTTTGCCTGCTGTCGCATAACATGTTCGGCATTTTTGCGGTTAGTAACATCAAAACGAATGGATAGATACTGAAATAGTTGGTTTTTTTCAGTAACAAAAGGGAGGATGGTACCTTCCAGCCAGTACAAACTAACGTCCTTGGCTCGATTGCAAATTTCACCCTGCCAAATTTCCTTATTGTTGAGAGTGCCCCACAAGTGTTGAAAAAAGCTAGGAGGATGATAGCCGGAATTGAATAGTTTATAGGATTTTCCGATTATTTCATCACGTGAATAAGCAGAAGTCTGACAGAAACTATCATTGACCTAGGTTATTATCCCTTGGGTATTGGTAATGTCAACAATTGCAGATTTATCAAAGGCTAATTTAAAATCAGATAGTTCGTTAATTAACTCCTGTCGTTCTTGCTCTACCTGTTTGCGAACGCTAAGGTAATTTTTGAAAAATAAATTACCACCTAAAGCGGTTGAATCAAGATATTCCATTTGGGCAACAGTGGATTTCGCTGTAATCTAGACTCGACTTGTTTCATAGCTTTCTTTGTTAGAGAAATCCCTTTTTGGTAAATAGTTTTACTTAAACTCAAGATAGGATATAAGCCTTTCC
>CBZS010000377.1 GCA_000613065.1 Richelia intracellularis | reverse complement strand
AAAAGTCAGCAGAGTGACGTACAGCTTCAGAAAATACAACTAAGGAACCGGGGGAACAACTGTAACTTTCTCAGAGACCCGAATCCTTTTTATCTAAATTAGGTATAGAGGAATTACGGATATTGTAATTGGCTTTATGGCTACGAGGAACAAAGTAGGTTCTTCCCTTCTCTTCCAGTACCTCGGTTAATTGCCAAACGACCCTTGTCATCCCTGCATAAATGCGTCTATCATACATAATCATTGTATGCATAGTTGGGGTTAGTTGTCATCACACCTGCATAGGGGCTCCACTCTCCTTCACTCATTTTGCGTTAACTCAGGAAAGAACTTTCTAGGTGAATCCTCTCTATTTAATTATCAATCACATTCTGTAAAATATCCGTTACTACCGGATGACCGATGAGCTTTTCAAAAGCACCTCCTGGTAAAGAACGTTGATGGGGAAGTAGGGATTCTGGCTCCTTTTTTTGCCGCAGCACAAATTCTTGAATTTCCTCAACTTCCTCTGGCGAGAGAACAGCAGGCTTGACAATGTAGCCCTTGAGGTCAAAAATAATGCGATCGCATTGATTCACACTGTCATCCTAAAAATCACAATTACTTAAAAAATATTGGGTATTTCTATGCTAAATAAAATATGTATTTCTACCCACATTCCCCAAGTTAGTTCGCAAAGAAGATAATATTTACGACAGGGAGCACCAAAAAACTGTAGAATCCAGCACCGCTGTTCACTGAGGTTGGAAATCTGTTGCAAACAAGCGAAGGTTAATAAATGAATTGACATGAAAGATTGAAACACCCAACCTAAGTAGGAGTGGCAGTTGGTTTACCGAACTGATTTTGAATGGTTTGGGAGCCTCGTTTTAGAGATTCGCGTAATGCTCTCTGACCCAGGCTGTAAACTACCAAACACAAACCCATAACCATTGCCAAAGCCGCCACTTTTTTCCTTGAATTTAGAAACACAGTGGAAGTAAAAAACAATGGGTGTTTGAGAAACCGAAAACCACGTTCTGTAGATTGTTGTGCCTTATATTCAGGTAAAACATCTTCGTTGCTAAGTTTGTCGGCATCAACAACATTGGTGGCAAGAATAAACCTGCCAGCCTGTTCTGTGGCAATGGTAATTGCAGTTTCTTTCGGTACAATTTCCGCTTGAATCTCGGGAATTAGGGTAGGTTGAGAATCCTTACCAGGTCTAGCATGTCCCGGGTGTTGGCCATATTCAATAACTTCAATATTTGCATGCAAGTTGATGAGATGGCAACTGACTCTCAAGTAATTTGGCTGCGTTGAATGCATCTTCGGCAGATGCAAATTCCTATTGACACAATTTTCGTAGTTGGGATTGTCCCTGGGTATATTTTTTGGTCAGACGTTTGTTTTTCCAGTTGTTTTAAGTCAGATTCTTTACGGGGTTCACTTTCTATCACTAGCCACCGTTGTCGCACAGCACCAGAATCATTACAACAGGGGGCAATACGATATCCTGGAATTTTACTTGGTACAAATGCATCAATACTGTTCTTTTCTAATAGTTATTTTGTGGCAGTTAGGCTTGCAGGAACTCGGGATATCCATCTGAATGAGACTATCATCTGCAAATTATCTTCAGTGTAAAGGGCTGCATCCGCAACAAATAAAGCATCAAGGCGTTGCATAAGTGCGGGATGATTTCACTCAATTCTCAACGATTTATCAATGGTTTCAAACGCTCATTCATCCCGCACTTATGCAACGCCGTCTAAGACTCTGCCCAAGGGTTCATCGTTCAAATATTCTGGTTGTCTCCCTCTCCCAATAAATGTTCGGTTGCAATCTGTTCAAAGAACTTCTCAAATAAATATAGTGGTGCACTGATAAAGCCTAAGCCATTGATAATCATTGCTTTGACCACTTGGCCTGCGCTGATTATTTCTTGGGGATGAGTTCCAAGCAGTTGGTTGAACAAATCAACCAAACTCATTTCATCAATAATCCCTGGCACTATGCATAAGTGCTCGATATCTTGTACTTTGATTTGTCATTCTGAAAAACTTATATTTCAAAAATACAACATTTTGCGTTCGCACCTGCGAAATGTGGGTTTCTACAGTGGCATTGCATATTTATTGCGGGATGATTTTGTCAGAGAGGAGCAATGATAATCCCCGCATCTCCGTGTCAGCTTCAATCATCCCAGTATTCAGCAATGCCTTTACGGTTTCTGCTTCGGTGTGAATATAAAGTAAGTTCCTCCCAATCCTTCCACAATACTACGGGTATTGGTAGTAATCATTTTGCGGTAAGTATCAGCTTTAGTTCCCGGTTCGCTCAAAGCATGGGTGTATAATTTTTGATTAGCGATCTTAACCCCCGCTTGTTTGGCAACATTTCGGATAGATTCAGTTTCAACGGTAAATTCCGGAAAAATAGTTAAGACTTTGGCTTTTTTTATACCTTGAACCAATGCTTGTGAGCGTGCAGGAGTGGGTTTTTTTGTAGTATTAATGCTATGAACAGAACCTGACAGATTAAAGCCGTATGCCTTGGCATAGTAGCCCATAGAATCATGGGCTGTAATTAACTCGCGTTGTTCTTTGGGAATAGTATTGATACGAGTTTTAACCCACTTATGTAATTGAAATAATTCTGATTTTAGAGCATTTGCATTTTCCTGATAAATATTTTTATTTTGGGGAAATCTCTGCCCCAAAAAACTATTAATTACAGCTACCATGCGCGTAGCATGTTTCACATTATGCCAAATATGGGGATTGGGAATTCTTCGCCCCTGGTTTCGATAATATAAAGGTTTTTTCACCGCAAACTTAGCAACTGCTACCTTCGGTGATCGATTTGGAGTATTTATAATAGCCTTAATTAATTGTGGCTCGAGGTTATAGCCATTATAAAAAATTAATTTAGCCTGATAAAGAGCTTGTCTATCATTGTTATTTACTTGATAGGTATAGGGATCGGTATTAGGAGGGATTAAACAACTAAGATTAATGGTTCCGCTAGCGATTTTATCAACTAAATCACAGAGAATAGTAGTAGTAGCAACGACTTGGGGGAAGTTATTTTTTGTATTGTTATTAGTCGTGGTAACAGAAACAAAACCAGATGAACTACCGAGGTTATTACAACCAAATAAACCCCAACTGAGAGTAAATATAATTAGATATAAACTACGAGCTAAATGTAATTGTTTTGCCATAGATTGAGACATGAGTAGGGAAGATAAAATGGAGTTGCATATTTTATTTGCGGGATAATTCAACCAAATACAGGTATTTATCTATACTTAAAGTAATGAAGTAACAATCAAATAGAGTGCTAAAGCATATCTACGGATTTAGAGTAGCATAATGTTTTTCGGGCGTTGCATAAGTGCGGGATGATTTCACTAAACTTTCAACGATTTATCAATGGTTTCAAACGCTAATTCATCCCGCACTTATGCAACGCTGTTTTTCGATGTAGACATAGGAGATCATGACATAAACGTGTGTTTTCCCCTTCTACTCTGGTCATATCTGTTTTGCTAATAATATGGTCTCCTGGTTCAATAAAACTGGCGTAAACTTTCCATCCATCTGTGACATAAAAATAGCACTTCCAGAGGTAGACAATAAATATCCCACAAAGGTTGAAAGCTTTCTGCACTATGGTCTCCCAGTACCCAACCTAAAATTCCTTGGCGGAAATGGTCTACTGCTGTCCACAACCATTTTTTTTTTACCGACGAAATTTTCTAATTCGTCCAGTTCTCCAACTTCTGGGATATCCTCTATTGATGGTGCATCTGGCAATTTTTCACCAACTTGTTTTACCCAACTAATTATGGTTGTGTGATCAACTCCTTTTTGGGGTTCAATAGCCCTAAATCCCGAGCCATTAACCTATGCTTTTAAGCATTCTTGTTTGATCTCATGTGAGTATCCTTTTGGTAGATTATAGATATCTATAAATTGGCGAACGCAATTTAAACAAATGT
>CBZS010000376.1 GCA_000613065.1 Richelia intracellularis | reverse complement strand
CTTAGAGGATGTTTTAAAAGTCGAAGTGAGTTACGTATCATGCAAGTCGCCTGACCATGATACGTATCATTGCAATATAGATTAAAGTCTCAGAAGTTTCAGTTAGCCTTTCATATTCCTTACTTAATCTTCTACACCAATTGAGCCACCGGAAAGTTCGTTGTACAACCCAAGGTTTTGGTAAAAGGGTAAAACCCTTCTTTTCTAAGGTTCTGAGAACCACTTCCACAATCCAACGAAAAACATCGATTATCCAGTGGACAAAATCTTCCCCCCGATATCCTCCATCCATCTAGATAGTGTGCAGTCTTTTAACTTTATCTTTCATCTGATAAACCTGCCAGAACGTGCACGTTTAGTTTAGCCCCTGCAGGTTCTGGCACACTTGCACAAGTAACCAAGACTCGCAAAACTAGCCCTAACAAGTCAACGGTAATAAATCCCTTACGTCCATGTATTTGTTTTCCTGGGTCGAAACCAACATCCGTACAAATCATGGTTGTGGTTTCAACTGATTGGCTATCAAAGGCTGCTTCCCATGGACTTGGTTCTCGACTGGCTGCTACGCGAACCCATTGATATAGTTTGTCATGAACCTGAAGCCAAGTACGGTCTTTGCCTCATCTTCTGAAATAGCGATAGACTGTAGTTTAATTAGATTTGTTCCAGGGTAAGCGCATCTAATTTTGTAGTGAAAATTACAGATTTTTGTACATAATTGTGCGGTATGTCTTGATTGTCAAGTGCGAACGCCAACGCCCTTTGGAGGGGTACTGGAGGGGCATCGCCAAAAAAAGTTGACGCAACTGGGGAACCCTTCCCTAGATTCCGTGGTGCCAGGTAGGGGCATCAAGACCTTGAGTAAGGCCAATAAACACTCATACCCCCACCTGGCACTCCCCTACCCCACCCAATCTTCCCCAGTTGCTGGAACACTCGTGGGGCACAAAAATGGAGGTTTAAGTATTAAAGAAGTTAAGTCGTATCCTAAGGAAGCAAAGGGTCTATCTTAACTGAACGGCTTAGTCTAATAATGGTATCTCTGACAAGAAAGCTTGGGCCTACGGGTTTCAAATCTTCAAAACCAAAGATTAAAAACTCAAAAAATTTGAGTATAGCCAATGCCACTGCATTGACAGAAAAAATGTCATTAGTTTTTAGTGAGATAGAAGACCCACCTGTAGAAAGAACCCGTGTCCATTTCTTAACAGATATTTTAATCATTGGAATACTATCAGTGATTGCAGGAGGTTAGGGATGGGAGGACATGGAAAATTATGGATTGAGTAAATACGACTGGTTGGAGCAGTTTTTAGCTTTACCAGAGGGCATCCCAAGTGCAGATACGTTTCCACGGGTGTTTGAACCCATTAACCCAAAAGTATTTGAGCGATGCTTTCGACGTTGGGTAGAATCAATAGTTGAAGTCCCAGGAACACAGGTAATTCCCATTGAGGGTCTTACCATCAATGGTTCCTATGATAGAGAACAGGGTGAATCAGCGTTACATCTAGTTAGTGCATGGTCGATTGATTTATCGTCTTGTTTTACTTGTCCTAAAACAAGACGATAAATCGAATGAAATTACAGCAATCCCTGCATTATTGGAATTATTAGACATGGCTGGATGTATTATTACTATTGATGCCATGGGTACCCAAACAACAATTGCATCCCAAATATTGAATGCAAAAGCAGATTATGTTTTAGCACTCAAAGGTAATCATCCTACACTTTACAGACAAGTGAAAAATTGCTTTGAGCAACAGTTATATCAAGGCTTTAAAGGTATTATCCATAGTTATGATAAACGGGTAGAGAAAGGTCATCATCGTACTGAAAAACGTCAAATTTGGTGTCTTCCTATTTCTCAACTGCAAACTTTGCATAACCAAGACAATTGAGTTGGTCTTAAATACGTTGTCATGGTTGTGCGGGTACCACATCTTTGGAATCAAACAACCCGTGGGTGAAGTTCAGTTTTATCTAACTAGTTTAAATTGTGATCCTCGTAACTTAGGACAAGTGATTCCTCTTCATTGGGGTGTGGAAAATGGGTTGCATTGGACTTTAGATGTCACTTTTTATGAAGATGCTTGTCATGTCCGTACTGGTCATACTCCACAAAACTTAGCACTTCTGCGGTGAATAGCTCTTAATGCTTTAAACCTAGAGCAATCTTTGAAACGTAGTAATCGCCAAAAATCTAATCCAGCCGCTATGGATAATAATTATATGCTGACTGTTCTTAATGCTTGTTTATCCCAACATGATGATACCTCTCAACCCGCTTGTCAATAGAATTTGAGATGCGCTTACCCTGAGAGGATGTTTTAAAAGGTGGGAGGTATCATCAAAAAGCTCACAAGGCATATGCTGAGAATTATAGAAAACAGCACCCCGTGAGCAAATGACTAAGAATTATCCTAGCAATTTCACGTGGGAACAGTGGGAGTTAATCCCACAGCTGTTTCCAGAGGCAAAACCAGGTGGTCGTCCACCTACAACATGTATGTACCCAGTAGTAAACGCGATTTTATATGTACTGTGTCAAGGATGTACATGACGGGCATTACCAGGAGATTTAGCACCTTGGTCTACACTCTATGGCTATTTCACAAGATGGGGCAAAGACCGTACTTGGCTTCAGGTTCATGATAAACTATATCAATGGGTTCGCGTAGCAGCCAGTCGAGAACCAAGTCCATGGGAAGCAGCCTTTGATAGCCAATCACTTGAAACCGCAACCATGATTTGTACGGATGTTGGTTTCGACCCAGGAAAACAAATACATGGACGTAAGGGATTTATTACCGTTGACTTGTTAGGGCTAGTTTTGCGAGTCTTGGTTACTTGTGCAAGTGTGCCAGAACCTGCAGGGGCTAAATTAAACGTGCACGTTCTGGCAGGTTTATCAGATGAAAGATAAAGTTAAAAGACTGCACACTATCTGGATGGATGGAGGATATCGGGGGGAAGATTTTGCACACTGGATAATCGATGTTTTTCGTTGGATTGTGGAAGTGGTTCTCAGACCCTTAGAAAAGAAGGGTTTTACCCTTTTACCAAAACCTTGGGTTGTACAACGAACTTTCCGGTGGCTCAATTGGTGTAGAAGATTAAGTAAGGACTATGAAAGGCTACCTGAAACTTCTGAGACTTTAATTTATATTGCAATGATACGTATCATGGTCAGGCTACTTGCATGATTTGTAACTCACTTCCACTTTTAAAACATCCTCTGAGATATCTTCGAGAAATTAGAAATATCCGCAATAAAGATATGTAGCTTTTAGCTTCATGGGTTGTAACATCTTGCTAATCAGTAGGTGTTACAATCTAAATTTCAGTTTTATATGGAAAATTAAGTAGAGCTAAATACTAGAAGCAAAAAATATATTGCTTTAATTAAAAATAGTTAATCTAGGTAAAAAATAATAAATCTTATTATTTTTTATCGCCTAAATCAGGCAGAATAAGCAATGGGTTTCAGCATAAAGACCCAAGTCAACAAAGTTAAAAACTTCTGCTAAACTTTGTGGTTCAATTAAATCCATAGATTTTTCTGAATCACAAAGTTTAATTTGGTGAATAGCTATCAAGGTAAAAATGGTTATAATAGCGAAAGAATTATGCATATAACTTGTGAGTTACAAAAAAGTTTGGCGTTGCATAAGTGGGAGATTAATTAACGTTTGAAACCATTGATAAATCGTTGAACATTTAGTAAAATAATCCCCTTATTCAGCAAAGTCAAAATTTTATAAATTGTCAAATAATTGTAATTATTCTGCTGCACGATCATTACAATTAATCTCATCCGAAATCATATCCAATTCATACAATCAGTCTCATGATAAACACAATTTTATTAGCGGTTTCTGGACTTGGTCATGCTGAGGAAATGCTGAAAATGATGGCAGAGATTCCATCGATTAAAAAGGCAAAAGTGAGTGTTTTGCATGTAGTTAGCAAGCAAAATTCCTCGGAACTTATGACAGCAAAATGGAAAGAAGGGGGCAAAATTCTAGCTCAAGCTATTCAATACTTAAATTTAGATCCAGCTAATGTTTCTTCAATTTTGCGAGAAGGAGATCCTAAACAGATAGTTTGTCAAGTTGCAGACGAGATAGAAGCAGACTTAATGATTATGGGTTCTCGCGGACTCAAGCGCCTAAAATCTATTTTAGGTAATTCAGTTAGCCAGTACGTTTTTCAATTATCTTCCCTTCCCATGTTACTGGTAAAAGATGACATTTATGTCAAGAGAATTAACCGCGTAATGGTGGCAATAGATAAGTCTGATGCCGCAAAGAATTCTTTAAATTTAGCTTTATTTTTTTTGCGAGATATTAAAGGAGGTGAACTTATTTTATCCCACGTCTCTCCTGATTTAAGTGGGAAAACAGGGGAAATAGCAGGAAGTAAATCAGAAGAAGATCCAATTTTTGCTAATGCGATCGCAGAGGCTAAAAAGCAGGGAGTTCAGTACCGTTGTATAGCTAGTAAGGGTAAACCGGGAGAAGAAATTTGTCGTTTGGCAGATAGCAATAATGTAGATTTATTACTTTTAGGTTCTCCCGACCGCCGTCCTTCTATTGCTAAGAGTTTAGTAGATATAGATAGGCTTATAGGAGCTTCTTTATCTGATTATGTGCGGGTAAATGCTACTTGTCCTGTGTTATTGGCAAGAACCATAGGATAGAATGATTTAAGTAATATCTATTGGAAAATAAGCTGAAAATCCATTAATAAAACCCCTACTCTTTTGATGTAGGGGTTATTTCAATTTTATATATAAATCATTATTAATCTTGTTTTCCTTCCCGACTAGCAGTCACAGTGTAAAGAAGTATTAAAAAAACAGCCGGAACTAGTACAAATAGTAAACTAGCTACAAACCCTAAATCATTAACTTGCATGCCAATAATGCCTCTCTTAATTTCCTCTCAACAATTTTAGGATATCACTATCTACGCCAGTGTCATGGCAGATTTTTGGACTTACAAAGATGCTGGACTCTCGAGTAAAACTCCCTTTAAGGCTTAGTAACCACACTTACTGGACCATTGACTAAGGTTTGACAAGCAAGACGGAAATTTGCCGGCTTTTTCTTTAATAAACGGTTCTCTGCTTCTGTGGGTGGGGAAAGGTATTCCATCCCTTCTACTACCTCTACGGCACAGGTTCCACACTGTCCGTAGCCACCACAATTCATCATTTTGCCCCACATCTTATAGATATCAATGCCATTTTCCATGGCTTTCTGTCGCAAATTTGCTCCAGCCGCAGCTACTACTTCTTTCTTTTCATTGACAAATTTCATATTGCTCATGGTTTAATATCTCCTTGATTGTTGACTCCGTTTCCAGTCCAGTTCCGGAATAATTGGGTGGGCGTTGCTGAATCAGGGGATGATTTCACTAAATTTTCAACGATTTATCAATGGTTTAAAACCCTAATTCATCCCGCACTTATGCAACGCCATTGGCTGATACTCATGTTTTTCAGCACAACTTAACGATCACCACAAAAATATGACAAAGACTTTGCACTTGTCCCTTTAAGTACAAAGCCTTACCTAATTATAGTGATTTTTTACAAAATATTAAATTTTCTTACATTTGTTATGAATAGTAAATGCGAGAAGTGCCAAGCATCCGGGTGATTATAGAAAAGCCAAAACATCATAGCCAACGATTCTTGAGCCTGAAAGTGAGGTAAAACATCAGATAGTTCAGCATTTTGCCCATCCATATCAAAGATGAATCTATATCAGATTAGAGTCTTACCCAAGGATGTGACACATCACCAAAGTTTTAAAACACGGTCAACGTTATCCTGTTAGGACCTGTATTCGCAGTCAACATAATTGTTAGGGAAAATGTTGTTTATAAAACTTACATTTTATCAGTCTGTTTTGGATATTATTTCTCAATTTAAACAAGTGTAAATTCTTGCTCGGGCGTTGCTCTTAAGTACCTCAAGCCATACAATAGTCTTCTTCGTTTGAGAAAAATATCAATTATGAACCAAGATAAACGTCAGGCTTACTGGCGTGCTAACACTGCTTTAATCAGAAATCTTCTTATTGTTTGGGGTTTAGTTTCCCTAGTTTTTAGTATCTTGCTCGTCGAACCTTTGAATAATATCCGTTTGGGTAACTTACCTCTGGGGTTTTGGATGGCACAACAGGGTTCGATTTTTGTCTTTGTTGCTTTGATATTTATCTATGCGGTGCAGATGGATAAACTTGACCGCAAATATGGCATGAATCGGAGAAATAAATAATGTCAGCTGAAGCTTGGACTACAACCTTAGTTATTATATCCTTTATTCTCTACTTATATGTTGGCTGGCGTTCTCGCGTTCAAGATAGTAAAGGCTTTTTCGTTGCTGGACAGGGGGTTCCTTCACTGGCAAATGGTGCAGCAACGGCAGCTGATTGGATGTCAGCGGCTTCGTTTATCTCCATGGCAGGGTTGATTTCTGCGTTGGGTTATGATGGTTCAATTTATTTAATGGGTTGGACAGGTGGTTATGTACTGTTAGCTTTGTTACTTGCGCCATATCTCCGCAAATTTGGAAAATATACAGTTCCCGATTTTGTTGGCGATCGCTATTACTCAAATATAGCCCGTGTGGTGGCTGTATTCGCTGCTTTATTTGTCTCTCTGACTTATGTCGCTGGACAAATGCGTGGTGTAGGAATTGTATTTAGCCGCTTTTTACAGGTAGATATCAGTACTGGTGTAATCATCGGTATGGTGATTGTTGGCTTTTTCTCCGTACTGGGAGGGATGAAAGGGATTACCTGGACTCAAGTCATTCAATACTGCGTACTAATTGTTGCCTATCTCATCCCCGCGATCGCAATTTCTCTATTACTTACCAATAACCCGGTTCCTCAATTATCCTTTGCATTTAGTGATATTGTTCCTAAACTCAATCAAATTCAAGTTGACTTGGGTTTTCAGGAATATACACAACCATTTGCCAATAAATCCATGCTCGATGTGCTGTTCATTACCATTGCTTTAATGGTGGGAACAGCAGGATTACCCCATGTTATAGTCAGATTTTACACAGTTCCTGATGTCCGTTCAGCTCGCTATTCTGGGGGTTGGGCTTTATTACTCATTGCTTTGCTCTATACAACAGCACCAGCTATTTCCACTTTTGCTCGTTATAACTTGATTAATACCCTTAATAATCAAACTATCGAACAAATTAATCAACTGGACTGGGCGAAAAAATGGGAGAATACCAAACTTCTCACCTTTGACGACAAAAATGGTAATGGCAAGATTGAGTTAAGCCCGGATAAAAATACGAGCGAAATCACCATTAACCCAGATATTGTTGTCCTTTCCACACCTGAGGTTGCGAATCTTCCAGCTTGGGTAATTGGTTTAGTTGCGGCTGGAGGTTTGGCAGCAGCCTTATCCACAGCGTCAGGTTTACTATTAGTCATATCTAGTTCCGTCGCCCATGATATTTACTATCGCATGATTAACCCCGGAGCATCTGAAGGGAATCGAGTCATGGTTGGTAGAGTGATGGTGGGTTTTGCGATTGCTATTGCTGGGTATTTTGGGGTGAATCCTCCCGGATTTGTGGCTCAAGTTGTTGCTTTTGCCTTCGGTTTAGCCGCAGCTAGCTTTTTCCCGGTAATTATTCTGGGAATATTCGACAAACGTACCAATCGTGAAGGTGCAATTGCCGGAATGCTTGCTGGCTTAAGCTTTACCATTTTTTACATCATCAGTGTCAAATTCTATGGTGTCGAACCATGGTTCTTTGGTATTTCTGCTGAAGGAATTGGCACTTTAGGGATGGTAATTAATTTTATCGTCACTTGGTCTGTGTCTCTATTCACCCCACCTCCACCCCTCGCAGTCCAAGCAATGGTTGAAGAATTAAGAACTCCTGGTGATGAAACACCTGCGATCGAGGAATTAGATGAAGACCATCTAGATTAGCAGGATATAGAAGTAGGATTGACAATGCAATCTATCCCTATGAAGGTGGTTCAGGTGATTTTTGAAAAATAAATTACCAGCTAAAGCGGTTGAATAAAGATATGCCATTTGGGCAACAGTGGATTTCGCTCTAATCTAAACTCGACTTGTTTCATAGCTTTCTTTGTTAGAGAAATCCCTTTTTGGTAAACAGTTTTACTTAAACTCAAGATAGGATATAAGCCTTTCCAAGTCATACTCGAAGCCCAGGAAACCATGACTTCAACATCAACAAGCTTGGCCCCCCCCATTCCAATGCTGGTCAAGAATACCCCAACAACCCTCTATGGGATTGTATTTACTATGGTAAGGAGCATAGTAAAGCAATTGAATTGGTATATTTAGCAGATCAACAAACTCAACCATCCTTTTTTTTTATTGAGTTCTTACTCCACTACTTTCCGGACCATTATCAACTTTAATTTGTATCAGTTCGTTATCCTGCTTTTGTTCTGGTGTCATTGTCTTCCACCATTGAATTAGAGTATCAACAATAAAATCCCTGGTTTTATAAGAACAACTACCAAAGTTAATATACAACAACTGCCCACTATCTTCATCAAGAATCCCACAGGGAGTATATTTTTCTGTGGATCCCATATCATGCTCCTCAGCTTGATTGTCTCCTCTGGTTTTTCCACCACGAGAATAACCCCCGATATTAACGGTAGCTTTGCAATCCATGCTTAGTGGTTTGACTTTGAGGCTTGTTTGTTGATTGGGGCTCAAATTCTTTGATGTTGTTGAAGATATGATCCGTTTGTGGAATTTTTTTTGAGGTTTGGCTTTTACTACTTTACGAAGACCATAGCCCATTCGATTCAATACTTGTGCCATTGTACTGGCGCAAGGCAATTGCTCCTGGCTAAATCCCTGTTCTTTGAGTTTTTCTAGTGCTGATGTTGCTGTTAAGCGGGTATAGGCTAAGGAAGTTTTAAATGTTGGGTCTTGTTGAGAATCAGATTCTGCAATTTGTCCCAGGGATAATGCCACAACAGAAGAGGTTGTTTCTCCTGGCAACGCTTTGCTGTGCTAAAGGCTGATTGTAATCCCACATAGATTATCCCTGTTCTTTTTTCCCCT